>NZ_JBQQCB010000009.1:0-225148 GCF_052246675.1 Nonomuraea sp. KM90 | reverse complement strand
CCGCCGCCGCGCTGCTGCGCGAGCACCTGCCCGAGCTCAAGGTACGCGTCGTCAACGTCGTGGACCTCATGCGCCTGCAACCGCCCTCGGAGCACCCCCACGGCATGGAGGACGCCGAGTTCGACACCCTGTTCACCACCGACAAGCCGGTCATCTTCAACTTCCACGGCTACCCGTCGCTCATCCACCAGCTCACCTACCGCCGGCACGGCCACGACAACATCCACGTGCGCGGCTACAAGGAGGAGGGCACCACGACGACGCCGTTCGACATGTGCATGCTGAACGACATCGACCGCTACCACCTGGTGCTCGACGTGATCGACCGGGTGCCCGGCCTCGGCGCCACGCAGGCCCACCTGCGCCAGCACATGACCGACGAGCGGCTGCGGGCGCGGGCGTACACGCGGGATCATGGGGAGGACCCCGCGGAGATAAGATCGTGGACATGGCCGGCCGCATTCTCGTCCTGAACACCGGCTCCTCGTCCATCAAGTACGAGCTCGTCGACATGCGGACCGGTGAACGGCCCGCCCGCGGGCTGGTGGAGCGCATCGGCGAGGAGCTGGGACGCCTGTCGCACCGTGTGGGCGACGGGCCGCCCTACGAGAGGCAGGCCCGCTTCGCGGGGCACGACGAGGGGCTGGCCGCGGTCATGGAGGCGTTCGGGACGGCGGGGCCGGAGCTCGACCCCGTCGCGGTCGGGCACCGCGTCGTGCACGGCGGTGCCCGGTTCACCGAGCCCGTGCTGGTCGACGACGACGTGATCGCCGCCATCGAGGAGCTGGCCCCGCTCGCGCCGCTGCACAACCCGGTCAACCTGGCCGGCATCCGGCTCGCGCGCAAGGCGTTCCCCGAGGTGCCGCAGGTGGCGGTGTTCGACACGGCGTTCCACCGCACGCTGCCGCCGGAGGCGTACACGTACGCGGTGCCCCGCGACTGGCGCGAGCGGCTCGGCGTGCGGCGCTTCGGCTTCCACGGCACCTCGTGCGCCTACGTCTCCCGCCGCGCCGCCGCCGTGCTCGGCCGCGACCTGGCCGAGCTCAACCTGATCGTGCTGCACCTGGGCAACGGCGCCAGCGCGACCGCCGTCTCCGGCGGCCGCAGCGTCGACACCTCCATGGGCCTGACCCCATTGGAGGGGCTGGTCATGGGCACCCGCTCGGGCGACGTGGACCCCGCGATCGGCGGCTACCTCGCCCGGGTGGAGGGGCTCGACGCCCAGCGGGTGGAACACCTGCTCAGCCACCAGGGCGGGCTGCTCGCGCTCACGGGGACCGGCGACATGCGGGAGGTGCGCGCCAGTGGCGACGCCGGCGCCAGGCTGGCCCTCGACGTCTACACGCGGCGCATCCGCAAATACGTCGGCGCCTACTACGCGCTGCTCGGCCGGGTGGACGCGATCGTGTTCACCGGCGGGGTGGGCGAGCACGACGCCGCCACCCGGGCCGAGTCCCTGGCCGGGCTGGAGCGGCTGGGCATCGCGGTGGACCCGGCGCTCAACGAGGCAGCCTCGTCGCTGGAGCGGGCGGTGTCGCCGCCGGGGTCGGAGGTGGCGGCGCTGGTCATCCCGACGGACGAGGAATGGGAGATCGCCCGGCAGGCGTACGCGCTGACCGGCGACGGCTCGTAACAGGCGGCACCGCCCCGACCGCTCCCCGACCGCGACCGTCCCCTGATGGCAACCGTTCCCTGACTGCGGCCTTCTCCCGCCTGCGACGGCGGGGAGCGGCTCAGGGGTCTTCGCCGTCGTCGCGGCGGGCGAGCGGGACGGCCGGCACCCAGAACTCCACCGTCGTGCCCCCGCCCGGCGTGCCGCGGATGTGCCACCAGCCGCCCGCCGCCTCCGCGCGCTCGCGCATCTCGATCAGCCCGAAGTGCCTCGCCTCCGCGTCCGGGGACGGGGACGGGGACGGGAGCGGGGACGGCTCAAGGCCGGCGCCGTCGTCCTGGACGGTGACGTGCACGCCCAGGTCGAGCGAGGACAGCTCCACCGTGACCCGGCTCGCGCCGGCGTGCTTGCGCACGTTCGTCAGGGCTTCCTGGCAGATGCGGTAGACGGTGACCACGGTCTCGGCCGGCGGCTCGCCGTCCAGGTCGGCCCGCAGCTCATGGGTCAGGCCCGTGCCGGCCTTCACCTGGTCCAGGTAGGCGGCCAGGCTCTCCACCAGGCCCTCGGCGGGCGGGCGCAGGCTGAAGGCGAGGTCGCGCAGGCGGTTCACGGCGGCCTCCACGGTCTCGTCGAGCGTGCGCACCTCGGCGGCGTGCTCCTCCGGCAGCTTCTCCGCCCACGTCCGCAGCCGCATCCCCACCGCGACCATGGACTGGATGGTGTCGTCGTGCACGCCCGAGGCGATGCGGCGGCGCTCCCGCTCCTGGGCCTGGACCAGGCGGGCCAGCAGCAGGCCGCGCTCGTCCAGCGCCCTGGACATGCTGCGCCGCTCGGTCAGGTCGCGGGTCACCTTGCCGAATCCGCGCAGGCCGCCGCCGTCGTCGTACAGGGCGGTGATGACCACGCTGGCCCAGAACCGGGTGCCGTCCTTGCGCACCCGCCACCCCTCCTCCTCCCACCGGCCGTCGGCGGCGGCCTCCGCCAGGCCCTTGGCGGGCCTGCCCGCCGCGACGTCCTCGGGCGGGTAGAAGACGGAGAAGTGGGTGCCGATGATCTCCTCGGCGGAGTAGCCCTTGATGCGCTGCGCACCCACGTTCCAGCTGACGATCACGCCGCGCGGGTCGAGCATGAAGATGGCGTAGTCAAGGATGCTCTGGACGAGCAGCCTCATATCCTCCTGGGACTGGCCATGCTCAGGCATACCGCAGCCTTTCATGACCAGCACAGAGAGCCAAACCGGATTCAGGCCTCGGCCGGACCCGCCTGAAGGGGAGCGAGCCGGGCAGCCAGCTCGCACCACACCACTTTGCCACCCTCACCTGGCGAGACGCCCCAGCCGGTGGACAGCAGCCGGACGACGTGCAGCCCCCAGCCGCTCGCCGGCCCCGGCTCGCGCGCCTCGGGCAGCTGTGCGCCGCTGTCGCCGACCTCGACCCGCACCCACGACGCGTCGGCCCGCAGGCGCAGCTCGGGCGGGCCGTCCCCGTGCACGAGCGCGTTCGTCACCAGCTCCGACACCACTAACAGGACGTCCTCGTGGCGCCCCAGGTAGCCACATTCGCGCAGGGCCACGCGGGCCAGGCGCCGGGCCTCTGTGATGCTGCCCATCTCCTGGGGCAAACGGGTGTCCACCTGGTACGGCTCGACCTCCTTACTTACCACGCCTCTACTCTCACGGAGTGCGGCGGCCGGTCACGAGACGCAATCGCGCCAGGCGGGCTGATACAGATGTGGGAAGTGACCTGGTGCGTTTGCGTCAATCCAGGAGGCCGTCCCGGCGGGCGAAGGCCACCGCCTCCAGCTTGGAGCGGGCGCCCAGCTTCTCCAGCACGTGCTGGACGTGGTTGCGGGCCGTGTTGTGGGCCACGCCGAGGCGGTCGCTGATCTCGTACGTGCTGGCGCCCTCGGCCAGGAGCAGCAGCGTCTCGCGCTCGCGGGCGGTCAGCGCCGAGCCCACGTGGCCCGCCCGGCCGGTCAGCCGGTCGAGCACGCCCGGCAGCAGCCCCGGCGCGAACACCACCCCGCCGGCCGCCACCTCCCGCACCGCCGACTCCAGCTCGCCCAGGCGCGAGGACTTCACCACCAGTCCGGCGCCGCCGGCGGCCACGACCCTGGCCGCCACGGACGCCGTCGCCTCGCCGGTCAGCACCAGCACCCGGGTCCTGGGCGCGACGGCGGCCAGCCGGCCGATGGCCGTGATGCCGTCGCCGTCGGGCAGGCGGCGGTCGAGCACGACGACGTCGGGCTGGCACCTGCCGGTGTCGGCCAGGGCGCCGGCGATGGTGCCGGCCTGGGCCACCACGTCGATGTCGGGAGCGCGGCCGAGCGCCAGGCCGATGGCCTCCGCGACCATGGCGTGATCTTCCACGAGAACCAGCCGGATCGAGGGGGCGGTCGGCATCGTGCGTTGTCCCTTGTGGTGTTGCAGCTCGTTTCGGCGTCGCGGGCCGTCGGTCGTGCGGGCGGGCTCGCGGCTATGAGCAGTCTCGCACGCGCGGCGACAGCCCGCAGGCGACCACGGCCGCCACCGGGCGCACCATTGGTAGGGTTGTCCGGAAATATGCCGATCTGGACGGGTGGGGATACGTGGAGGTCGAACAAACAGCACTGCCGGGAATCGGCCTGCGGCACGATTTCACCACCCGCAAGGGACAGCGCGTGGGCGTCATTTCCCACCGCACCGGCCGCCGGGACCTGGTGATCTACGACAAGGACGACCCCGACGCGGTCTGCCAGACGGTCAAGCTCAACGACGAGGAGGCCGACGCCCTGGCCGAACTGCTGGGCGCCCCCCGCATCGTCCAGCGGCTCAACCAGCTGCACCAGCAGGTCGAGGGCCTGGTCAGCGTGCAGATCCCCATCCCGGCCGGCTCCCCGTACGCCGGCCGCCCCATGGGGGACGCCCGCGTGCGGACCCGTACGAGCGCCTCCATCGTCGCCGTCGTGCGCGCCGGGCAGGTGTTCGCCAGCCCCGGGCCCGAGTTCGTCTTCGGCGCCGAGGACGTCGTGGTCGTCGTGGGCAGCGAGGACAGCACCGCAGAGGTGGCCGGCATCCTGGTGAGCGGGTAGGGCCGCGGGTGCACCATACCGCTGTCCTTTTTCTCGAGTTCGGTGCTGTCCTCCTTGGCCTGGGACTGCTGGGCGCGCTGGCGTTGCGGGTCGGCATCTCCCCCATCCCGCTCTACCTGATCGCCGGCCTGGCGTTCGGGACCGGTGGCGTGCTGCCGCTGGCCACGAGCACGGAGTTCATCTCGACCGGCGCCGAGCTGGGCGTCATCCTGCTGCTGCTCACGCTCGGCCTGGAGTACAACGCCGACGAGCTGGTCACGAGCCTGAAGGGCAACGCCCGCGCGGGTGTCGTGGACCTGGTGCTCAACGCCGCGCCCGGCGCCATCTGCGCGTTACTGCTGGGCTGGGGCCCGGTGGCGGCCGTGGCCATGGCGGGCGTCACCTACGCCACCTCCTCGGGGATCACCGCCAAGGTGCTGTCCGACCTGGGGTGGATCGGCAACCGGGAGACGCCGACGGTGCTGTCGCTGCTGGTGTTCGAGGACCTGACGATGGCGATCTACCTGCCGGTCCTGACCACCATGCTGGCGGGGCTGAGCCTGCTGAGCGGGGCGATCGCGGTGGGCATCGCGCTGCTGACCGTGACCGTGGTGCTGGTCGTGGCGCTGCGGTTCGGGCGTTTCATCGAGGCGTTCGTGTCCAGCCCGAACTCCGAGGTGCTGCTGCTGAAGGTCGTCGGGCTGGCCCTGCTGGTGGCGGGGCTGGCCCAGCAGCTGAACGTGTCGGCGGCGGTCGGCGCGTTCCTGGTCGGCATCGCGCTGTCGGGCGAGCTGGCCGAGGACGCGCAGGCGCTGCTGGCGCCGCTGCGGGACCTGTTCGCGGCGGTGTTCTTCGTCTTCTTCGGCTTCCAGACCGACCCCGCGAAGATCCTGCCGGTGGCCGGGCTGGCCACCCTGCTGGCCCTGGTCAGCATGATCACCAAGCTCCTGACCGGCGTGTACGCGGCCCGGCGGGCCGGCATCGCCAAGGCCGGCCAGGCGCGGGCGGGCATCGCGCTCATCCCGCGCGGCGAGTTCAACATCGTCATCGCCGGGCTGGCGGTGGGCGCGGGCGTGCATCCCGACCTGGGCGCCCTGGCGGCGGCGTACGTGCTCATCCTGGCCGCCTTCGGCCCCCTGGCGGCCAAGCTGGTGCAGCCGCTCATCACCGCCATCGCCAAACGGGCCTAGCCGGGAGCCGCGTCCGCTAGTTTGTTCGCATGGCAGAGCGCAAGCACGGTGTCCCGCCGCCCCCGACGGAGAAGACGATCAGGTCCGCCGACTGGGACAGCCTCGAGCTCTCCGGCGAGAGCTACCAGCGGGTGCTGTTCCAGGACGTGGACATGACCGAGCTGGTCGATCGCGGCTCCTCGTTCGAGGAGTGCCAGTTCAGGAACGTGCGGTTCAACGTGTCGGTGCACGAGGACGCCCGCTTCCTCAACTGCACGTTCTCGCGCTGCTCGTTCTTCGACGCCACGTTCAGGGGCTGCAAGCTGACGGGCAGCATGTTCGACGGCTGCACCTACGGGCTGCTGAAGGTGGAGGGCGGCGACTGGTCCTACGTCGGGCTGCCCGGCGCCGACCTGCGCGGCAGCGCCTTCCACGGCACCCGGCTGCGCGAGGCCGACCTGACCGGGGCGCGGCTGGAGGGGGCGGAGGTGCGCCGCGCCGACCTGTCGGGGGCGTGGCTGCGCGGGGCCGACCTCACGAAGTGCGACCTGCGGGGCAGCGATCTGAGCACGTTCGACCCGCACGAGGTCTCGCTGAAGGACGCGGTGATCGACCCGTTCCAGGCGACGGTCGTGGCGGCGGCGCTCGGGTTCGACGTACGCGAATAGCCCGTCCCACGCCAGGATGTCCGTGTGCGAGAACTCACGCCGGCCGAGCAGGCCGTGTCCGCGGCGCTCCCCCGGGGCCAGGAGGTCGACCTGCGCTCGGGCGACCCCGTCCACGACTCCCCCGCCGACGCCGCCGCCTGGGATCCCGGCCGCACCATCCGCGCGGAGGTGCTGGCGGAGCTGCTGCTCGGCGAATACGCCGACCCGGGGGACAAGCCGGGCCTGCGCCTGGCCGGGGCGCGGATCACCGGCCTGCTCCACCTGGCGTTCGGCGAGATCGACTTCCCGATCACGTTCGAGGGCTGCGCCTTCGACGAGCGGCCCGACTTGTACCAGGCCCGCACCCGCTTCCTCAGCTTCGCCGGCTCCCGGCTGCCGGGCCTGATCGCCTCGAACATCCAGGTCGAGGGCAACCTGCGGCTGACGGACTGCCACGTCACCGGCGAGCTGCGCCTGCCCAGCGCCCGGATCAACGGCAACCTCACGCTGAACCGCGCCCGCCTGGACAACCCGGGCGGCATCGCCATCAACGGCGAGCACCTCGACGTGGGCAGCAACCTGCGCGCCCAGGACGGGTTCACCTGTGACGGCGAGATCATCCTCACCGCGGCCCGGGTGGGCGCGGCCGTCAACATCGACGGAGCCCGCCTGCGGGCCCCGCGCGGGGTGGCGTTCGGGGGCGGCAACATGGTCGTCCAGGCGGGGCTGTTCGCGCGGGACGTGGAGGCCGAGGGCGAGGTCAGCCTGCGGTTCGCCCGCGTGGCCGGGCCGCTCACGCTGCGCGGCTCGCGGCTGCGCAACCCCGGCGGCCTCGCGGTGCGCGGCGGCGGCCTGAACGCCGAGAGCGGCCTGTTCATGTCGCTGGTCGAGACCGAGGGCATCATCTGGCTGGAGGGCGCCGCCATCGGCCGCACGCTCAGCCTCGACGGCGCGCGCCTGCGCAACCCGGGCGGCCTGGTGCTGGCCGGCGGCAACATCGTGGTCAACGGCGCGCTGCTGGCCCGCGAGGGGCTGTCGGCCGAGGGCGAGATCAGCCTGCTGGACGCCTCCGTCACCGGCCCCGCCCACTTCGAGGGCGCCCGGCTGGTCAACCCCGGCGGCGCGGCGCTGTCGGCCAACGGCATCACGGTCGGCAAGGTGCTCAACCTCTGCGACGGCTTCTCCGCCCAGGGCCGCATCCGGCTGACCGGCGCCCGGATCGGCAGCCGCCTGTGCCTCCACGACGCCACGCTGGAGGCGCCCGGCGGCGCGGCGCTCAAATGCGGGCGGATGGAGGCGCGGGAGCTGGCCCTGCGCACCGCCGAGCCGATCCGGGGCACGGTCGAGCTGCGGCACGCGCGCATCGGGTTGCTGCGCGACAGCCCAGGCGTGTGGCCGGACGCGCTGCGCATGGACGGGCTGTCGTACGAGGTGCTGGAGCCCATGCTGCCGGCCGCCGAGCGGCTGGACTGGCTGCGCCGCGACCCCGACGGCTACCTGCCGCACGCCTACGAGCAGCTCGCCGCGATGTACCGGCGGCTGGGCAGCGACGCCGACGCCCGCGACACGCTGCTGGCCGGCCAGCGGCAGCGCCGCGCCACCCTCCCCTGGTACGCCGCGCTCTGGGGCCACCTCCAGGACGTCACCGTCGGCTACGGCTTCCGCCCGCTGCGCGCGGCCGGCTGGCTGGCGGCGCTGCTGGTCCTGGGCACGGTCGTGTTCGCGCTGGCCGAGCCGCCGCCGCTGAAGCGCGGGGAGGCGCCGGAGTTCAGCTCGCTGGTCTACACCTTGGACCTGCTGCTGCCGATCATCGACTTCGGGCAGGAGAAGGCGTTCAACCCGGGCGGCGGGACGCAGTGGCTGGCGTACGGGCTGATCGTGGCGGGCTGGGTGCTGGCCACGACGATCGCCGCCGGCCTGACCCGCTCCCTGCGCCGCGCCTGAGCCGCCCCGGGCGGCACGGTCAGGCGTTCACCGCCCGCAGGGCGCCGGGGCGGCGGCCGGTCAGGCGGTCGAGCGCGGCCGCGGTGGCGGGGTCGGCGGGCAGGTAGACGACGATCCGCTGCTCGCCGCCGGTCAGGTCGAGCGCCTCCCTGGCCAGCCGCAGCTCGCCGGCCTCCGGGTGCGCCATGCGCTGCACGGGGGCCATCCGCGCCGGCTGGGACGGCCCGGCCAGGCGCCCGGTGAAGGCCTCGCCCGCCGCGAACGACAGGTCGGCGATCAGCTCCGCCGCGTACGGGTCGTCGGTGCCGGCCTCGTACTTCAGCGCGGCGGCCTGCTCGTCGGCCACCCGGTCCCACTCGGGGTAGGCGATCCTGGCCCGCACGTCCGCGAACGTGTACCTGATCAGGTTGGGCGCCTCGCCCTCCAGCAGGCCGACGGGGCCGAAGAGCCGGTCGAACCCCGCGGTGCGGTCGAGCACCTCGCCCAGCCGGTTGAGCAGCACGGCGGGCGCCGGCTCCAGCCGGTCGAGCAGCGCCCGCACGGTGGGGCGCACGGTGCGGTCGGGCGCCTGCCCGGCGGCCGGGCACAGGGCGATGCCGCCGCTGCTCACCTTGGCCAGGTGGCGCAGGTGGATGCGCTCCTCCGGGGTCATGCGCAGGGCGTCGGCGAGCGTCACGAGCACCTGGACGGACGGGTTGCGGTCGCGGCCCTGCTCCAGCCTGGTCAGGTATTCGACGCTCACCCCGGCCACCGTGGCCAGCTCGGACCTGCGCAGCCCGGGCGTGCGCCGCCGGGCGCCGTCGGGCAGGCCGACGTCGGCGGGCTTGATCGCCTCGCGGCGGGCGCGCAGGAAGGCGCCCAGCTCGTTGTCGCTCACGTGCCGAGTGTAGAACCGGCGTCCCCGCCTTATCGTGGCCCTCCGGGGGCCAGTCTGAGCGCGGCCTTCCTCCGCGCCCGGCGGCGGGGCAGGTTGGTGCCCATGACGAACATGAGATTGGCGGTCATCACGGGCAGCGTCCGCGCGGGCCGCTTCGGCCCCACGGTCACCCGGTGGTTCGCGGAGCAGGCGGCCACGCACGGGCTGTTCGACCCGGACATCATCGACCTGGCGGACACGCCGTTGCCCGCGGTGCTCCCGGCCACGGCGGAGGAGCTGGCCGACGTGCACGGGCGGCCCGCGGACCTGCGGCGCCTGGCCGGGCGGCTGGCGGAGGCGGACGCGTTCGCGGTCGTGACCCCCGAGTACAACCACAGCTTCCCCGCCTCGCTCAAGCACGCCATCGACTGGCACTCCACGCAGTGGCAGGCCAAGCCGGTCGCGCTCATCTCGTACGGCGGCTTCGGCGGCGGGCTGCGCGCGGCGGAGCACCTGCGGCAGGTGTTCGCCGAGATGCACGCGGTGACGATCCGCAACTGGATCAGCTTCGACCAGCACTGGACCCGGTTCGACGCCGACGGCCGCCTGGTGGATCATGAGGGGCCGGAGGGGGCGGCCAAGGCGCTGCTGGACCAGCTCGGCTGGTGGGGCAGGGCCCTGCGGGAGGCCCGGCTCGCCACTCCCTACCAGGCTTGAGGGGTGTCGTGATGCGTTACCGTCTGCTGGGCCGTACCGGGCTGAGGGTCTCCGAGCTGTTCCTCGGCGCGATGACCTACGGCGAGGCGTCGCCGGAGGTGCGGCGCATCTTCGACCTGTACGCCGAGGCCGGGGGCAACGTCGTGGACACCGCCTCCATGTACGGCGAGAGCGAGAGCGTCGTCGGTGAGGTCCTCCAGGGCCGCCGCGACCGGTTCGTCCTGGCCACGAAATACACCGGCACCCGCGACCGCACCGACCTGAACGCGGCCGGCAACCACCGCAAGAACCTCGTGCTGTCGCTGGAGCAGAGCCTGCGGCGGCTGCGCACCGACTACGTCGACCTGTTCTGGGTGCACGTCTGGGACCGCAACACGCCGGTCGAGGAGACGATGCGGGCGCTGGACGACGTGGTGCGCTCGGGGAAGGTGCTCTACGTGGGCATCTCCGACGCGCCGGCGTGGGTGGTCAGCCGGGCCAACACGCTGGCCGAGTGGCGCGGGTGGACGCCGTTCGCGGGGCTGCAGGTGCCGTACAGCCTGCTGCAGCGGGACATCGAGCGGGAGCTGCTGCCGATGGCCCAGGCGTACGGGATGAGCGTGGCGGCGTGGGGGGTGCTGGCCCGCGGCGTGCTGTCCGGCCGGTACGCCGCGCCGGACGCGGCCGCCTCGCGCGTGTCACCCGATTCGCTCGGCGAGCGTGAGCGGGCCGCGGAGCGGGCCGTGATCGAGGTGGCCGGCGAGCTGGGCGCCACGCCCTCGCAGGTCGCGATCGCCTGGGCGCTGCGGCGCGGCGTGCACCCGATCCTCGGGACGAGCAGCGCCGAGCAGCTCAAGGACAACCTGGGGGCCTCGGACGTGACGCTCCCCGAGGAGGCGCTGCGGCGGCTGGAGTCGGCGGTGGAGTTCGAGCTGGGCTTCCCCGGCGACTTCATCGGCCAGGTGGACCGCAGCCCGGACATCTACGGCGACGCCCTGCCCCGCCTCGACGGCCGCTGACCCCGGTTCAGCACAGCCCCATGGCCGTCTGCCACAGACCCGGCAGCGCCGCCAGGACCCGGTCCCCGCGGCGCCGCCGGTCGGTGAACGTCTCCGCCCCCAGATCCGCCAGCAGCTCGCGGAGACCGTCCGTGCAGTCGGCCGCGTAGTCGTCCACATGGCCATCCACGTGGTGGTCCGCATGATCGTCCAGGTGATCGGCCAGGTGGTCGGCCGCGCGGTCGGCCAGGTGGTCGCCGGCCGCGGCCCGCTTGGCCACGCACCGCGCGTACGTGGCCACCACCCAGAAGACGGCCTCCCGGTGCAGCCCCCGCTCGATGAGCTCGCGGGTCCCGTCGATGGCGGCCGGCCGCGCCACGGGGCTGATGTCGGAGTCGAACCGGTACGAGGGCGCCCGCACCGAGGCGGCGGCGTCGAACGCCCGCTCCAGCGCCGCCAGGTGCCACCGCACCCGCGCGGCGTCGAGATCGGCGCAGCCGAGCAGCTCGAGCAGGCTCTCGTGGAACTCCAGCCGCCCGTGCTCGGCGAGCAGCTCGCGGACGGCCGCGTACCGGCGGCGGATCGTGGGGTTCCGCAGCCCGGCCACCAGCAGGACGTGCGCGGTCACCCCGGTGCCGAACAACCACGAGTTGACCTGGTCCACCAGCGGCGCGGACTCGTCCATGCCGTTGATCCAGCCCCGGACCCGGTCCATGGCGTTGGTGCACCGCGCCAGGATCCAGGGCCGCTCGGCGAAGTCGCGGGCCACCACGCGCTGGAGCTCGGTCAGCCGCCCCGACGGGTCGGCCAGCACGCACGGCAGGTGGAAGCTGCCGGCCAGGTGGTAGTCGCTGAGCACCTCGTGCGTGGAGCCGAGCCCGGTGATGGAGGAGACCTCCAGCAATACCTCTTTGTAGCGAAATTTCCCTATATGACCGATGCGAGCGGCCGGGTCCGCGACCACCATGACGTCCACGTCCGAGGTGGGGGCCAGCTCGGCACCCGCGTCGGCCCACAACGCCGACCCGGTCAGGAACGCCCCGCCGAACCCGGGCAGCCCGGCACCCTCTTCGAGCACCCACTGCCGCGCGACCTGTCTGGCCTGCTCAACCCGCATCCACTTCCTCCCGATCAGGGCCGCGGCGCGAGGTCCTGAACAGGACGAACGCACCCAGCACGACTAGCACCGCCAGCCCGCCCCAGATCCAGCCAGGGACGCCGCCCGATGCCGCGGGCCCCTCGCCGGCCGCTTCCGAGGGGCCGGCGACCGCCGCTGGATCCGTCGCCGGACCCGTGGCGGGACTCGCCGCGGCGGACGGTGCGCCCGCCGCGGACCCCTCATCGGTGGCCGAGGGCGAAGCCGATGACGAAGATGATCCTTTCACGCTGAAAGGGATTTCGCCCTCAATGGGATGCCCATCGGACGAAACGACACGCCACGCGAGCACGTACGAGCCGGGTGCGAGCGGCTGCGGGAGGTCGGCGAGGACCTTGGGCCCGTCGAGCCGCGGCTTGCCCAGGGCGACCTCCTTGCCGGCCGCGTCGTGCAGCACGACGAACGGGAACTTGACGCTCGCGGTGTATTCGAGCTCGATCTCCTCGACCGAGGACATCTGGGCGTTCCTCGCGGGAGAGCTGCGTTTGAGCGTGTCGTGGGCGAAGGCGGGTGAGGCGAGAAAAGTCACGAAAGAAGCCAGGAAAAGGGCGCAGGCGAGTGCCACCCTGCGGAAGTGCCGCGGCGTGAATGCCATGATGGGTCTCCAGAATGATCTTCCGGACGACCGGGCCCGTGGCGCCGGTGTCCGGACACAGGCAAGGGCGAAAGGGGCAGGCAGCGTCAGTGACGCGCCGCCGCCGCGGGCGGCCCTCGCCTGCTGATCGTTCCGGGGACGGTCCGGCCCGCGCACGCGGCGGCGCCGGGCGGCACCGGCAGCGGCCTCCGCTGCTCGGGCCCGGCGTCCTGTCCGGCGGGGGCGGTGACGAGCAGCCGGATGACCGGGCGCGGTGCGCCGTACAGGCGGATCATGAGCCACAGCGCGCGCTCGCCGCGGTGCAGCCACCACGCCGTCAGGGCCGCCACCGTGAGGTGGACCAGCACCATGCCCGAGGACGGGTGGGCGTGCGCGTGGTCCGGGCCGATGGCGGGGGTGAGCCGGTCGAAGAGCTGGTGCAGCACCATCTGGGTGCTCACGGTGGCCGCCAGCACGGCCGCGGGGCCGCGCTCGCGGCCGTCGATCGCGTAGGCCAGGCCGAGGGCGGCCAGCACCCCTGCCAGGTAGACGCCGAACGGGACGGCCGCCCCGCCGGCC
Organism: Nonomuraea sp. KM90; assembly: GCF_052246675.1. Classification (NCBI taxonomy): domain Bacteria; kingdom Bacillati; phylum Actinomycetota; class Actinomycetes; order Streptosporangiales; family Streptosporangiaceae; genus Nonomuraea; species Nonomuraea sp. KM90. The sequence goes on along the minus strand of NZ_JBQQCB010000009.1, from coordinate 211,869 downwards.
AGCGCGTGCCCGCCCGCCGACACCGCGCCGCAGACCGTCGCGAACACGACGGCCCGCGCCAGTCGCAGCACCGCGGCCGCCGCCACCGACCCACCGGCCGTGGAGGACGACCCGGCGGACGACCCGGCGGACGACCCGGCGGGCGACCCGGCGGACGACCCGGACGGCGCTACGGTGAGCGCCGCGGGACGCGCGGTGGGCGACGTGAAGGGCACATTCGACATCCTTCCACACGGTTCGCGGGATCCCGGAGGTTCGGAACGCTCGCGTGCGGGCAGTGGACTCCGATGGACGTCGCCACCAGCGCCGGCGAGGACCTGGAGAGGCTGGTCCGCCGGGAGCTAACGGACGCGGGTTTCACCGTCGAGCCGTCGCTGATGTCCGCCGACGGCGGGCTCGGAGTCTGGCACGACCCCACGCGCGGAGTGGTCGTCACGTGGGGCACCTCCGCCGACCAACTCGTCAAGTACGGGACCATCCGCGCCGCGGTCCAGCTCGCGCTGCGTACGGTGCTGGCCGACGCGGGCCATCAGGTCAGGGAGGAGTTCAACGGCCTGGAGCTGATCGTCACTTCCTGACCTCGCGCAGCGGCCGCCCCACCTCGTGCAGGTGCCGCAGCGCCTGTCCCCATGACTCCAGCAGGCCGCATTCGACGTAGTCGATCCCCAGCGAGGCGCAGTAGTCGCGCACGATGGGCTGCGCCCGCCGCAGGTTCGCGGTGGGCATGCTGGGGAACAGGTGGTGCTCGATCTGGAAGTTCAGGCCGCCGAGCGCGGTGTTGACCAGGCGCCCGCCCCGTACGTTCCGGGAGGTCAGGACCTGGCGGCGGAGGAAGTCCAGCTCGTCCTCGGCGGTGAGCACCGGCATGCCCTTGTGGTTGGGCGCGAAGGTGCAGCCGAGGTAGACGCCGTAGCACGCCTGGTGCACGACCAGGAAGAGCAGCGCCTTGGGCAGCGGCAGCACCAGGAACACCGCCCCCAGGTACGCCAGCACGTGCGCCACCAGCAGCAGCCCCTCGGTCCGCCGGCTCTTGAGCGACTCCTTGCGCAGCGCGCGGAAGCTCGACACCTTCAGGTTCAGGCCTTCGAGCGTGAGCAGGGGGAAGAACAGGTACGCCTGCCGGCGGCCGATGAACCGGGGCAGCCCCCGCGCGGCCTCGGCCTGCTTCTCCGACCAGAGGAGGACGTCGGGAGAGACGTCGGGGTCGTGGTCCTCGTGGTTGGGATTGGCGTGGTGGCGGGTGTGCTTGTCCATCCACCAGCCGTAGCTGAGCCCGACGGCCAGGTTGCCCGCGATCAGCCCGGCGATCCTGCTGGTGCGCCGCGACCGGGAGATCTGTCCGTGCGCCAGGTCGTGGGCCAGCAGTGTGACCTGCGCGAACGCCACCGCCATCAGCACGGCGATCGGGATCTGCCACCAGGAGTCGCCGACCGCGGCGAACACCGCCCAGGTTCCCGCGAACAGGGCGGCCACCAGCCCGATCCGGACCGCGTAGTAGCCGGGCCGCTTGTCGAGCAGCCCTTCCTGGGCGATGCGCCGCGACAGCTTCGCGAAGTCGCTCCCTCGCCGGGTTTGGGGGGCGGTCTCTGCGACAGTCACATTCGTCTCCGATGCCGATGAGTTTGTGATCATTCATCAGCATCGCGGGCGATGGGGGTCGCGCGGACCCCCGCTGTCACCCGTCCTCTTGGTAGTGCCCGCCCTACCAAGGGACGCCCCCGCCGCCGGGGGATCGGGCCGCCATCGCACTCAGCGTGGCACTGGACGACCTCACCTGGTGGGGAATGGCGGGCGGCGGGGGCGCCGGCTAGGCGAGCTGCAGGGCCGGCATCACCTCGGGGGCGGCGGTCCGGCCGTGGATGTGCAGGTCGGGGCGGAAGGCAGAGAGGTAGGCCGCCCGGTCGCGGAAGGTCGCGGCCAGGGCGTCACCGTAGTCGATGAGCTGCCGGTGGGCGTGCCTGCGGGGCTCGTAGCGGGCGTACAGGAGACGGTCGAGCAGCTCGGCGTCGCCCGCGGCGGCGCAGATGACGTCGGCCAGGATCTCGGCGTCGTGCAGCGTGTAGCTCATGCCCATGCCGGTCATCGGGTGGCAGGCGAAGGCGGCCGAGCCGAGGAGGGCGGCGTTGCCCTTGTGGTAGGCGTCCACCCGCAGCGAGGAGACCTTGATCCGCTGCCAGGTGGCGGGTTGCAGGGCGTTGAAGGCGTCGGAGCTCTCGGTGACGAACTTCTTCAGCTCGTCCAGCAGCGCCGGGATGCCGTCCTGGAAGATCTCCTTGTCGTCCTCCGGGGGCAGGCCGACGAACACCCTGGCCTCGTCCATGTTGATCGGGTACAGGTAGGCCAGCCAGCCCTCGGAGCTGAAGTACAGCCGGTTGAGCTGGGCGACGCTGGCGCTGAGCGGCACGGTGGCCACCCGCATGAGCAGCCGCTCGTACGGCATCGTGCGCTGCTCGATGCCGAGCGCCTGCCGCACCGCGGACTTGGTGCCGTCGGCGCCGATCACGACGCCGGCCCGCAGCCGCCGCCCGTCGGCCAGTGTCAGCTCCTCCACGCGGCCGTCGCCCATCGCGATGTCGTCGATGCTGGCGTCGAACCAGAAGTCGACCCCCTCCATCGCGCAGGAGGTGTAGATCAGCTCGACCAGCTCCCGGTAGGGCCGGATGAGGAAGCCGCCCTCCGGGTAGTGGCACTCCTGGATGGGGTCGCCGTCGTGGTAATAGCGGATGATGTCGCGCCTGAGGCCACGGCGTCCGACGAGGTCAGCCAGTCCGTGCCTGGCCAGCACCCGCAGCCCGGGAGGCTTGAGGAAGTCGGCGCCCGCGCTCGGGACCGAGGGTCCCTGCTCGATGACGACGACGTGCCGGCCGCGGCGGCCGAGCAGTAAGGCCAGGAAGCAGCCGCCGAGCCCGGCGCCGACGATGGCTACGTCGCACGATGTGGTTGCCATGACGAGAGCCCTTCTAGAGGTTGAACTAGTTCGTGTGCCCGCGGGTCCCGGCGAACGGGCCGGGTTCGGCCGCCCGCGGCCGCGGGATGTGGTCCGTAGGGGGTGTGCGGGTCTCGACTGGCAGCAGCGCGTCGGCCTCGGCCGCCACGGTGGCGAGGGTCATGCGCAGCTCGAGCAGCAGCCGGCGCGGGACCTTGACCATGACGTCGCCCGGGTCCGGCCGCAGCCGCGTGATCTTGGTCAGGGCCAGCGCTCCGATGAGCACCGAGATGGCCACGCACATCGCGAGCGCTCCGGCCAGGCCCGCGAAGGGCCCGGTCATGAACGGGTGGTCGATCACGACCGACACGACGGCGACGCCGACGGCACCGCCGACCATGCGCGCCATGGTGGCCGCGCCGACGGCGGAGGCGTACTGGTGGGGGCGGGCGGCCAGGGTGGTGGCGACGGAGGTGCCGGGCGCGAGCGCGCCGACCCCGACGCCGACCACGACGCTGGCGACCAGGCCCCACACGGTGGGTCCGGCCTGCATGAGCACGAGCACGCACGCGCCGCCGCAGAGCAGGGAGCCGGCGTAGATCAGGCCGTACGCGCCGACCCGCTTGACGATCTTGCCGGCCAGGAAGCTCGTGACGACGACGGCCACCGACGTGGGGGTCAGCCACATGGCCACTTCGAGCATGGGGTAGCCGAGGTGGAGCAGGTACAGCGGTTGCACGGTCAGCAGCCCGTACGACAGCGCGCCGAATCCCCAGGTGGCCAGCCAGCCCCAGACGAACCGGGGACGCCGCCACAGGGCCAGGTCGATCGCGGGCAGGCGGTGGTGCCTGGCCTGCGCGAGCGCGCCGCCGAGCAGGGCCAGCGCCGCCAGCGCCAGCCACACCACGTCCATGCCCCAGGCCATGGCCTTGGAGATGGCCAGCACGATCACGGCGATGCCGGCCGCCAGCAGCCAGGCGCCGAGCACGTCCGGCACGCCCTTGGCGTTCCCGCGCCGGCCCGAGGGCAGCGCGGCGCAGGCGATCAGCAGCAGGACGCCCATGACCACGTCGGGCACGAACAGCGCCCGCCAGCCGACGGTGGCGGCCAGCCAGCCGCCGCCCGCCTGCATGAGCAGGCAGCCGAGGCCGGAGGCGGAGCTCCACAGCGCGATCGCGCCGCGCCGCTGGGACTCCGGCAGCTCCCCGAGCAGCAGCCCGAGGCTGGCCGGGATCATCGCCGCGGCGCCCGCGCCCTGGACGGCCCGCGCGGCCAGCACGGACGACCAGGACTCCACGGTCACGGTGGCGATCGCGCCCACGATGAACACCACGAGCCCGACCGCCAGCACCCGGCGGCGGCCGAACAGGTCGGCCCAGCGGCCGGCGGTGGCCAGCAGCGCCGCGATGGGGATGAAGGCCGCGCTGGTCAGCCAGACCAGGTCGCCCAGCGGCATGCCGGCGCCGGCGGGCGTGTACCGCAGCACTCCCACTGCCAGGGTGGTGGCCGTGGTGTCGGCCATCACCGTCAACATGACACCCGCACCGACCAGGCGCAGCATCACTCCGTGACGCCGGTCCGCGCCGGTCGTGCCCGTCCCCCGGACAGCGGCTGGTGACGAACGCACGTGGTTCCTCCTATGGAAGCGTCGGTCGGTCTCCGCCGGAGGCACACTCCGGCTGTGCTGACGGCGGAGCCGGACGTCGGTTCTGGCCCGGTGGTCCAGGCCGGTGGTTCTGGCCCGGTGGTTCTGGCCCGGTGGTTCTGGCCCGGTGGTTGAGGCGCTGTGGTTCAGGCGCCGTACCGGCCGGGCGAGAGCAGCCCGTCCGGGTCGAGCGCGGTCTTGAGCCGGTGCAGCATGCCCAGGCCGGCGGTGCTGGTCTCGGACCAGACGTCGGCGGCGGCGTGGTCGATGTCGGAGCGGTAGATGGCGCAGCCGTGCCCGCGCAGCAGGCAGTTGCCGTCGTTGCGGAGCTGGTGCGCGCGGTAGGCCGCGTCGGGCGCGCCGCGCTCGAAGAAGATCTGGATGACGCCGTTGGCCATGTGCCTGCTGACGAGGTTCCACTCGACCATGAGGGCGGTGGTGTGCGCGTCCACGGCGGTCTGGAGCGCGGCCAGGAGGTGCTCGGTCCGGCGGGCGTGCATCGGCAGCAGCGGCAGCAGGGCCAGGAAGCCCATAGGGCCCTCGTCGATCCGGTCGCACGAGGTCACGCCGAGCGCGTTGTGCACGCCCAGGCAGGTGGGGATGCCCTGCGACATGAGCGCCCTGGCGTAGAGCGGGTCGTCCGGGCCCACCTCGGCCGTGTCCAGCACGCGCAGCGCCTCGGCGCCCTCGACCTCGATGAGCGCCTTGCGCAGCAGCTCCTCGGCCAGCTCCACGGTGGCGTCGCTGCCCATGAGCGGCCCCATGATGGTGAACAGGCTCGGGTCGACGCCGGCGGGCAGGGCCCAGTCGCCGTGGCTGGGAACCAGCGACAGCTCGCGCACCCGCATCAGCCCGTCGGCCGGGTTCCCGCGGCGCAGGAAGCCGGAGACCGCGCCGACCGCCACGCCGACCTGGTCGCGCGGGATCCGGCCGTGCACGAGCCCGATGGTCTGCGGGCGCGGCACCAGCGACACGGCCATGGCGGTGACGATGCCCAGGTTGTGCTGGACGAACGCCTGCGTCAGGTCGGGTCCGGCCACCCGGCCGTGGTAGCGGCCCGCCGGGTCGAGCCCGCCGGTGGTGACCACGCTTCCGTCGGCCAGCACGGCCTCGATCCCGGCCACGTCGTGGACGCGGGAGCGGATGCAGCCGTCGCCGCGGTCGAGCGCGTTGCCGACCACGGAGGTGTCGGCGCACGAGGCGGTGACGTTGAGCATCCACGGGGTGTCGCGCAGCACGGCGGCGAGCTGCCGCTGGGTGACTCCCGGCTCGATGACCGCGAAGCCGGCCTCCAGGTCGAGGCTGCGCACCCGGTTCATGCCGCCGAGGTCGACGACCAGGTTGTCGTCGGTGACCGGCATGGCCGAGCCCATGCCCCAGTTCCTGCCGGTGCTGATCGGGTAGAGGCGGCGCTTGTCGGTCATGGACTGCCGGACGAGCGCGCGTACCTCGTCGAGGGTGCGCGGCGTTTCGACGCCCGCCACGGATCGCGGCTGGTGGCCCCCGACGTCACGCGACCTCAGCTCCGGTCGCGATAGGTCCTGCATGGCTCTCCTCAAGGGGTGAGATTCGCTTTTCCGGCTCCCGGGGCCGGGCGCCGTTGGGGGGCACACGTCAGGCGGTGTGCTGGAGCAGGTCGTCGATGGAGCCGATGGCCTGGTTGGACATCTCCCTGATGCCGAGCAGCCGCTGCTCGACGAAGACGTCTCCGTGGACATCGCCGTGGACGTCGGTGTGGACGTCGGCGGGGGCGGGCGGGGCGGCGTCGGGGAAGTCGAGCGTGCCGCGCGGCGCGGCCTGGGCCGGTACGTCGTGCAGGCCGTACGGGTGGCGCCGGACGTGATCGGCGCGCTCGTGCCTGGTGCGGGCGGGCAGGTGCGGGGGGGTTCGCATGACGGGAGCTCTCCTACCGGATTCGGATGGGGTTTTCCGGGCGACCGCTCGCCGTTGAGCGGCTCGAGGTCAGCGCGCGCCCTCCTCGAGGTCGGCGTGCCCGACCCGGGGAGTGACGGCCGCGGGGGTCGCCCGCGGCACGCCGTGGTTGATGACGCTCGCGGCGATGCGGCGCTCGGCCAGCCCCATGTGGGGACGGCTGCCGCCGGTGGAGCTCGGCCGTGCGGTGGCCGAGCCGCGGATCATGGAGCTGGCGTGCACCCATCGGCGCGATTCCACCAGCACCTCACGCTGCGCGCGGATGAGATCCGCGTGCAGGGCGTAGTGCTCGCAGACGGCCCGCGCCAGCACCCGTGCCATGACGAGGTGCTCTTCGCAGGCGCCCGCGACCTTCGCCTCCAGGCCGGTGACCTGGGCGAGGAGCAGTTGCAGATGCGGCAGGCCCGAGCCGCGCTCGAACCCGTGGAGCTCGGCCAGCCGCTCGGGCCAGCGCAGCCGCCGCTCGATCGAGGCGCACACGTCCGCCACGAGCTCCGCGGCGGGGCGGCCGTCCGGGTCGCGGCCGTCGAGCTGCACGGCCCGCTGTGCCGTCGGCCCGAAGTCGGTGAGCCTGCGCAGCCCGCTCTGGAGCAGGCGTACGCGGTTGTGCAGGCACGCGGCGCTCCAGCCGAGCACCAGCAGACGGTCGGCGTCCGCCTCGCAGTGCCAGCCCACCAGCGCCACCTCGCGGGCCATGCGGTGGTAGAGGACCCACGACTCCTGCTCGGCCGGCGGCGCCGGGGTGTCGATCCACACCTGCAGGCCGCCGGGGGGCAGCTCGGCGACGCCGACCTCCATGCCGGGCACGACCCTGGCGCAGATCCGCTGGACGACCCGCTGCTGCGCGGCGGTCTCCGGCGCCATCGGCACCGGGCCCGGCAGCACGCGTTCTGGGGCCACTCTCGCCCTCGGCTCGATGCTCATATGGGCCACCTCCTGACCCGTGGTCTTCTCGACCTACGTAAATTGACACTTAATAGTGCCGTCCCGATCGTCGTAAGACCGGGGATTCCTGTCAACTGTCACTTAACGGAACTAGCATGATTCGCGCCCGGCCGCCGCGCCCCGCGACGTGAACCCGCGACTTCCCGCAGGTGAATGCGGCGTTACGGAGGGTCGATGATCTAGAGTCCGTACGGTGCGCTGAATCCAGAACGACAGCCGAGGAGCGAACCCGTGCCGGTGACCAGAGCCGTGGTCGCGGCCTTGTCGATGGCCGCAGGGCTGCCCGCGCACCCCGGTCCGGTGCAGGCCGGAGCCAATTACTGCGTGCTACCGGAGCACTCCCAGCAGTCCGCGCGGAGCGGGCCTTACCTGATCGATACTGCTTCCTCACTAGACTGGATTCATCCCAATCCGCCGCCCGCCGCGCGCGAGCCGACGGACTCCGAGCGCCTCGACTTCGCCGGGTTCCCGAACGTGTCGGCCCTCGACGTGACCGGCCCCCGCGGCGCCCCGGAGCAGAAGGTGATCAGCACCTTCACCACGAACGTCGACAAGGTCGTCACCCTCACCAACTCCGCGGCGGTCTCGGAGGACGGCGGGCTCACCTTCGGCCCGGCGGGCGCGACGCCGCTGCGCGAGTCCCCGGTCGAGCTGCTCGACGGCCGCTTCTTCGCCACGGAGTACTACCTGGCCAGGACCGGGCCGCACACCGCCAAGCTGGGCGTGCTCACCTCGTCGGCGCTGGAGGACGGCGAGAGCTGGCTGCGCTCGGAGGCGACCCTGACCACACCCGGCGACCTGCTGCCCGGCGGGGCCGCGCACGGCGCCCCGATCCAGCTCGCCGACGGCACGATCCTGATCACCGCGTACGCCCGGTACACCGGCATGGGGGCCTACCAGTCCGAGGTGTACGCCAGCGTCGACGGCGGCCGCACCTTCGAGCGCCGCGGGGTGATCGCCGCGCCGCCGCCGGGGTTGGCCTACAACGAGGCCGCCGTGGAGTAGACGCTGGACGGCAGCCTGCTGGCGGTGCTGCGCCGCGACGGCGAGCCGTACTCGACGCTGCACCAGAGCCGCTCGACCGACGGCGGGCGCACCTGGTCGCCGGTGCGCGAGCTGCGCTTCGCCGGCCAGGACTGCGTGGTGCGCGGGGTGGCGCCGCGGCTGCTGCTGACCCCGGGCGGCGTCCTCGTGCTGAGCTCGGGCCGCCCGGACAACTGGCTGGCCGTCTCCCCCGACGGGCTCGGGGAGGAATGGCTGGAGCCGCGGGTGACGTACCACAACCGCGACGGGGTGTGGGACACGCACGGCTCGTCCGGCTACACCGGCCTGGCCGCCGTCGGGCCGCACCGGATCATCCAGGTGTTCGACAACTGCAAGCTGCCCGGCGTGCGGCCGGACGGGCTGCTCGACGAGACCGCGTGCCCGGCGCACGGGCGGTTCGAGCACGGCGGCTGGTACGCGGTCAAGCGGCTGCTGTTCACCGTCGCCACCGCGGGCACCAGGCTCGACCTCGCCGAGCTGCGGCGGCGCGGCGACCTGCGGATCTCCACGACGATGCGGTGGTCGAGCCGGCTGCGGCCGAGGACCCGCCCCGGCGGGGCCCTGGACGGCAGCACCGGCTACTGGTCGAGCGCCGTGAGCCGGGGCCCGGGCCGCTACGTGCTGCACTTCGACCGGCGACACGTCATCAGCCGGATCGGCCTCAGCCTGCGCCCGGGCCACCCGGCCGGCGCCCGCGTGTACGTCTCCGCGGACGGGCGCTCCTGGGGCGACCCGGTGGTCACGATCAAAGACAGGATCGACCACGCCCTGCGCTACGACGACATCGGCCGCACCGCCAGACACGTCAAGATCGTCGTGGATGCCACAAGGGACTGCGACCCGGAAATAGGCCGCGCGTGCGGCATGCTGAACGAGGTCGAGCTCTATTCGTGAATATCCGCGGCGGCCGGACAATAAAGTTTTCTGTCAGTTACCGAGTTTAGTCCGGCCGGGGAATACGCTGAACGTCCGCGGGGGCCCGCGCCGACGGCACCCCCGCGCGACGCCTTTCCGTTCCGGCGCGAGCCGTCACCGCTCCGGCGGGAGCTCCTCGCCGCGCCCGAACGTCCGGTTCTCGTCCCTGGTCACGCCTTCCTCGTCGATCTCCACCCGCTCCTTGCGGATCTGGCCCTCGACGGTCTCCTCGCGCTGGACGTCCTGCTTGTGCACGTGGACGCGCTCGACCGGCTTGGTCTCCTTGCCGACGACCGGACGCTCCTCGTGCAGGATCATCTGCCGCTCTTCTTCGCCTATCTCGTACGTGCCGGACATCTCCCCGTCCCGAATCGGCTCGCGCTCGATCACGACCTCCTCGTGCGAGAGCGGTACCTTTTCGTGGACGTTTTCCGTCTCGACGTACTTGTGCAGGCGTACGCGGCCGGTCTCCCTGCTTTCCTTGCCGATGCGGAGCCGCTCCTCCGACCGCGTCATGTCGATGTCGCGGTCCTCGGTGATGCCCCCTCGCGTCTCGCCGGCCAGGCCCCCGCGCCTTTCGCCGGTGATGCCCGCGCCGGTCTCACCGGCCAGGCCGGCCCGCTCGCCGGTGACGGGCCCGCGCGTACGGGTCTCGCTGCCGCGCTGGCGCGGGATGTCCGTCGGCTGCATGCCGTAGTAGCGGTAGAGGTCGGCCTCCTCGTTCAGGGACAGGCGACCGTCCACGTCGATGTTGGGCGCCCCCTTGATCATCTCCTTGTCGAAGGGGACCCGGATCTCCTCACCCGAGCGGCGGGCGTTGGCCAGCGGCACGAAGGTCTGCTTCATCCCGAAGAACCCCGTGCGTACGGTCACCCACTCCGGCTCGCCCGTACGATCGTTGAGGTAGACCTGGCCCACCTTGCCGATCGACTGTCCGTCCGACCCCACCACGTGGCAGTCGAGCAGATTACGGATCTCTGTTTGCATAGCCACGACGATCCCCCCGATGTGTTCGTCCTGGTTCAAATGGGACAAATACCCCAAATCGCCATAACACCACACAGGGTCGCGGCAGTTTTCGTTCTATTTCAGCAAATGACGTTATGCCTTTTCAGTCGCCCTGAGCCTTGCGCAGGGCGGTCAGGTGCTCCTGCAGCGACGGCGCCGCCGCCTTGGCCAGCGCCACCACCGCCTGCGAGGAGCCGTTGGAGATCTCCGCCCTGGTGGCGGCCAGGGCCTCCGTGTGCGCCTTGACCATGCCGGACAGGAAGTCCTGGTCGAAGTCGCGGCCGGTCGCGTTCTGCAGCCGGATGAGCTCGGCCCGCTGGTCGGCGCTCGGGGAGGTGGGCAGCTGGATGCCGAGCTGCGTGGCCGTCTGGGTCACCTTGGTGTCGAGCTTGGTGTGGTCCTTGACCAGCATCTTGCCGATGGCCTTGACCGGCTTCGTGGTGCCCTTGCCCTCCGCCAGGCGCCCGGCCTGGACCTCGGTCATGTTGCCCTGGTGGATGGTCCGCATCCAGGTCTTGTCCTGCTCGGACGGCTGCGTGTCGGTCCGCGCGACCACGGCGGCGGTGTTCGGCGCCGCGCCCCCGCCGCAACCGGGAAGGGAGGCCAGGGCCGCGACGGCCAGCGACAGGGTCAGACGAGTGCGCATGAGTTTTCCTATGACATGGTGATACGTCGTCGCTACAGAGAGTAACCGTCGGGCGGGTGGCCTCCTGGCATTCCAGGTGCCCGGGCGCGGCGGCCGGCCGGATTTCCCGTACGCGGGCCGTCCCCGACAATGGCACCCGCCAGCGGCTGGAGCAGGACGTGGACGCCTGGGTGGCCACGGCCGGCGAGGACGGCACCCCCTACCTCGTGCCGCTGTCGTTCCTCTGGGACGGCACCACCCTGCTCATCAGCACGACCGGCGCCAGCCCGACGGCGCGCAACCTGCTGGCCAACGGCAAGGTGCGCGTGTCCGTGGGGCTGGTGCGCGACGTGGTGCTGATCGAGGGGACGGCCCGGGCCACGCCCGCGACCGAGATCCCGGCGGTGGAAGGCGACGCGTTCGCGGAGAAGGCGGGTTTCGATCCGCGCAAGGAGGCGGGCTCCCACCACTACTTCCACATCACGCCGCACCGGCTGCAGGCGTGGCGGGAGTCGAACGAGCTGGCCGGGCGCGACCTCGTCCGCGACGGCGTGTGGACGGTCCGAGCCCTCCCGCCCAGGAGCGTCAGCCGTAGTCCAGCACCAGCGTGGTGTGGCGCTTGGCGATGACGAGCGGCCTGCCGGAGACCGGCCCCTGGTGGGCCTCGATGCGCAGGGCGCCCGCCTCGGGCCGGCCCGCCTCGTCCCACGCCTTGACGTGCGCGGCCAGCTCCGCCGCCAGCTTGGCCCCGCCCGCTCCGTGACCGCGCGCGACCAGGGCGCCCTCCATGAAGAGCAGCGCGATGCTGTCGCCCTCGACGATGCCGGCGGTGGCGCCGTAGCCGCGGCCGGACAGCTTGCCGGTCACGGCGCACCAGCGCGGCTCGTGCAGCGCCAGCCACAACGACAGTCCCATGACGACCGCGAACGGCGACGCCGCCTCCTCCATCTTGACGGTGATCTCGGTGGGCACGGCTTCGAGCGCCGCGAGCACGTCGCCGACCTCGCGCGGCTCGGGCAGCGCCAGCGCCACGTGGGGGTCCTGGCGCAGCACGGTGACGACCTCGGTGCCCGCGAACGGCCCGCGCATCCGCATGAACCCGCACGGCGCCACGGACCTGCTGGCCCAGTGGTCGCCGGCCCGCTCCATGGCCGCCGACACCTGCACGCCGCGCAGGTCGAGCGGCACCACCAGCCGCCCGTCCGCGCTCAGCTGCTCCAGCCAGGCGGGCGCCAGGTCCCACACGCCGACGGTGGCGATCAGCCGGTCGTACGGGGCCCGCTCCGGGTGGCCGCCGGCGCCGTCGCGGCAGACCACCTCGACCTGCGGCAGGCCCGCGCCGGACAGGTGGGCCCTGGCCCGCGTGACGATGTCCTCGTCGATGTCCACGCTGACCACCCGCCCCTCGGGCCCGGTGAGGTGGGCCAGCAGCGCCGCGTTGTAACCGGTGCCCGCGCCGATCTCCAGCACCCGGTGGCCGGGCTCGACGGCGAGCTGGTCGAGCATGGTCGCCATGATGGCCGGCTGCGAGGACGAGCTGATCGGCCGGCCCTGCGCGTCGAGCTTGGTGACGATGGGCTCGTCACGGTAGGCGTCCTCGGGCTCGACGTCCGGCACGAAGAGGTGGCGCGGGACCGCGAGCATGGCGGCGGCCACGGGCTCGCTGATGTCCTGGCGCTTGCGCAGCTGCGCCACCATGGCTTCCCTCTGCTTCGCGAAGTCCATGGGGCCCATTGTCCATGCAGGCCGGATCCGTACGGGATCATCGCGGAATTCTTGGTAAAGAAAGGGTCGAGAAGGGTTGAGCCCGAGAGTTGGGGGAAGGGCAGGCAACTCCTGAACGTCGACCGTGAGGAGGAGCCGTAGTGCTCACCCTGACAGCCAACGCAGCCCAGGCGATCCGTGATCTGACCGCGGCCGCGCCCGAGCCTTCCCAGAGCGGGATTCGCATCTCGTCTCAGGGAGAGGGCGCGAGTTCGCTCACCCTTACCCTGGCCACCGCCCCCGAACCGGCGGACGCAGTGGTCGAGGCGGAGGGCGCGCGGGTCTATCTCGATCCTGTGGCCGCGACCGTGCTGGAGGACAAGTCCCTGGACGCCGGAGCCGATGACCAGGGAAGCGTGTCTTTCCTGGTCACCGAGCAGAACGCCTGAGGCGGCCCCCGCCGTGCCGGAGCCGATCGGGACTCCGGCACGGCGGGCTCGCCGCCCGGCCGTGCCTGAACCGTCAGTACTGTCGCCTGCCCGGTCGCCGGATCAGCCGTCGCCGAGGAGCTTGTGCAGATAGCGGAGCTGCTCCTCCGACTGATAGCCGCCCCCGCCCTCGTGGTTGTTCCAGGGCCACACGGTGATCTCCTTGGGACCCTGCCAGTGGTTGTAGGCGGCGAACACCGTGGACGGCGGGCAGACGTCGTCCATCAGCGCGACCGAGTACAACGCGGGCACCCGGCCGCGGGCCGCGAAGTTGACGCCGTCGAAATACGCCAGCGTGCGGAACACCTGGTCGGCGCTGTCCCGCCGGGTGGCCAGATACCTGACGAGCTCCTGGTACGGGTCGCGCCCGGTGATCTCCACGGCCCGCCGGAAGTGCGACAGGAACGGCACGTCGATGAGCGCCGCCTTGACCCCCGGGTGCAGGGCCGCGGTGGCCTGCGCGATGGCGCCGCCCTGGCTGCCGCCGGAGGCCACGATGCGACCGGCGTCCACGGCCGGGTGCGCCGCCGCCGCGTCGACCGCCCTGACCGCGTCGGTGAACACGCGCCGGTAGTAGTAGTCGGCGGGGTCGAGGATGCCGCGGGTCATCATGCCGGGCGCCTGCGGCCCCGCGCTGCCGTGCGGGTCGCCGGTGGAGCCGGGGCTGCCCACGTTCGCGCCGCCGTGGCCGCGGGTCTCCATCACGAACACCGCGTACCCCGCGGCCGGCCACATCAGGTGGTCCTTGGCGAACCCGCGCCCGCCGCTGTAGCCGATGTAGTGCATCACGCACGGGACCGGCCCCTCCGCGCCACGCGGCAGCAGGAACCAGCCGTTGATGCGGTGCCCGCCCCATCCGGCGAACGACACGTCGAACACGTCCACGCCGGTGAAGGGCAGCTCGTACGGGACGTACTCGGCGGCCAGGTCGAACTCCCCGGCCTCGGCCAGGGTGGCGGACCAGAAGTCGTCGAAGTCGGCGGGCTCATCACGGTCGGGGAGGTAGTTGCGGAGTTGCTCGAGCGGCATGTCGAACAGTGGCACGTGGTACTCCAGCCTGTAGAAAGGATGCTGATATTTCACCCCATGACGCTGGAAAGCGCTATCCCGCTCCTGGCTCAAAGCTGAAAGCGTGACATCGGGGTAGACGTTTACGCGTGATCGAGCATGTTATCGAGGTCCCTTACTCCCATCTCTATCCCGGTCTGATCCTGGACGCCCCGGCGGGCGCGGACGACTTCCTCGTGCTGTTCGGCGACGACTCCGAGTCCCGGGCCCGGTTGCTCAGCGACGACACGGGACGGCCGGTGCTGAGGATGGGCGGATACATGACGGCCAAGGGCACGGTGATCGACGAGCGCGTGTGGACCGTGCGCGAGTCCGTACGGCGGGGTGACCGCATCCGCCTGCGCCTGGGCCGCTCACTTCCCTGACCGGAACGGGGGGCGTGCACTAGCGTCCCTTCCGTGGCTTCTTTCGCCAGGCTGGCCGGACGTGCGGTGGCGGGTGCCGGGGTGCTGGCCCTGTCGCCGGTCCTGGGGCTGGCCGCGCTGGCCGGGACGGCGATGGTGGGCGCGCGGCCGGCGGTGTTCACGGTGGCGGGGCTGGCGGTGTTCGGCTCGGTGTTCTTCCTCGGGCTGCTGCTGTGCGTGCCCCGGCCGGTGGTGGCGTGGGGGCGCTGGTTACGCGCGCTGGTGGTGCTGGGCGTGGCGGCGGCGGTGATCTGGCAGGTCTCCGTGGCCACGCTGGAGCCGGCCGCGCCGTCCGGCGCGCCGTCGAAGGTGGCCGGGCAGCGGTCGTGGCGGCTGTCCACGGGGTCGGAGCTGGCGTACGTACGGGTGGCGCCGAAGCGGGTCACCCGGCCGGAGCCGGTGGTGTTCCTGCACGGCGGCCCCGGGGTGGGCGACCTGGCCGGGGACTCGGCGTTCTACGGGCGGCTGGCGGCGGACGGTTTCCGGGTCTACGTCTACGACCAGCTCGGCGCGGGTCGCTCGGCGCGGCTGGTCGACCCCCGGGGGTACGGTCTGGCACGGGACGCGGCGGACCTGGAGGCCATCCGGCTGGCCGTCGGCGCCGAGCGGCTGAACCTGGTGGCCCGGGGGCATGGGGCGCAGGTGGCGGCCGCGTACCTGGCCGCACATCCGGACCGGGTGGCCAGGACGGTCCTGTACTCCCCGGACGGGCTCTCACCGGGACGCGGGGCCGGCCGCCCGGAGACCGCCGCGGCCTTCCTCGGGCCTCTCGGCGCCGGAGGGCTGCCCGACCCGCGCACGCTGGCGGTCTCCACGCTCCTGGAGGTGGACCCGGCGGCGGCCCACGCGTTCGCGGGCGACCCGGGCCTGGACGCCCACCTCAC
This sequence comes from Nonomuraea sp. KM90, assembly GCF_052246675.1. Lineage (NCBI taxonomy): Bacteria > Bacillati > Actinomycetota > Actinomycetes > Streptosporangiales > Streptosporangiaceae > Nonomuraea > Nonomuraea sp. KM90. Next base: position 196,281 of record NZ_JBQQCB010000009.1, on the reverse strand, counting down.
CCTCCTGCGCCGCCGATCCCCGTCCCCGTGCCCGTCCCCGGGCGGCACGGCCGGCCCGGTGGGGGGAGGTGGCTATGTCGCCCTGTCGGGGCGGCCGGCCCCGGCGTCGCTGCGCCGCGACCTGGCCGGCGTGACGGCGCCCGTGCTGATCGTCAAGGGCCCGTGCGACGCCCAGAGCTGGTCGGCCGCCACCGGCTACCGGCGCGCGCTGCCCGGCGCCCGCCTCACCTACGTCGGGGACGACCGCGGCGCCGCCTACCTCGGGGTGCTGCGGGCGTTCCTCACGGACCGCCCGGTGGCCCCGTACGAGGGCGAGCAGCCCCCGCCGGGCTACCGCGGCCCCCGGTAGCCCGCCTCTCCGGCGGGAACAGGCTCACCGGGACTCCGATCGCGGTGCGGTGCCGTCGGAGGCGCAGGAGCCCGCCCTGGTGCCCGCCACCTTCCAGTCCGCCCCCGGGAACGGGCTCATGAAGTGCGTCAGCAGGTCCACCGCATAGTCCGGCACCTGCCCGCCCGGGTCCAGCAGGGACACCATCTGCGGCCCGTCGGCCCCGCGCAGCGTGATGGAGTTGGTGCCCGCGCCGGCCGCGAAGCCGGGTTTGGCGTCCACCGTCACGCACGCCAGGCCGATCCCCGCCGCCTTGATCTCCTGCTTGGCCCCGATGCGGCGCATCCGCTGGTCGTAGCGGCGCAGGGCGAGCGAGGTGACCGGGCCGATCCGGACGGACTCGTGGAACACGTCGCTGCCGATCCCCCGGCTCAGCTTGAGGTCCAGGCTGACGTCGGGCCGCAGGTCCACGCCCTTGGCGGCGATCTTGAGGGTCCCGTAGTCCCCCTCGAAGCCGGGGGCGACGTACCCCAGGGCCGGGGGCGCCTTCAGCCCGAACGGGACCTTGCCCGGCCGGATCCGCAGCCACGACACGCGCTGGACCGAGAGCGCGACGTTCTCGATCGCGCTCTTCCCGAGCCCGAACCGGCCGCCGACGTGGTAGGTGAGGAAGCCGGTCGTGTACGGGACCTCCTTGCTCACCGCGATGCCCTGCGCCGCGACGGGATCCACCCTGAGCCCCGCGCGCAGCGTGACGCGCCCCGTGGGGACCGGCTTGGAGACCAGGTCGAGCGACTGGTCGGTGTTCAGCCGGACGGTGGTGTCGGCGGCCAGGTCCTTGACCGCGAACGACACGTCCCCGAGCCGGCCGGACGGGTCCACCAGGCCGCCCTCCACGCCGAGGTGGCCGTCAAGGGTGCTGGCGCCGCCCACCGCCTTGTACGTGACGGCCGGCACACTCAGCCCGGCGGCCGAGGCGTCGGCGTCCACCCCGAAGACGGCGGGCACGTCGGAGAGGCGCAGTTCCCCGGTGCCCTTCCCGGCCAGGGTGACCTTGGTGGTGAGGTTCTTGACGACCGCGGAGTTGGTCACTCGGATGCGGGTCCTGGCCCCGTACGTCGCCTGGACGGCCACCGCCGCGGGGACCGGGTCGATGGCGACGTGGCCGCGCAGCCCGCCCGCCTCGGCCCGCACGTCGAGCGTGCCCAGCGTGGCGGCCGGCTCGATCCGGTACGACGCCTGCACCGCGTTCCCCTGCCCCACGCCGAACGGCCCCAGCGCCATGCTGGTGATCTTGGAGGGCAGGCCGGTCAGCGTGGCCCTGACCTTGATCGGCACGGGTGACAGGACGCTGCTGGCCAGGTACACGCCCAGGCTGCGGCGCTCGGGGGCGAATCCGGAGAACGCGAACGTCTTGCCGGCAAGGTCCACGGTGACCTGGTCGGGCAGCCCGGTCACGTCCAGGTAACCCTGCAGCCCGAAGCACCCGCGCTGCGGCGTGCAGAAGGGGCCCGGCGCGCAGCCCGGCGACCCGGCGGCGCAGCCGCCGTCCACCAGCGACACGCCGCCCGGAACGGCCGGCGCGGCGCGCATGCGGTCGAGCGCCGCGGTCTTGCCGAGCCAGGCGCGGGCGCGCACGTCCAGGCGGGAGCCGGAGTAGGTGAGCTTGCCGTCGGCCGAGGAGACGGCCAGCCGGCCGGGCACCGGGCCGAGCGTGCCGATCAGGCCGAACCGCGTGTCGCCCTGCGTGACGTCGGCGTCCACGGCGAGGGTCTGCCTGGCCGAGCGGAAGTCGGCGGTGAACCCCTGCGCGGCGGGGCTGAACTCGACGTTCGACAGCCCCTTGACCAGCACGCTGGCGTCCAGGTCGCCGGTGGCCTGGTCGTAGTGGGCCGCCAGGTGCGGCCCGGCGGGCGACGTGGCGCCGTCGTGGTTGGTGAACGCCAGCGCCGCCGACCCCACCGGCCCCGACAGGCCGCGGAAGCGGTACGCGGCGGCGTCCCAGGAGGCGTCGAACCTGGCCGGCACGCCGGTGACCTCGGCGGCGGCCCTGGCGTACCGGTCGCCCAGCTTCACCCTGGCCAGCGCCGACACCTTCTCGACCGGCGCGTCCGAGGTCCAGGTCAGGGTTCCGGCCCTGGCGTCGGTCACCAGCTCGGCCCGCTCGCGCACGCCCTCGACGGTGGCGCGCACGTCCTCGCCCGCGCCCGACGCCGACCCCGACGCCGACCCCGACGCCGACCCTGACGGCGTCCCCGATGCCGCTCCTGACGCGCCCGAAGCCCCTGGCGACGCGGCCCCCGCCGTGCTGGTCACGTGCGCTTTATTGGCATAAATCCGCACCTGCTCCAACGTCGAGGACGTCGCGACCTTGACGGTCGTGCGCTCGCCGAGCTCCCACGACGCCGTCACGTCGTCGTGCACGCCGAGCACGGTGCCGTCGATCGTGGGGCCCGAGCGGAGGTTCGTGTAGGCGGCGCGGAGCTTGTCGATCACGCCGCTGGCCTGGTAGACGGCCTTCCTGGCGGCGGGGTCGAGCGTGACGTCCACCTTGGCGGGGGTGTTGGAGATCTCCAGGCGGGCCACGTGGGTGCGGTCGATGCTGGCCGCGCCCACGAACGACCGGCCGCTGGAGTCCACCTCCAGGTGGGCGTGCGGCGCGGCCCCGTACGTGACGTCGAACCCGGACAGCCCCGACAGCAGCCCCGACACCCCCACCGCGGCGCCGTCCTTGATCATGGTGACGTGCCCGCCGCGCGGGCTGGAGATGGCGCCCTCGTTGCGCTGCAGCACCACCGCGAACCTGCCGATGGGCGAGCTGGTCGTGTGCGTGACGCGGTGCTCGGCCAGGTCGTTGACCAGCCGCACCCTGGCGGGCAGCTCGCTCAGCTCGGCCTTCAGCACGGTCTTGCCGGCGGCCCGGTCGAAGTACAGCAGGCTCGCGGCGCCGGAGCGCGAGCGGCCGGACCCGGCGGCGACGGACAGGCTCTGCTCGCCGTTGGCGGTGCCGTACCTGGCGGTGAAGGACGGCGGCACGCGCCGCAGCCCGACCCGGGTCACCCTGGCCAGGCGGCCGTCGCGGTAGTCGAGGTCGTCCACCTGGGCGCGGCCGATGGAGGAGGGGCTGGTGAAGCTGATCTCGCCGCCCGCCAGCCGCACCTCGGCGCGGGCGGGCATGCGGTCGAGCACGGCGTGGGTGAGGCGGCGGCCGGTCACGGCGAGCGCCTCCAGCCTGGCGGGCGCGGAGGCGGCGACGTCCAGCGAGCGGGAGTCGAGGGCGGCGTTCACGGTGAGCTCTTCGGTGGCGGGCGTCTGGCGCAGGCTCACGGCGCTGCGCCCGGTCAGCGCGGCCACCAGGGCGGCGGACTCGCCCGGCTCCTTGCGCTTGACCGTGGCCCTGACCCGCTTGCCGGCCAGGTCCACGGTGAACGTGCCCCAGTCGGAGGCCGACAGCGACGCCCCTCGGCGCAGGCCGTCGAAGCCGACCGAGACCTTGCCGTCGTACTCGGCCCAGACCTGGGCCTTGAGGTTCTCGCGGGAGAGCCGCCTGACGGCGAACCCCAGCCCTATCGCGCCCTCGGCGGGGCTCGCGGCGGGCACCAGGTCGGCCGCCAGGTCGGGAAGGGCGTCGCCGGTCACGTCGGCGGCCACCGGCACGCCGACGGGCTGCCGGATCGAGCAGGAGACCGGCACGTCGGCGCTCTCGACGCACAGCCGGTACGTCATCCCCGGCATGGCCTTCCCCAGCCCCTCGAACGACTTCGCGATCGCGGCCAGCGGCTTGACCAGGCCCAGCGTCTCGGCCCGGGTGGTGTCCGGCAGCAGGTCGGCGGGGTCGGGCGCCTGCCTGCCCAGCCCCTGCTCCTCCTGTACGGCGGCGGCGCCCGCGATGATCTCGTCGATGAGCCCCGGCCCGGCCGGGGTGGTCACCTCGGGCGCGTCCGGCCCGACCTTCTCGTCCCCGGTCGCCCGCAGGGCGAGCGAGGGCCGCTGCGGGACGGTCACGACGGCGGCCGGCGGCTCCTGGACGGCGGGCACGGGCCGCACCTGCGCGGGACCCGCCTGCGCGGTCCGGGCCTGTGCCGGTACGGGCTGGGACTGCGCTCCGGCGGTAGGCGGCAGGGCCACGAGGACCGTGCCGGCGATGGATGTCGAAGCGAGCACGCGCAGGAGGGCGTGCGGCATGAAGCGTTCTCCCCCGGACCTATCTAATTCATCCCATCAGAAACATAGGTCACGAGACGACCATAGTTCCTCACTAGGAGTCAAACCGCTCCCGACATGGGGCCCCAATTTTCTCGGGACTCACGGTTGGTACGGGTGCACTCTCGGCCACCATCCCGGCACATGGGAGCGGTAGGCGTCATAGTCGGCGCCGAAGCGCCGGCGCAGGTCCGGCTCCTCGTACCAGCGGACGAAGGAGTAGACCGGGATCGCCAGGACGGCGGCGTAGACCAGGATCCAGGGATCGCCGAAGATCATGGCCTGGCCCAGGACGGCGGCGAAGACGGCGGCGTACATGGGGTTGCGGACGTACCGGTAGAGCCCGCCGATCACCAGCCGGTCGGGCGGCGCGACCGGGATCGGCGTGCCCAGCCCCTCCAGCACGAACCTGACGAACGCGTCGACCAGCACGGCCAGCCCCGCCAGCACGAGGATCGCGCCGAGTGCCCTGAGCGGGATCATGACCGGGTCCGGGAAGGGGCCGCGCATCCGCCAGCCGCTGATCCAGTACGGGACGAGCACGGCGACGGTTCCGGGGGCGGCGGCGAAGAAGGCTGCGCTGACGACGGCTGCGGGTGTTCTGCGCATGGCGACGCTCCTAATTCATTATGTGATGAGTTTAGGCAGCGCCCGCGGCCGCGTCAACGATCAGGGGATCAGCCGACCCGGACGACGATCTTGCCGCGCACGCCCCCGGACTCCAGGGCCCGGTGCGCCTCGGCGATGCCGGCGAGCGGGAACACCGTGTCGACGACCGGCCGGATCGCGCCGGTCTCCACGTACCGGGCGAGGTCGGCGAGGAGGCGATGGGTGGGGTTGCCGCTGAAGAAGCGCACGCGCCGCCGGCCGAACACGGCGGAGGCGGCGACGTACGACAGGGACGCCGCGGCGCGCTTGAGGTCGAAGGCGATCGCCACCATGCGGCCGCCCGGCGTCAGGAGGCGGCGGTAGGCGGGATGGGCGGTGCCGACGGTGTCCAGGACCACGTCGAACGCGCCCAGGCCGGCCGGGCCGGTGGTGGCGTAGTCGAGGACCTCGTCGGCGCCGAGGTCGCGGACGAGGTCCAGGTTCCGGGCCCCGGCGAGCGCGGTGACGTGGGCGCCCATGGCCTTGCCGAGCTGGACGGCGACGCTGCCGACGCCGCCGGCCGCGCCGCGGACGAGCAGCCGCTCGCCCGCCGCGAGCGCGGCCTTGTCACGCAGCGCCGTGATCGCCGTCGTGCCCACGGCGGGCAGCGCCGCGGCCTCGGCCAGGTCGAGCCCGGCCGGGACACGGGACAGCCGGCGGGGCCGGACGGCCACGAACTCGGCCGCGCTGCCGAACGAGCGGCCCAGCAGCCCCCACACCCGGTCGCCCACCGCCGGGCCGGACGCGCCGGGGCCGAGGGCGACGACCTCGCCGGCGAAGTCGACGCCCGTACGCTTCGGGAAGCCCCGCTCCACCAGCCCGGTCACCAGCCGGACCCGGCCCGCCCGGCCGTGCAGCTCGCCGCCGTTGACGCTGGTGGCGTGCACGCGCACCAGCACCTCACCGGGGCCGGGGACCGGCTTGGGCACGATGCCCTCGTACAGCACCTCAGGGGGCCCGTACCGGTCGTAGAGGGCCGCGCGCATGTCACTCACTGTCCTTTTCATCCCCTCTTGCAGAGTTCCTGCCAGTGACGCTAGCGCGCTAAGCGGATGGGGCCGTCCACTTACGCTAATGTGAGAAACATGCCTGGTCATCCCTCTCGGATAGCGCCTCCCCCGGCGGCCGCCGGACTGCGCGCGGACGCGCGGCACAACCGCGACCGCATCCTCGACGCCGCGCGGGAGGCGTTCGCCACGCGCGGGCTCGACGTGCCGATGGCGGCGATCGCGCGCCGCGCGGGCGTCGGGGTGGCGACGCTCTACCGGCGCTTCCCGTCGCGGGAGTCGCTGGTCACGGAGGTGTTCGCCGACCAGCTCGATGCCTGCGGGGCGGCGGTGGAGGAGGCGATGGCCGATCCGGACCCGTGGCGGGCGTTCCGCACGGCGATCGAGAAGGTGTGCGCGATGCAGCTCGCCGACCGGGGGTTCACGGCGGCGTTCCTGACGGCGTTCCCGGAGGCGGTCGACTTCGAGCGTCTCCGGGGGCGGGCCGAGCTCTGCTTCGCCGAGGTGGTGCGGCGGGCCAAGGACGCCGGGCAGCTGCGCGCCGACTTCGAGCTCGCGGACCTGGTGCTGCTGCTCAAGGCCGGCAACGCCATCGCGGCCGAGCCCGGGGAGGTGGCGGCGGCCGGGTCGCGGCGGCTGGTGGCGTACCTGCTGCAGTCCTTCCGGGCCGAGCACGCCGAGCCGCTGCCGCCGGCGCCGCCGCTCGGGCTCGGCCACGTGTACGCGCCGGCGGCGCGCTAGCGAATCGCGGGCGGCGAGCCCCGGAGCGGCCAGGTTCCCCCGGCGCGTCCGTGCGGCCGGGACGTGTACAACGGCATGGACCGCGCCCGCCGCTCCCGTGTGTACTGCTGGGGCGACCTCGGAGGAGTGTGATCGATGGACGACCCGCTGTGGAGTTCCCTGCCCGGCGGCGTGCGCGACCGCGTGGACGCCCTGATCCGGGACGGCCGCATGCTGCAGGCGATCCAGGCCGTGCGGGAGGGCCTGGCGCAGGCCGGACCGGCCGGACCGGGCCCCGGCATGGCCGAGCCGCAGACCGGCCCGTACCAGAGGGGCCCCGGCCTGTACGAGTGCCTGGACACCGTGACCTGGCGGGCCACCGCCCTCGGGCAGAGCCTCGACCCGTGGCCCTCCCCGCCCCTCGACCTCGACGCGCTGTCCGCCACGATCGCGGCGCTGCCCGGCCGGCTGGAGGCGATCGAGGCCGTGTGGGACGGTGACTCGTTCGGCTGGATGATCGAGCTGCTGGCCGTCACCGCCGGGCCGCGCGCCGAGCACCGCCTGGCGCAGGTGCGCCACGGCGGCGACCTGCGGGTGTTCAACGGCCAGGTGCCGCCGTGGCCGGAGGCGGAGGAGGCCGGGGCGGCCGGGCGGGCGCTGGCGAAGCGGTTCGGGGTGCCGTTCCGGTTCGCGAGCCCCGCCGAGCCGGACGACACGGCCCCCTACCGGCGCGAGCCCCGCTGACGCCCGCCGGAGGGGCTCACCGGCTTCCCGGGAGGGCCGGGCTGGTGCACTGTGGGAGGGCACCACGAAGTCGCCACAGCCCAGCCGAGAGGAAGTCCACCATGCAGGCGAATGTCGGTGACATGTTGATCATCCGCGGCGCCGTCGTCGGTCAGGCGTCCAGGAAGGGCGAGATCCTCGAGGTACGCGGCGCCGCCGGGTCGCCGCCCTACCTCGTCCGCTTCGACGACGGCCACGAGCAGCTCGTCTTCCCCGGCCCCGACGCCCTGGTCGAACCGACCGGAACGGCCTGATCACTCCATCAGCGACACCAGGGCCGCGGCGATGTCGGCGCCCGAGCCGGCCGCGATCTCCTTGCCGTCGCGGTCGCGGGCGACGGCGACGACCCCGTCCGCCGGGCCACGGACGAGGGAGATGGTGTGCCCCTGCGACAGCAGGTCCTCGGCGGTCGCGCGGCGCCGGGCAGCGGGCCGGTCGAGGAGGCGACGGGCCGCGATCAGGGCGGCGACCGGGGTGCGGTGGCGGGTCAGCAGCACGGGGCCCTCGTCGTACGGGCCGGCGGTCTGGCGGACGAGGTCGCCGAGCTTGGAGCGGGCCGTTGACAGCGACAGCACCGGCAGGCCGCTCAGCACCCCGGACACCTCCGGCAGCGGGACCAGCGCGGCCCACTCCCAGCGCTCGCGGGTGATCAGCGTGACCGTGCCGCTCCTGGCGGCGTGCACGAGGGCGCCCCAGCGGGCGCGCGCCTCCTCCACACCGACGGGGGCGCCGAAGCGTGCCTCCAGCTCTTCGTACGGAGGCCGTTCCCTGTTGACCATGCGCAGATCGTAAGGCGCCTTACAGATCTTTCGCAAGCCGCCTTACAAGTCCGGCGAACCGGGCGGGTCGCCGGACACAACCTCGCCGCCACGCCCCGGGCCGTTCCGTCGTGGCGGGCGGGTTCAGGCGAGCGGGTCCAGGGCGGACAGGTCCTCCGGGGTGAGCTCGATGGCCGCCGCATCGAGGTTCTCCTCCAGGTGGGTGAGCGAGCCCGTGCCGGGGGTCGGCAGGGTGACCGGCGAGGTGTGCAGGAGCCAGGCCAGCGCCACCTGCCCGGCGCTCGCCCCGTGCCGCCGCGCCACCTCCGCCAGGCCCGCCGCGCCACCTGCCGGGCGCGCGCCGTCCCCGGGCCCGCCGGTGGCCCCGCCGGCTCCGGTCGCCGCAGTGGTGGTGGTGGCGGTTGCGGTGGTGGCGGTGGTCAGGGAACCGTTGCCGAGGGGGAACCACGGCAGGAAGGCCAGCCCGCGCTCCTCGCACAGCCGCAGCACCGGCTCGGACTCCCGGTCGAGCACGTTGTAGCGGTTCTGCACCGAGGCGATCTCCGTCACCTCCAGCGCCCGCCGCAGCTCGCCGGCCGTGACCGTGTCGAGGCCGATGTGCCGGATCTTGCCCTCCCGCCGCAGCTCGGCCAGGGTGCCGAGCTGGTCGGCCAGGGGCACCTCCGGGTCCAGCCGGTGGAGCTGGTAGAGGTCGATGGTCTCCGTTCTGAGGCGGCGCAGGCTGGCCTCGCACATGGCCCGCAGCCGCTCGGGCCGCCCGGCGACGTGCCAGACGTTCGGCCCCGTACGCACGACGCCGCCCTTGGTCGCCACCACGACCCCCTCCGCGTACGGGTGCAGCGCCCGCGCCACCAGCTCCTCCGCCAGGTCGGGGCCGTAGTTGTCGGCGGTGTCGACGAGCGTGACCCCGCGCTCCACGGCGCGGCGCAGCACGCGCACCGCCTGCTCCGGCTCCAGCCGCGGCCCCCAGTAGCCGTGCCCGGTGAGCTGTCCCGTGCCGTAGCCCAGGCGCCGCACCCGCAGCTCGCCCGCGATGTCGAAGCTCAGATCGACCAATGTGCACCTCTCAGTAGCGACGGCCCGGGACGGGAGGGTAGCAGCGGGCCGGATTCCGCACGGCGGACGGGGTAGCGTCGGATCGGGAGGGCCGGGGTGGAGGTTCGGGAGAGCCGGAGTGGAGGTGGGCATGCGTCCCATGGAGCAGCGGACGATCCTGGTCACGGGCGCGACCGACGGTCTCGGCCGGGCGCTGGCCGCCGACCTCGCGGGCCGGGGCGCGACCGTCCTGGTGCACGGCCGGGACGACGGGCGCGGGCAGGCCACGATGGAGGAGATCCGCGCGCGCGTGCCGGGAGCCCGGCTGCACTGGTACCGCGCGGATCTGGCCTCAATCGACCAGGTGCGCGAGCTGGCCGCGGCCGTCGCCGCCGAGCACAAGGGGCTCGACACGCTGGTCAACAACGCGGGCATCGGGACGACCGTGCCGGGCGGCGGGGCGCGTCAGGAGAGCGCGGACGGGCACGAGCTCAGGTTCGCGGTCAACTACCTGGCAGGGTTCCTGCTCACCCGGCTGCTGCTGCCGGTGCTGCGGTCGGCGGCCCCGTCCAGGATCGTGAACGTCAGCAGCCTGGGCCAGGCGCCGATCGACTTCGACGACGTGATGCTGGTCAAGGACTACAGCGGGGTACGCGCGTACTGCCAGAGCAAGCTGGCCCAGGTGATGTTCACCGTGGACCTGGCCGAGGAGCTGGCGGGCACCGGGGTCACCGCGAACGCGCTGCACCCGGCGACGTACATGCCGACCAAGATGGTCGTGGCCACGCCCGCGAGCGAGCTGAGCGAGGGCGTGGAGGCGACCTCGCGGCTGGTCACCGACCCCGCGCTGGACGAGGTGTCCGGGCGCTTCTTCGACGGCACGCGGCCCGCGCAGGCGCTGGAGCAGGCCTACGACCCGGGGCCCGGGCCCGGCTGCGCGAGCTGTCGGAGTCGCTGACGGCCCGCTGATGGCCGAAAACCCGTCGAGAACGTCCGCCGCGTCGGCTACCGTGCCCCGGTGCGCGTTTACCTGGAGACCGAGCGGCTGATCCTGCGCCGCTTCACCGAGTCCGACGAGGACCACCTGTTCGCCCTGCACAACGACCCCGAGGTCATGCGCTACCTCAACGGCGGCCAGCCGACGCCGCGGGAGACGATCGTCGAGCGGACCCTGCCCAGGTTCGTCGCCGGCGGGTTCTTCGCGGCCCTGGAGAAGCCGTCGGGCGCGTTCCTCGGCTGGTTCCACCTGCGACCGGCCGGGAACGGATCGGACGAGGAGCCCGAGCTGGGCTACCGGCTGCACAAGGCGGCGTGGGGCAGGGGGGTCGCGACGGAGGGGTCGCTCGCGCTGATCGACAAGGCGTTCGCTGAGCTGGGCGCCCGCCGGGTGTTCGCCCAGACGATGGCGGTCAACCTCGGGTCGCGGCGGGTGATGGAGAAGTGCGGGCTGCGGCTGGTCCGTACGTTCCACCTGGAGGGGTTCGAGGCCATCGAGGGTTCGGAGCACGGCGAGGTCGAGTACGAGCTGCTGCGCTCCGGCTGGGAGGCCGCCCGCGACCGGCACTGAAGCGGCCCGCGCGGACCTGGTGTACTGGTCGGACCAGTCGCTAGGGTGCCTGCTATGGGATATGACGCGCTGTTCCGCCTGGACGGGCGGCGGGCCGTGGTGATCGGCGCAGGGAGCGGGATCGGCAGGGAGGCGGCGCTGGCGCTGGCCGCCCACGGGGCCTCCGTGGTCTGCGCCGACCGCGACCTGCCGGCCGCGACGGAGACCGCGGCCGGCAGCGGCGGAACCGCCCGGCTGGTCGACGTGCTGGACGAGGGGGCGGTGCGCGCGCTGGCCGCGGAGGAGCCGGCCGACGTGCTGGTGTTCACGGCGGCCACGAACGTGCGCAAGCGCCTGCTCGACTACTCCGGCGAGGAGTTCGACCGGGTCGTGGGGCTGAACCTGCGGGCCTCGTTCGACGTGGTGCGCGCGTTCGGGGCGGGCATGGTCGAGCGGGGACGCGGGTCGATCATCGGGTTCGCCTCGATCCGGGCCTCGGTCACCGAGCCGGGGCAGAGCGTCTACTCGGCCACGAAGGCGGGGCTGGTGCAGTTGCTGCGTACGGCGGCGGCGGAGTTCGGGCCGAGCGGGGTGCGGGTGAACGCGATCGCGCCGGGGGTGGTGGAGACGCCGCTGACCAGGCAGATCAAGGACAATCCCGGCTGGTACGCCGCGTACGCCGCCAAGAGCGCGCTCGGCCGGTGGGCGGCGGCCGAGGAGATGGCCGGCGCGGTGGTCTACCTGGCGAGCGACGCGGCGAGCTTCGTGACCGGCTCCGTGCTGTACGTGGACGGCGGCTGGACCGCCGTGGACGGCCGCTACGACCCGCCGAATTGAGCCGCCCGAATCAACCTGAATACCTCGGCCCGGATTGGGCAGCGGGCACGGGTCCCAGGAAAGGAGGGACCCATGAGAACAGCACGGAAGTTAGCACCCGCGGGCATCGCGGCCGTGCTGGCACTGACCATCGCCCCCGCCGCTCAGGCCCAGACCCCGGGGACGGCCGCGCCGAGCGCCGCCGTCAGCGAGACCGGCTGGGCACTGCGCGTACCCGCTCAGGACAGGGCGTACCTGAGGGCGGCGCACAGGGGCCACCTCGCCGAGATCGCGGCCGCGAAGGCCGCGTTGCGCGAGTCGCGTGACAGGGATGTCCGCGGCATCGCCTGGCGGCTGATCCGCGATCACCGCAGGCTGGACGCGCGGCTGCGCGGGGTCGCCGACCGGCTCGACGTCCGCCTTCCCACCTCCCCCAGCGCCGCGCAGCGGGACGACCTGCGCGCGGTGGTCGCCAGGTCCGGTCCGCGTTTCGACCGCGCCTGGCTGCGCCTGCAGGCCGATGCGCACGAACACGCGCTCTGGCTGGGGCAGCGGGAGCTGCGGCGCGGGCACTCCGCTCGGGTGAAGGACCTGGCGCGCGACAGCGCACCGGTGATCCGGCACCACCTGCGCGAGATCCGCGCCGAGCTGTAACGAATCCCTTCATGTGACCGGAAGCCCGGTCATCGGGTGAGCCGTGCCGGTCGTCCGTGGTGCCCTCCGGGGCTCACGGGCGGCCGGCACGGTCGTGCGGAGTCACGGCCGGATGATGGCCATCCTGGTCACGGTGAGCTCCTCGATGGCGAACCGGGGCCCTTCGCGGCCGGACCCCGAGTCCTTGACACCCCCGTACGGCATGTTGTCCGCCCTGAACCCCGGAACGTCGTTGACCACGACCCCACCGGCCTCGATGCGCTCGATCGCCGCGAACGCCGTGGCGAGCGAGCGGGTGAACACCGCCGCGTGCAGGCCGTACCGCGACCGGTTGACCGCCGTGAAGGCGGCGTCGAGGTCGGGCACCGGCCGGACGCACACGACGGGCCCGAAGATCTCCTCGTCCCAGGCCGTGGCGCCGTCCGGCACGCCGTCCAGCACCGTCGGCGCGATGGCCCGGCCGTCGCGGTGCCCGCCCGCGAGCACGCGGGCCCCGGACGCGGCGATCCACTCCAGCACGCGGTCGGTGGCCGCCTCGTCGATGAGCGGGGCGACACGGGTGCCGGGCAGGCGCGGGTCGCCGACGGTGACGTTCTTGACGCGTCCGGCCAGCAGGGACCCGAACTCCTCGCGTACGGGCTCCTCGACCAGCACCCTCTGCACCGAGATGCACGCCTGGCCGGAGGCGTAGTAGCCGCCGCGCACGACCGCGTCCGCGGCCGCCCCGAGGTCGGCGTCGGCCGCCACCACGAGCGCCGCGTTCGAGCCGAGCTCCAGCAGCACCTTGGTGGGGGCGGCGGCGCGCGCGATGGCGTGGCCGGCGGCGGCCGAGCCGGTGAACGAGACCGCGCCGATCCGCCGGTCCTCCACCAGCGTCCGGCCCACCTCGACGTCGCCGGTGACGAGCTGCACGCCGGCCGGGGGCAGGGCGCCGGTATCGCGCAGGAGGCCCACCAGCCGGAGCGTGGCCAGCGGGGTCGCCGGGGCGGGCTTGACGATCACCGGGCAGCCGGCCGCCACCGCCGGTGCGATCTTGTGCGCGGCCAGGAGCAGGGGGTAGTTGAAGCCCGTGATGCCGACGACGACGCCGATGGGCCGGCGCGTCCAGAAGCCGATCAGCCCCTCGCCGGAGGGCAGCAGGTCGAGCGGCACGGTCTCGCCGTGCAGCCGGGCGACCTCCTCGGCGGCCGTGGCCAGCGTGACGAGCGTCCTGGCCACCTCCACCCGGCAGTCCACCAGCGGCTTGCCGGTCTCGAGGACGAGGAGCCGCTCGAACTCCTCCCGCCTGGCCGCCAGCGCGTCATGGGTCCGCATGAGGGCGGCGCGGCGGGCGTGCGAGGGCAGCGCCGCCATGGCGGGGGCCGCGGCGAGGGCCTCGTCGAGGGCCTGGCGGGCGTGCGCCGCCGTACCCAGCGGGGCCTCGGCGACCCGGGACCCGTCGTAGGGGAAGATCACGTCCGTGGTGGCCGCGGTCCTCGTCCAGCCGTCGCCGATCGGCAGGCCGGTGGGGAGGTCGCGGGGCAGGTCGGGGGCTGGTGTCATGGCCGGCTCCGGAGGGCGCTGGGAAAGACGTCGAGGTAGGCGGGCGCGCCCTCGCGGCCGGTGGCGGCCAGGACGGCGTGGGCGACGGCGCGGCTGAACACGTCGGCCGCGGCCGCCAGCACGTCCTGGAAGGCGTCGTGACCGGGGGCGGGGCGGGCGCAGGTGGCCAGGCCGAAGACGGTGTCGCCGTCGGTCATGGTGTGGGCCGGTCTGATGGCCCTGGCCAGGCCGTCGTGGGCGACCGCCGCCAGCTTGCCGCACTGGGCCTTGGTGAGGGTGAGGTCGGTGGCGACGACGCCGATGGTGGTGTTGAAGGCGGGGGTCCGGTCCGGGTTCCAGGCCGCGGCCTCCTCGGGGGAAGGGGGCCTGAGGTGGTCGAACTCGCCGGGGAGGCCGTACCTGGTGCCCGCCAGGGTGGCGTCGCGGGGGTCGAGGACGGAGCCCGCGGCGTTGACGACGGCCAGCACGGCGACCGTGGTGCCGTCGGGCAGCACGGCGCTCGCCGTGCCCACGCCGCCGGCCAGCCCGCCCGCCACCGCCCCGGTCCCCGCCCCGACGGACCCGCTCACCGTCGGGGGCGCGGTCGTCTGCGTGAACCGCCCGCCGCCGTCCGGGGCCGGCGCCCCTTCGAGGGAGGGGGAAGCGGGCACGCCGCCCGCGGCGGGGACGGAGGGCTTCGCGCCGTCGGGGGTCGTGGGGGCCTCGCCGGAGGAGCCGTCCCTCCGAAAGACCTCGGGCCCGGACGGCAGGAGAGGGGGCGGGCTGCCTGTGGCGGCGTCGTAGGCGGCGGCGCCCAGGGTGGCGTCGGGGACGGCGCGGAAGGCGCCGCCGCGGCCCAGGTCGAAGATGACGGCGGCCGGGACGATCGGGACCGCGCCGCCCGCCACCGGATAGCCCGCCCCGGCGTCGGCTAGCCGGTCCATCACGCCGCAGGCCGCTCCCAGCCCGAACGCGCTCCCGCCGGAGAGCACCACGGCGTGCACCCGCTCCACCAGGTTGCGCGGGTCGAGCAGCTCCGTCTCCCGCGTCCCGGGCGCGGCGCCCCGCACGTCCACCCCGGCCACGGCCCCGTCCGGCGGCGCGAGGACGACGGTCGTCCCGGTACGGTGCCCGCCCCCGACCCGCCGGGCGTGCCCCACCCGCAGCCCCGCCACGTCCACCAGCGAGTTGGTGGCCCCCGGCCGCATCGGCAGCCGCATCAGAAGTCGCCGTTCAGGAACCGCCGGGCCGCCTCGGCGAACACCCGGGTACACCGCACGATCTCCTCGACCTCGACGAACTCGTCCGCCTGGTGGGCGATCCACTTCCCGCCGGGCCCGTAGACCACCGACGGGATGCCGCCCCAATGCGTCAGCACGGTCCCGTCCGTCGAGCCCGGCACCCCGCCGTACACCGGCTCCTCCCCCGTCACCGCCCGGTGGGCGGCGGCCAGCGCGGCCACGACCGGGTCGGTCACGGGCACGTCCACCGGCGGCCGGTCCACCAGCACCGACACCTCGGCGGCGATCCCGTCGAAGCCGGCGAGGGCGGCCACCCGGTCGGCGATCTCCTTGTGCTCGACGCCGGGGATCGTGCGCACGTCGACGAAGAGGGAGGCGACCGCCGGGATCACGTTGACCTGCTCCTCGGTGCCGGCCCGGAGCACGGTCGGGGTCACGTACACCTCGCCGAGGTGCTCGTGCGCCGGGTGCCGGTCCTGCAGCTCCTGCTGCAGCGACCGCAGCGCCACCAGCAGGGATCCGACGGCCTGGATCGGGTTGCGGCCGTGCTGCGGCATCGCCCCGTGCGCCATCTTGCCGGTGAGGTCCACCCGCAGCCGCAGGGCTCCCTTGGCGACGGCGCAGATCTCGCCCGCCTCCGGCTCGGCCACGATCGCGCCGTCCACGCCGGAGGTGAGGCCCGAGGAGACGAAGTGGTGGGCGCCGATCATGAGGCCCTCCTCGTCGGCCAGCGCGCAGACCTTGATCCGCCCGGGGAAGGGGCCGGCGAGCTGCAGGGCGCGGGTGGCGTACAGGGTGGCGGCCAGGCCGGACTTCATGTCGGCGCTGCCCCGCCCCCACAGCCTGCCGTCGCGGATCTCCCCGCCGAACGGGTCCACGGTCCAGGTGGACAGGTCGCCCTCGGTCACCACGTCCGTGTGGCCCTCGAACATCAGCGTCGGCCCGGCGCCGCCGCCGCCCTCGACGACGGCGACCACGTTCGGCCGGCCGGGCGCGGCCTCGTACACGACCGGTTCCCAGCCCCACTCCCGCATCCTCGCCTCGACGAGCTCGGCGGCGGGCCGCTCGCTGCGGCCGCGCGCCGGGTCGTTGGTGCTGGGGATCCGCACGAGCGCCTGCGTGAACTCCACCACTCCATCGGCATCGACGTCGATCACAGGAATCCCTCCAGAGTCGGTACGGCCCGCAGCAGCTCCTGCGTGTACGGGTGGGCGGGCGCCGCCCAGACGTCGTCCACCGGCCCGGTCTCCACGATCTCGCCCCGGCTCATGACCGCGACCGTCTCGCACACGTGCCGCACCACGGACAGGTCGTGCGAGACGAACACGAGCGTGAGCCCCAGCTCGTCGACGAGGTCGGCCAGCAGGTTGAGTATCTGCCCGCGTACGGAGACGTCCAGCGCGCTCACCGGCTCGTCGGCGACCAGCACCTTCGGCCGGGGCGCGAGCGCGCGGGCGATGGCGATGCGCTGCCGCTGCCCGCCGGAGAACTGGTGCGGGTACCGGTCGGCCGCCTCGGCCGGCAGCCCGACCGCCTCCAGCAGCTC
Source organism: Nonomuraea sp. KM90 (assembly GCF_052246675.1). Taxonomy (NCBI): domain Bacteria; kingdom Bacillati; phylum Actinomycetota; class Actinomycetes; order Streptosporangiales; family Streptosporangiaceae; genus Nonomuraea; species Nonomuraea sp. KM90. The sequence goes on along the minus strand of NZ_JBQQCB010000009.1, from coordinate 179,454 downwards.
CGCGACCCGGTTCCCGGCCGGCAGGCCGAGGGCGGCCAGCGGCTCGGCGACGAGGTCGCGCACGCGCATGCGGGGGTCGAGCGAGCTCATCGGGTCCTGGAAGACGATCTGGAGGTTCTCGCGCAGGAAGCGCAGGCGCCGCTCCGGCAGGCCGGTGATCTTCTGGCCGTCGAAGCGGATCGAACCGCCGGTGGGCTGGTCGAGGGCGCAGAGGAGGCGCAGCAGGGTGGACTTGCCGGAGCCGGACTCGCCGACGACGCCGTACCGCTCACCGCGCCGTACGGTCAGCGAGACGTCGCGCAGGGCGTGGACGGCGCCGCCCGGCCGGGTGAGGGAGGTGCGGGGGCGGTGGTAGACGCGGCTCAGCTCCCGCACCTCGATCAGCGGGGCCTCAGTGGGCGGGGTGCCAGCATGCGTAGGCATGTCCGTCTCCTGTCAGCTCCGGCACGGTCTCGCACGCGGGGGTGGCGTGCGGGCAGCGGTTCCTGAACACGCAGCCGCCGGGGAACCGCCCGGCCGGGGGCACGCTGCCCTTGATGGTGGGCAGGCGGGTGCCGCGCGGGGTGAGCCGGGAGGCGGCCAGCAGGCCCTGCGTGTAGCGGTGGCGGGGGCGGGTGAAGACCTCGCGGATGGGGCCGGACTCGACGACGCGGCCGCCGTACATGACCAGGACGCGCTCGCAGACGGAGGCGACGACGGCGAGGTCGTGGGTGATGAACAGCAGCGCGGGGGCCACCTCGGCGATCAGCTCCAGCATTTGCTTCTGCACCGTGACGTCGAGCGCGGTCGTGGGCTCGTCGCAGATGAGCAGCCGGGGCTCGTTGGCCAGGGCGATGGCGAGCATGACGCGCTGGCGCTGGCCGCCGGAGAGCTGGTGCGGGTACGCGCGGGCGATCTGGGCGGGCTCGGGCAGGCGGACCCGGCCGAGCAGCTCCAGGGACCGCTCGCGGGCCTCCTGGCGGGAGCGGCCGTGCAGGGTCATGACCTCGGCGACCTGGGCGCCGATCCGCATGAGCGGGTTGAGCGCGGTCATGGGCTCCTGGAACACCATGGACAGGTCGCGGCCGCGCAGGTCCCTGATCCGGCTCTCCGGCACGCCGACCAGGTCGCGGTCCGCCAGCCTGGCCCGGCCGGCCGCGGTGACGCCCTCGGGCAGCAGGCCCATGAGCGACAGCGCGGTCAGCGACTTGCCGGAGCCCGACTCGCCGATCAGCCCCACCCGCTCGCCGGGCGCGATGCCGAACGACACGTCCCGGACCAGCTCCACCGGGCCGGCGCGCACGGTGAGGTCCTCAACCTTCAGCACGGATCCTCCTGAGCTTGGGGTCGAGGAAGTCGCGCAGCCCGTCGCCGAGGAGGTTGAAGCCGAGCACCGCCAGCGCGATCGCCAGGCCGGGCCACAGGGCCAGGCGCGGGGTGGAGAACAGCAGCTCCTGCGACTCCTGCAGCATCCGCCCCCACGACGGGATCGGCGGGCGGGTGCCGAAGCCGAGGAACGACAGCGCCGCCTCGGCCAGGATCGCGATGGCGAACGACACCGACGCCTGCACGATCAGCATGGAGCCGATGTTCGGCAGCACGTGCCGCACCGCGATCGCCGCGCGCCGCCGCCCGGCGGCCCTGGCGGCCAGGATGTAGTCGGTCACCATGACCTGGAGCGTGGCGGCGCGGGCCACGCGGGCGAACGCCGGCACGGTGGCCACCCCGATCGCGATCATCGCGGTGAGCGTGCCGGGCCCGTAGACGGCGCCGAGCATGACGGCCAGCAGCAGCGCGGGGAAGGCGAAGACGAGGTCGTTGACCCGCATGACCAGCTCGGAGAGCCAGCCGCGCGGCGTCATCCCGGCGAGCACGCCGAGCGGGGTGCCGATGAGGGCCGCGATGCCGACCGCGACGATGCCGACGTAGAGGGTGGTGCGGGCGCCGACCATGAGCTGGCTGAAGGTGTCGCGGCCGAACTTGTCGGCCCCGAGGAGGTAGCCGCCGCCGGGCTCGCGCAGCCGGTGCGCGGCGTCCACGAGCGTCGGGTCGTGCGGGGTCCAGAAGAACGACGCCACCGCCGCGAGCACCACGAGCCCGACGAGCGCGCCGCCGACGAGGAGCCCGGCGTTCATCCGGCCTCTCATCGCAGCCTCGGGTCGAGCAGGTGGTAGAGCACGTCCACCACGAAGTTGATCAGCAGTACGGCCGCCACCAGCACCATCACCACGCCTTGGACGAGCAGCAGGTCACGGCCGGCGACGCCGTTGAGCAGCAGGTCGCCCAGCCCGGGGATGACGAAGACCCGCTCGACCACGACCGCGCCGATCAGCAGCGTGGCCAGTTGCAGGCCGAGCACGGTGACGACGGGGATCGAGGCGTTGCGCAGCCCGTGCCGCCACAGCGCGCCGGTGCGGCCCCGGCCCTTGGCGCGGGCGGTGCGCAGGTAGTCCTCGCGCATGACGTCGAGCACGGCGCTGCGCACGTAGCGGGTGAGCACCGCGCCCTGGACGAGGCCGAGCGACAACCAGGGCAGCAGCAGGCTGCGCAGCCACTCCCCCGGATTCTCCGCGATCGGCACGTAGCCGCCGGACGGCAGCGCCTGGGCCTGCACCGCGAACACGAACACCAGCAGGATGCCGGCCAGGAACGCGGGGATCGCGATGCCGAGCTGGCTGGCCGCGCTGATCGCCGCGCCGAGCGGGTCGCGGTGGTGCACGGCCGCGAACGTCCCCAGCGGCACCGCGAGCACCAGCGCCACGGCCATGCCGCCGAGCACCAGCACGGCCGTGACGCCGAGCCGGTCGCCGATTTGCGGGCCGATGGGGGCGCTGGTGACGTACGAGGTGCCGAAGTCGCCCTGGAGGAGGCCGCCCGCCCAGTCGAGGAACTGCGCCACCGGCGCCCGGTCGGTGCCGAACTGCCGGCGCAGCTCGGCCACCGCCTCGGGCGTGGCGTTGACGCCGAGCGCGATCTCGGCCGGGTCGCCGGGCAGCAGCGCCATGAACGCGAACACCGCGACCGCGGCCACGGCGGTGCTCGCGATCAGCACCGCCGCCCGTTTGACGAAGTACAGCGTCACTGCTTGGCGAGCGCGGTGAAGTCGAAGGACTCCGCGATGGCGTTCTTCGGCAGCCCGGTGACGCCCTTCTTCGCCACGATCAGGTTCGGGAAGAGGAAGAGCCAGTCGGCCGCGGCGTCGTCGGACAGCAGCTTGGCGGCCTGCTTGAGGTTGCCGGCCTGCTCCTGCTCGGTGCCCGCGTCGGCGGCGGCGAGCAGCTTGCCGAACTCGGGGTTGTCGTAGCGGAAGTAGTACGACTTATCGGCAAAAATGCCCATATCCCGGGGCTCGACGTGGTTGATGAGCGAGAGGTCGTAGTCGCCCTTGGTGAACACCTGGTCCAGCCAGCGGGCCGGGAACTCCAGCGGCTCGATCTCCGCCGTGATCCCCACCTGGGCGAGCTGCGACTTGACGACCTGGGCGCTGTTGACCGCGTACGGCAGGTTGGGGATGCGCATCTTGACGTCGTACGTCTTCCCGCCGAGCAACTCCTTGGCCTTGGCCGGGTCGTACGGGTAGTCGCCGGTGCGGTCCTCGTACCAGGGGTCGGTGGGCGGCACCATCGAGCCGATGAGCTGGCCGCGCCCGGCCCAGGCGGTGTCGAGCAGCGCCTTGTGGTCGATGGCGTGCCGGACGGCCTGCCGCACCTTCTTGTCGTCGAACGGCGGGCGGCCGTTGTTCATGGACAGCACCACCTCGCCGTTCGTGGTGCCCTCGATCGTCTCGAAGCGGTTGGGGTCGGCGAACTGCTGCAGCGACTCGGGCGCCTGCACGCTGGAGATGACGTCGATGCCGCCGGTCAGCAGCGCGTTGTTCATCGCCGTGGCGTCCTTGAAGTATTTCAGGGTGATCGCCGTCAGCGGCGGCTTCGTGCCCCAGTAGGAGGGGTTGGCGTTGAGCTGGATGGAGTCGCCGCGCCGCCACGAGCCCAGCACGTACGGCCCCGTGCCGACGGGCTTGTTGGCCAAATCGGAGACGCCGGTGCGGCTGAACATGGCGCCGAGCCTGGTGGCCATCGAGTAGAGGAAGCCGTTGCTCGGCTGCTCGAGCGTGACGACGGCGGTCGAGTCGTCCTTCTTCGCCACCTTGTCGATGACGTCGAGCTGCGACTTGATCTTGAGCTTCCAGTCCGACTTGACCCGGTCGAGCGAGAACACCACGTCGTCGGCCGTGAACGGCGCGCCGTTGGTGAACGTCACGTTCTTGCGCAGGGTGAAGGTGTAGGTCCGGCGATCGTCCGAGACGTCCCACTTCTCGGCGAGCAGCGGCACGATCTGGCCGTCCTGGCCGAGTTTGACCAGGCCCTCGTAGACGTTGACGAGCAGCGCCTGCGGGATGGCGGCACCTTCGGTGGAGGTGAAGTCGAGGTTCGCGGGCTCGGCCACGAAACCGACCGACAGCGACTGGGCCTTGGGGGTGCCGCCGGCGCCGCCGCTCCCGTTGCCGGACGCGCCACCACCGCAGGCCGCCGTGGCCAGCAGGAGACCGCCCGCGGCGATCAAGATTCCGATTCGCCTCATGCCTTACAGCCTCCTGGCTAGTGCACTGGTCGGACCAGTAGGCTACGCACATTGCCAGTCGGCGATGGCTCGGGTCAAGGGGGCTTGCATGGGTGGTCCGCGCTTCGAGCCGGTGCGCACCGTACGCGCTTACGAGCGGGTCGTGGAGCAGGTCGAGGAGGCCATCGAGAGCGGCGCTCTCTCACCGGGGCAGCGGCTGCCGAGTGAGCGCGAGCTGATGGTGCAGTTCTCGGTCAGCCGCTCCACCGTACGCGAGGCGCTGCGGGTGCTGCAGGCCCGCGGCCTGGTGCGCTCGCGGCCGGGGGACCCCAACGGGGCGGAGGTGCTGCCGTTCTCGCCCGCCGCATTACACAAGTCGATGACCACGCTGGCCCGGGTGGACGAGCTGTCGCTGGCCGAGCTGGTGCAGTTCAGGATGGTGCTGGACTCGGCGGCCATCCTGCTGGCCGCGCGCCTGCGCACGGAGGAGCAGCTCGCCGAGATGGGCGCGGCGGTCGAGGGCATGCGGGCGGCCGTGGACGCGGGCGAGGAGACCTTCGGGGCGGCCGACGTGGCCTTCCACGACGCCGTGGTGCGCGCGAGCGGCAACAAGCTCATCGAGATCTGCACCGACGTGGTCCGGTCGATCGTGCTGAAGCTGATCTCGGAGCGGATCGCGGGCGCGCCGGACCGGCGGGCGCTGATGCGGGAGAGCATCCGGCACCACGAGGAGGTCATCGCCGCCATCCGCGCCGGGGACGGCCCGCTGGCGGCCCGGCTGTCGAGAAAGGCGATGTATGACTACTACGCCGGGTATGTCAGTGAAGGTGAGAGAAGTGCCCTAAGGGCCTTGCTGGAGTGACCTGGCCCACAGGGTGTTATGTTGCCGAGGTGGCGCGCGTGGACGGGGACGGGCTGGCGGAAGCCTTTCTGCGTGAGCCGCGCCGATACACCAGTCACCAGGTCGCCGAGATGGCGGGGGTGCCGGTCTATCGCGCACGGCGGTTCTGGCGTGCCCTGGGGTTCGCCAACGTGCCCGACGACGCGGTGGAGTTCACCGACTCCGACGTCGAGGCGCTCAAGACACTGGTCGGCATGGTGACCTCGGGCGTCTACGACGAGGAGCACGTGCTGCTCATGGCCCGCTCGCTGGGCCGGGCCACCACCCGCCTGGCCGAGTCGCAGGCCGAGCTGGGCGTGGAGGCCCTCGACCAGGCGGGCGTGCCGCTGGTGGAGCGGCCCAGGGCCTGGCGCAGGCGGGCCGAGCGGGTGGTGCCGGACCTGGCGCGGCTGCTGGTCTACGCCTGGCAGCGCCAGCTCGCCGCCGCCGCCGGGCGCATCGCCGACCAGGACATGAGCGCCGTGCGGCTGGCCGTCGGGTTCGCCGATCTGGTCGCCTTCACCCGGCTGAGCCGGCAGATCACCGCGAGCGAGCTGGCGCGGCTGATCGACCGGTTCGAGGGGCGCTCGGCCGACATCGTGACCTCCTCCGGCGGGCGGGTGGTCAAGACGCTGGGCGACTCGGTGCTGTTCGTGACCGACAAGGCGCACGTGGCGGCGGAGATCGCGCTGCGGCTGGTGGAGACGCACGCGCGTGGCCGGGACATGCCGGAGCTGCGGGTGGGGCTGGCGTCCGGGCCGGTGATCTGGCGCATGGGTGACGTGTTCGGCACCACGGTCAACCTGGCCAGCAGGCTGACCGCGCTGTCCCTGCCGGGCACGATCCTGGCCGATCCGCAGCTCGCCGAGGAGCTGGAGGGCGACCGGGCCTTCCGGCTGCGCGAGGTCAACCGGCTGTCGGTACGGGGGCTGGGCGAGCTGGCACCGTTCACGGTCACGCGGGCCGAGAGCCCCTGACCGTCACCGTCGCGCGGGCCGGGAACCCCTGACCGTCACCGTCACGCGGGCCGGGAACCCCTGACCGTCACCGTCGCGCGGGCCCGGAGCCCCTGACCGCCTGCCGGGAGCCTTCCCCGGGTAGCCGGGGCCGGGCAACCTGGCTCGGCGGTCGATGCGTCACTACCGTCAGCCGGTTCTCACAGGAGGCGCTTCAAGTTGGCGGATAGAGCGATATTTCAGGACTTCGTGGTGACGCGGTCGGATCGGTTGTTACGCACCGCGTACCTGCTGACCCGGGACTGGGGCGTCGCGGAGGACCTGCTGCAGGAGTCGCTGGCCAAGGCGTGGTTCGCCTGGCACGGCATCGACGAGCCCGAGGCGTACGTGCGCAAGGTGCTCGTGACCACGTACACGTCCTGGTGGCGGCGGCGCTGGCGCAGGGAGCTGCCCAGCGACGACCTGCCCGAGGACGTCACGCCCGACCCGTGGGACGCCGGACGCGAGGAGCTGTGGCGGGCGGTGGGCCGTCTGCCGGCCAGGCAGCGCGCGGTGATCGTGCTGCGCTTCTACGAGGACCTGCCGGTGAACGAGGTGGCCCGGCTGCTGGGCTGCCAGGAGGGCACGGTCAAGAGCCAGACCGCCAAGGCGCTGGCCAAGCTGCGAGTGGACGAGTCGATCGTGAAGGAGCTGCGCCGATGACCGTGCAAGACCTGCGTGACGTCCTGCGGGAGCGGGCCGAAGGCCCCTCCCCCGCGAACCCCCGCCGCCACGACCAGGTCCGCGCCCGCATCCGCAGGACCCGCCTGCGCAGGCGGGCGGCGGCGGGCACCGCTCTGGTCGCGGCGGTCGCGGCCGGCGTGGTCCTGCTGCCGGGGACGGCCGCGCCCCCGGCCCGCGAGACCACGACGGCGGCCCGGCTGGCGCCCACCCCGACGGCGAAGGAGCTCCCGCCGCGCTTCACCGCGCCCGACGGAACCGAGTACCGCCGGCTGGCCACGGCCGCGCTGGAGGCGGACGGCGCCAAGAAGACGTCGGTGACGATCCCGGTCTCCGGCAGGCCGCTGGACGTGGCCGGGCTCTGCGACGGCGAGTTCGGCGCGAGCGCGCCGAAGGTCCTCGTGGACGGCAACCACACCGGCCTCCGCGGGTTCCTGTCGTGCCGGAAGACGATGGAGCTGCAGCCGCTGATCGTGCCGCCGGGCGCGACGCGGGTCACGCTCACGTTCGACACGACGACCACCGGCTGGGGCTGCGTCGTCAAGAAGAAGGGCGGGCCGTGCGTACGAGTCCCCGAGAAGAGGGCCGACTGGGACCTGGCCGTCTACGAGTGGACGCCGCCCTCCCGGCCGGTCACCCCGGAGCCGGTCAAGGCCTTCCCCGACCGGGCGGGCGGCAAGCGGCTGGCCTCCATGTCGACCGGCGTCTATCCGAACGACTCCACCATCGAGCTGGAGGTGGTGAGCACCGGCGGCAGGATCGGCATCGACCAACTCTGCTCGGGCGACCTGGCCGCGCGGATGTGGTTCACGTACCAGGTCAACGGCGCGAAGTCCCCGTCGACCTCGATGTGCGGGGTCTGGAAGGAGGGCCCGTACCCGATGGCGATGAGCGAGTTCGAGGTGCCCAAGGGCAAGAAGGTCACCATCACCGGGCGGATGGGGCTCTGGGGCGAGCACACCAACCGGCCGGTCGACTGGGCGGTCGCGGTGTACCGGAACTGATCTCGTAGGCTGGCCGCGACGACAGGAGGTGGCCGTGGTCGAGCGGGCCGCGATCGAGGGCAGGCTGATGGACGGCGACGCGCGCTTCGCGCTGGAGTCGCGCTATGGGCACTTCACCGCCATGCAGGTCAGAGACCGCCGGGTGCGCGGGCTCGGGCTGCATTTCGAGCGGCTGGACCAGGCGAGCCGCGAGCTGTTCGGCGGCGGGGTCGACCGGTCCGCGGTGCTCGCCTCGATCCGGACCGTGCTGGGCGACGACCTGCGGGACGCGAGCGTACGGGTCTACGTCTTCGACGCCGACCCGCCGCGCGTCGTCGCCTCGGCGGCCCCTCCCCACGAGCCGCTCAAGGGGCCGCTGAGCGTCAAGTCGGTCGTCTACCAGCGTTACCTGCCGCACATCAAGCAGGCCGCCAGCTTCCAGCAGGCGCACATCAACCGGACGGCCAGGCGCGAGGGCTTCGACGAGGCGCTGCTCACCACCGAGGACGGCCTGATCAGCGAGGGCTCGATCACGAACCTGGGCGGCTTCGCCGGCGGCCGGCTGGTCTGGCCGGACGCCCCGATGTTGCGCGGGGTCACGATGCGGCTGCTGGAGCGCATGGACGTGCCGCAGGAGCGGCGCCCGCTGAAGGTGGCCGACCTGACCGGGTTCGACCAGGTGTTCGTGTGCAACTCCTGGGGCGTGATGCCGGTCGGCGCGGTGGACGGCGTGCCGCTGCCGCAGGACGCCGGGCTGGTGGCTCGGCTGCTCGGCCACTACGAGGGCATCGCCTGGGACCCGCTGGATTGATCCGGGGATCGCGGGTGTTGCACGCCTACGTGACCGCCTACTCGATCCTCGACCGCTCGCTCGTCCGCCAGGGCTCCACCCCGGCCGCCGCGCTGCGCGAGACCGTACGGTTCGCGCGGCAGGCCGAGGAGCTCGGATACCACCGGTTCTGGGTGTCCGAGCACCACAGCGTGCCCGGCGTGGCGGGCTCGGCCCCGACCGTGCTGGCGGCGGCCGTGGCCGCGGCGACCTCGCGGATCCGGGTGGGCACCGGCGGCGTGATGCTGCCCAATCACCAGCCGCTGGTGGTGGCCGAGCAGTTCGGCGTGCTGGAGTCGCTCTACCCCGGCCGCGTGGACATGGGTCTGGGGCGTTCCGTGGGTTTCACGGGCGGCATCCGCAGGGCGCTCGGACACGGCAAGGACGACGCGGACGGGTTCGGCGACCGGCTCGACGAGCTGCTCGGCTATTTCACCGGCACGCAGGCGGCGCATCCGGGGGTGCACGCGCTGCCCGCGGAGGGGCTGCGGCCGCAGGTGTTCGTGCTGGCCATGGGCTCGGGTGCGGAGATCGCGGCGGCGCACGGGCTGCCGATGGTGATCGGGGCCGGCGCGCGGATGGTGGACGCCGTGGCCCGGTACCGTGCGGGGTTCCGGCCGTCCGGGTGGGCGGCGCGGCCGTACGTGGTGATCGCGGTCAACGTGGCGGTCGGCGCGACGCGGGCGGAGGCGGCCACGCTGCAGCTGCCCGAGGCGTGGGCCACGGCGCTCTCGCGCACCAGCGGGGCCTTCCCGCCGCTCGTGCCGGCCGAGGAGGCCGCCGGGCTGGAGATGGGCGCGCGGGAGCGGGCCTACCTGGAGGAGTCGCTCAAGGGGCAGATCCACGGGACCGGGCCCGAGGTCGCGGTGGCGCTCGGCTCGCTGGTGGAGGCGAGCGGGGCGGACGAGGTGCTGGTCACGATGAACACCTACGACCTGGACCGGCGGCTGGACTCCTACCGGCGGCTGGCGGCGGCCCTCACGGGTTAGGATCACCCGAACATCGTTCTGCGCGAATGAAGGGTGCCCGCATGATCCGCCAGCACGCCATCGGTGACCTCCTGCGGCGCACGGCCGCCCGCCACCCCGCCAAGACCGCCATCGTGTACGGCGACCTGCGGCAGAGCTACGCCGACCTCGACCTGGCGGTGAACAGGACGGCCAACGCGCTGGCCGCCCGGGGCGTGGGCAAGGGCGACCGGTTCGCCGTCTTCAGCCACAACAACCACGCGTTCGTGGTGGCGTACTTCGCCTTGGCGCGGCTGGGGGCGATCTCCGTGCCGGTCAACTTCATGCTGGGGGCCGGGGAGGTGGCGTACGTCCTCGAGCATTCCGGCGCCACCGGGATCCTGGCCGAGGAGGCGCTGCTGCCGGTGGCCGCCGCGGCGGTCACCGAGCGGGTCACGGTGCGCGGCGTGATCGGCGCGGCGCCGGAGGGCTGGGAGCCGTTCACCGCGTGGTTGGCCCATGACGACGCCTCGGAGCCCCGGGTGGAGATCGCCGACGACGACCCGATCCAGCTCATGTACACCAGCGGCACCGAGTCCCGCCCCAAGGGCGCCACGCTGACGAGCCGCAGCCTGATCGCCCAGTACGTCACGTGCGTGGTGGACGGCGAGATGAGCCACGACGACGTCGAGGTGCACGCCCTGCCCCTCTACCACTGCGCGCAGCTGCACTGCTTCCTGACGCCGGGCATCTATCTGGGCGCCACCAACATCGTCCTGCCCGGCGCCAGCCCGGCGGCGATCCTGGCCACGATCGAGGGCGAGCGCGCCACGAAGCTGTTCTGCCCGCCCACGGTCTGGATCTCGCTGCTGCGCCACCCCGACTTCGACCGCAGGGACCTGTCGTCGCTGCGCAAGGGCTACTACGGCGCCTCGATCATGCCCGTGGAGGTGCTGAAGGAGATCGCCGCCCGCCTGCCCGAGGTGCGCCTGTTCAACTTCTACGGCCAGACCGAGATGGCCCCCGTCGCCACGATCCTGGGCCCGGAGGAGCAGCTGACCCGGCTCGGCTCGGCCGGGCGGCCCGCGCTGAACGTCGAGACCCGCATCGTGGACGACCGCGACGAGCCCGTGCCGCCCGGCGTGGTGGGCGAGATCGTGCACCGCAGCCCGCACGCCATGCTCGGCTACTGGAACGACCCGGAAAAGACGGCCGAGGCGTTCCGCGGCGGCTGGTTCCACAGCGGCGACCTGGGCGTCATGGACGCCGACGGCTACCTGTCGGTGGTGGACAGGAAGAAGGACATGATCAAGTCGGGCGGCGAGAACGTGGCCGGCCGCGAGGTGGAGGAGGCCATCTACCAGCATCCGGCGGTCGCGGAGGCGGCCGTGTTCGGGGTGCCGGACGAGAAGTGGATCGAGGCGGTGACGGCCGCGGTGGTGCTGCGCGAGGGCGCGGGGCTGACCGCGGACGAGCTGGTCGGGTTCCTGCGGGGGCGGCTGGCGGCTTTCAAGACGCCCAAGCGGGTGGTGTTCGTGGACGCGCTGCCGAAGAACGCCTCCGGCAAGGTGCTCAAGCGGGAGCTGCGCGACACCCTGTCATGATCGGGTCGTGACCAGGCGTCAGCCACGCCAATAGCGGGCATCCCCTCTCGGCGACGACTTCACCTCAAGCCCCGGGACAACTCCTCCGTCTCGACCGAGAGAGGCCGCATGCCAAGCCTGCCCGAGCTCATGCACCGCACGTTCTTCCGGACGCTGTCCCTGCTGTCGCCGAGGGCCCAGGGGACGATCCTGCGCCGCTACTTCGAGTGGCGGCACCGGATCCCCGACCCCTGGAAGCTGGCGACCGACAGCTACGAGCAGCACAAATACCACACCACGCTCAAGCACCTGCCGCCGCGGCCCTACCGGCGCATCATCGAGGTCGGATGCGCCGAGGGCGTCTTCACCGGCGCGCTCGCGCGGGCCTACCCCGACGCGGAGATCACGGGGGTGGACGTGTCCGCGCGGGCGCTGGAGCGGGCGCGGGCCCGCGTGCCGGAGAACGGCCGGGTGCGCTTCGTCCAGGCCGACATCCTCACCCACCGGCCCGAGCCCCGCTTCGACCTGGTGTTCTGCTCGGAGACCCTCTACTACCTGGGCCGCCACGACCGCCTGTGCCTGGCCTCGGCGCAGCTCAGCGGCCTGCTCGTGCCGGACGGCGTGCTGGTGGCGGTGCACCCCTGGCCCGAGGCCACCCGGCTGCACGGCTATCTGGACGCGCACGGGTCGCTGCACCGGCTGGGCGAGCAGGTCTACACGACCCCGCCGCGGCCGTTCGCCATCACGATCTACGGGACGAAGCCCGGCTAGCTAGCCCTTGCCCAGCAGGTCGGCGGCGATCTGGCGGACCACCACGCGCTGGATCTTGCCGGTCGCCGTCTTGGGCAGCTCGTCGAGGACCAGCACCTCGCGCGGGCGCTTGAACGAGGCCAGCCCGTCCCGGCAGAAGCCGATGAGCTCCCCGGCGTCCACCGTGCGGCCCGGGGCGGGCACCACGCAGGCCACCGGCTTCTCCAGCCCCTCCCCGTCGAGGTAGGCCACGACCGCGCACTCCCCCACCGACTCGTGCTGGAGCAGCCGGGCCTCGACCTCCATCGGCGACACCCAGATCCCGCCCGCCTTGATCATGTCGTTGGATCGGCCGAGGCAGCGGTAGAAGCCGTCCGCCTCGCGGACGTAGGTGTCTCCCGTGCGCAGCCACTCGCCCTGGAACACCTGGCGGGTGGTGGCGGTGCGGCACCAGTAGCCGGTGGCGATCGAGTCGCCGCGGACGTACAGGTGGCCGGGCTCGCCGTCCCCGACGGGGACGCCGCGGTCGTCGAGGAGGCGGGCCTCGTAGCCGGGGACGACCGTTCCCGAGCTGCCCGGCCGTACCTGGCCGGGGTGGTTGGAGATGAAGATGTGCAGCGCCTCGGTGGAGCCGAGCCCGTCGATGACGTCCACGCCGAACCGCTCGGTGAAGCGCCGGTAGATCTCGGCGGGCAGCGCCTCGCCCGCCGAGACGCCCAGCCGTACGGACGCGAACGCGTCGTCGGGCGCGCCCCCGGAGTCATGGGCGGCGAGCAGGGCGGCGAAGAACGTGGGGCCGGCGAAGAACAGCGTGGGGCGCTCCTCCCTCACCCGGGCGAGCACGCCCGCGGGGGTGGGCCGGGCCGGGTCGAGGATCGCGGTGGCCCCGGCGGCCAGGGGGAAGAACAGGGAGTTGCCGATGCCGTACGCGAAGAACAGCCGCGCCACCGACAGGCACCGGTCCTCCTGGCGGATGCCGAGCACCTGGCGGCCGTAGGTCTCGTAGACGTCCCGGATCGCGCCGTGGCGGTGCATGGCGGCCTTGGGCGCGCCGGTGGTGCCGGAGGTGTAGAGCCACAGGGCGGGCGAGTCGCGCCAGCTCTCGTACGGGGGCGCGGCCGGCCGGCCGGCGGCCAGCACCTCGGCCCAGGAGCGCGCCGGCGCGACCGCCTCGCCCACGAGGACGAGCGTCTCCACCTCGGGGGCGGCGTCCAGGGCCGCGCGCACGACCGGCTCGAACTCGGGGGTGGCCACGACCACCCGCGCCCGGGAGTCCCTGACGAGGGTGCCCAGCTCGGGCCCGTTGTACATGGTGGACACCGGCACCGCGACCGCGCCCATCCGCATCACGGCCAGGATGGTGATCGCGGTCTCCGGCCGGTCCGACATGACGAGCAGGACGCGCTCCTCCGGCCGCACGCCCAGCTTCCGCAGCCCTGTGGCCAGCTCGGCGACGTGCGTGGCGAGCTGGGCGTAGGTGAGGGTGCCCGCCGGGCCGGTGATCGCGAGGTGGTCGCCCCGGCCCGCCTGGACCTGGCGGTCGGTGAGAAAGACGCTGGCGTTGAACGACTCGGACGTCATGACCGTCCCCCATCCGCAGGCGGGCAATGGTAGCTGAATCTTCCACACGGAATCTGGAGCCCGTCAATGACGTGTAGAACTTCACGGGCGGCGGTCGAGCGCCTGCGCCCACTTGACGGCCACCGCCGCCACCTGGATGAGCTCGGCCCGCAGCCGGTCCGGGTCCGACTCGGCGAACGCCTCCCGCACCTCCTCCTCCAGGATGTGCCGCCAGGTCAGCGCCCCGGCCTCGGCCGCCTTGTCGGTCAGCCGCCGGGCCAGCTCCGACTCCGCCGCCATGCCCTCGCCTCCGGTGCCGTCCGGCAGCACCTGCATGCCGAACTTCGCGTCCTGGGCCGCCCGCTCGGCCGCCACCTCGCCCAGCACCCGCGCCAACGAACCCGCCACGCCCGCGTCACCGTCGTGTGTCATGATCCCCAGTCTCGCGCAGGTCATGGGACGGGGGAGCCGGGCGGGGCCGGCGGAAGGCGGGCCCGAGGTCGGTGCGGCCCGAGCAGACGTGGTCGCGGAACGAGCGGGCGGCCGGGGTCAGGCGCTCGCCGGCCGGCCAGGACACGCCCACCGTCCTGAACAGCGGCGGTGACAGCGGGATCTCCACCACGCCACCGGTGGGCGCCTGGTCGGAGCGGGGCAGGACGGCGACCCCCAGGCCCGCCGCCACCAGCCCGCGCACGGTCTCCGACTCCTGCCCATCGAACGCGATCCGCGGCTCGAACCCCGCCGCCGCGCACAGGTCGTCGGTGATCTGCCGCAGCCCGTACCCGTGCTCCAGCGTCACCAGCTCCTCCCCCGCCAGGTCGGCCGCCCGCACCCTGGCCCTGGCCGCGAAGCGGTGGGACGGCGGGGCCGAGAGCACCAGCTCCTGCTCGGCGAGCGGGCGGCTGACCAGGTCGGGGTCGTCCAGCGGCAGCGGGGCCACGAACACCAGGTCGATCTCGCCCTCGCGCAGGGCCCGCAGCATGTCCTGGCGCGAGCCCTGCGCCAGGCTGAAGCGGACCCCCGGGTTGCGCTCGCGGAAGCCGCCGATGAGGGACGGCACGAGCGTGCGGCCGAGCAGGTGCAGGAAGCCGAGCACGATCCGGCCGCTGCCCGGGTCGATCTCCTCGCGTACCTCCCGGGCGGCGGCGGTCACGGTGGCGAGCGCGCGGGTGGAGGCGGCGGCCAGGATGCGGCCCGCCCTGGTCAGGCGGATGCCGCGGCCGGACGGGAGCACCAGCGGGGCGCCGACGAGGTCCGAGAGGGCGGCCAGGCGGCGGCTGGCGGTGGGTTGCGGGATGCCGAGGAGCTCGGCGGCGCGCGTCACGTGGCCGGTCTCCCCGACGGCGGCCAGCAGCGCGAGGGCCGGGGCCAGGCGGGCGGCCAGCGCCTCGTCGGATTCATCCATCACAGTATGAATTATCGCCCATATCCGCATTGGACGTATTTATTAGCCTTGCTTAGCGTTTGGTGGGTGGTAGTTCTCGAAGCCTCCCCATTCGCCGACACGCGGCGGGTCAGTGCGGCCGTCGCGGCGGCCGGGCTGTCGTCGTTCGCCCTGCTGTACGCGCCGCAGCCCGTGCTGCCGCAGCTCGCGGCCGCGTACCGGCTGGATCCGGGCACCGCGTCGCTGGCGATCGGGGTGGCGACCGCCTCGCTCGCCGTGGCGGTGCTGCCGCTGGCGTGGGTGGCGGGGCGGGTGGGGCGGCGGCGGGTGATCGTCTGGTCGGTGGTGGTGGCGGCGGTCCTCGGGCTGCTGCTCCCGCTGGCGCCGTCCTTTCCGGTGCTGCTGGCGATGCGCGGGGTGCAGGGGGTCGCGATCGCCGGGTTCGCGGGGGTGGCGGCGGCGTACCTGGCCGACCAGGTGGGCACGGCTCGGCTGGCCGGTGCGGTGGGAGCGATGATCGCCGGGAACTCGGTCGGAGGGATGTCGGGGCGGCTCGGGGCCGGGTTCGCCGCCGAGCCGCTGGGGTGGCACGGGGCGCTGGCGACGGTCGCCGGGGTGTCGTTGTTGTGCGCGCTGTTCGCGGTGGCGACGCTGCCCCGCGCGGAGGCGGGCCCGGCGGCAGACGCGGGGGCAGGCGCGAAGGAAGGCCCGGAGGCAGGCGCGGCGGCAGGCGCGGCGGCAGGCGCGGCGGCAGGCGCGGCGGCAGGCGCGGCGGGCTGGGGTGCCGGCAGGGGGCCAGGTGCGGGGGCTCGGGTGACGGTGGGGCTGGTGGTGCCCGTTCTGGTGGGGGCGCTGGGCATGGGGGCGTTCGTGGCGCTGTACAACGCGGCCGGCTTCCGGCTGGCCGCGCCGCCGCTCTCGCTCGCCCCGGCCGCCGCCTCCCTCGTCTTCCTGTCCTACGCCATGGGCACCGCCTCCTCGGCCGCCGCCGGTCGGCTGGCCGGTCGCCTGGGCCGTACGCCGGCGCTGGTCGCGGCGCTGGTCGTCACCGTGTCGGGCTCCGTGCTGACCGCCCACCCGTCGCTGCCGGTCATCGCCGTCGGCTTCGCCGTGCTGACCGCCGGGTTCTTCGCCGCGCACGCCATCGCGAACGCCTGGGTCACCGCCGCGGCGCCCCCGCCCGCCCGGGGCCGGGCCGCCGGCCTCTACACGCTCTGCTACTACCTGGGCAGCGGTGCGGGCGGCACGGCGGGGGCCGTGGTGTACGGCCACGCGGGCTGGACCTGGCTGGTGGCCATGACGTCGGCCTGGCTGCTGCTGGCCGCCCTCGCCGTCCTCCTGACGCACCGCGAGGCACCGCGAGGCGCCCTCCGGAAGGGCCGGCGGGTCAGGACGGCCGGCGGGTGACGTTCCGTCCGGCCGCATGGCGGGTCACGTGACGGAGCGCTCCAGGGAGTCGGTCAGCCAGGTGAGCGTCGCGCCGATCGTCGCCTTCTCGCCGCTGACCTCGCCGACGAGCCGCCAGTAGCGGACCACCCGCGGGTCGCGGTCCAGCTCCACGGTGGCCAGCAGTTCCCGCCGGAACTCCGGGGTGTCGCCGCTGCCCCGGACCGTGGCGTGGGCGGCCACGAACCGGTCGAGCTCGGGCCCCTCGCGCGGCGCCGCACCGGCGATCACCAGGGGCTCGGCCAGCATGACCGCCTCGCCGACGCCGGACATCAGCTCGTCCTCGTCGCGGATCACCCGCATGTTGGCGCGCGCCCGGTCCAGCAGGCTGCGGGTGAGCGCCCGGTCGCCGGCCAGGACGACCAGCTCGGCGTACGCGACCACCTGCGTCGGCGTCGGCTCCGGGGGCGGCGCGGGCGCGGCCATGGCCACGAACGAGGCGAACAGCTCGCCGGAGACGGGCGAGACCAGCTGCCGCCGCCAGAACTCCACCAGCACGTCATGGGCGGCCGGGCCGCGCTCCACGGCGGCCAGCAGTTCCAGCCTGGCCGCCCGCTCGGCGGGGCCGGCCTCCTCGATCGCCCGCAGCGAGGCCCGCCGCCAGGCCAGGTTCGCGAGCTGGACGTCGAGGGCGGCCCGCTCGGCGGAGACGGCGTCGGCCACGGTGCACTCGCCGGCGAGCACGCGCGCTATCGTGGCCAGCCCGAGGCCGAGCCCGCGCAGCCGCCTGACCAGGCCGAGCCGCTCCACGGCGGCCCGGTCGAACCTGCGGTGGCCGCCGACGCTGCGCACCGACGCGATGATGCCCTCGTCGCAGTAGAAGCGGATGGTCCGCACCGGTACGCCGGTCAGCCGGGCCAGGTCGCCGATCCCGAGCGTCTCGTCGCGTAACGGCACTTGCACCTCCACCTCCACGGGAACCGGATGTCTCCATGACACCGATACCTTGGTCGGCCGGAAAGGCCCTTCCCTGTACATGCTGCCCGCTCCCGGCGAGAGCCGGGCGCTCGCACGCTCCGGCCCTCGACAGGGGGCTTCCGCGACAACCACGACGGGCGCAGTCCCCATCATGGAGTGCACCGTGCGAGTCCGCGTCCACCCGGGCAGCGCGATCACCGAGGGCCGGCGCGCCACCCTGGTGGCGGTGCTCGACCGCTCCCCCGCGGAACGGGTACGTGTCTCGGCGTTCACCCTCTCGATCGGCCACGCGAACCCGACCGGGTGGCTGGAGGCCCGGCTCGCCGAGCGGCCCCGTGGCGCGTTCCCCCGGGCCAGCCTGAACGCGGACCGGCGGAGCTCTCGCAGCCGATCCAGGGTCAGGCTCAACCTGACCTCGAAACGCAGACCAGCGAGGAGGAGTGGCCATGACCGAGCTGACCTCCGCCGGCTTCGCCGAGGGTGACCGGGACGGGATCTTCGAGCCGTACACCCGGTCATGGCCCACATCGCGGACATCGTCCGTCACCGCACCGCCGACGGCGCGTGGCACCCGTACGCCGAGCACGGCGACACCCCCGAGCCCGCTGCGGAGGCGCGCTCGATCCTCGACCTGCTCCAAGCGCCGAGCCGGCCGAGCTTGCCGGAGGCTGGAGGACCAGCGCCGTACGAAGCTCCGCCCGATCGCCCGGGCCGCACAGGCCGCACAGGCCGCACAGTCAGGCAACCCCAGACGTCGTCTGACCGTGCGGTCCCCCTCAGCCTCCATGCTTGTCGCTCGGAGATCCTCATCAAAAGATCTAAATGTGAAATGCGAAGGCAAGCCCCTTCGCCCGATTAGTTCCGCGCTTCCCATTGCAACCAAGCATGTGCTTGGCAAATTGGCAAGAGTTTCCTCCTCGTGGACGAGGTCTCATGGATGGCCACATTCGGACGTTGACGGCCGCGTTGCCGAAGCAGACGATCCAGAAGGCTCCCAGACATAACACGGCCAGATCGGGCCGGAAGGGGGCCGGCGGAACAAGAAAGTTCCGTTTCGAGCGGAGGAGGGCGCCATCATGGAGGTCGGTTATAGCTACCGGCTCAAGAACAAGCGCAGCGGCCTGTATTTGACCAGCTGCGACTTCTCCCCCGACAGCTTCGCCACCCAGTGGAAGCTCGAGAGCACGGGTAACGCGCGGCTCTCCCAGACCTGGCACCTTTTGGCCCTGGACAACCAAGAGTATCTGATCTTCCAGAAACTGGGAGGCAACCTTCTCACCCCCAACGACTACTCCAGCAGCAACGCACGAGTAAACCTGTTTCCTCTGCAGAACACCGAGGACCAGCGGATACGCAACAGCCAAATCTGGAGAATCACCCCTGCGGACAACGGCTACCACACCATCAGCAACAAAAACGGCGGGCTGCTCCTGACCCCCAACAACTTCAACACCGACCAAGACCGCATCAACACCTGGTATCCCGAGGACGGCCAATACGCCGATTCGCAACAATGGGCTCTGGAACGGGCTGACACCTATCCCCAGATTGCCACCGCCACAATCGGAGCGACCGGCAACCAGCCGAGCGACATCATCCGGCTCACCGGCTACGCGCCCACTCCCCAAGACACCACCAACGAGATACTGATCGGGCAGACCATCCTGCCCGCCCCGCTGGTTTCCGACCCGTCACTGGACAAGACCCGGCAGGCTCAGACCAGCCCTTACTACCTGCTCAAGCGGTACGGCTTTTACAAGCGGGTCTACTACTACGAGCACGGCGGTGGGGTGCGCCAGCTAAGGTCCGAGGAAGTCACGGTCGGCATGACCACCACCAACGCCTTGGAGGTGGAAAACACCACCACCATCTCGATGACCCATGAGTCCGGCATGGAAGCCGACGGGTTCACCGCCTCCATGAGCATCACCATCAGCAACGAGCTACGCGTCATGGTCTCCAGGTCGACCACGGAGGAAAACCGCCGCACGGTCAAGGTGGAGCGCGAATACTTCGCCGACGGCAAACGCATCGCCCAGGCGGTGTGGTTCCGCGGCGACCGCTACGTCCTGCACCGTACCGACGGCTCTCAGGTCTTGGCGTGGGAAACCCTGAACGATCAGAATGCCATCAACGATGCCTACCCGCGGGTCGCGGTCCCCACCAACGCACTCACCAGCTCCACGTCCGCCCTCGCCCGCGGGACAGACTTCACCCTGCAGTACTCCACCGTGCCCGAAACCGTCAGCGCCAAGAACTGGATCGGCCTCTACCCCGCCAGCAAGAAACCCGGAGACGGAGAGGCCATCGTCTGGAAATACGCCCCCGACGCCAGCGGCCTCATCACCCTGGCCACGACCGCCGTGCCCGGTCCCGGAACCTACGCGGCCTGGTACTGCCACAACGACGGCTACACCGTCCTGGAGGGCCCGCTCACCGTCACCGTGAACTGACCCGCACCGGGTGCGAACGGGACGCCCACGCGGCAACGGCGCTCTCTGCGGATGAGGCCCGCAGAGAGCGTCGCCGGGTCAGGCGACGGCTCATCAAAGTGATCGCTGATCAGGAGATTCGCACCTCGGATGCAGCACCACAAAGCCGGCCTGCCCGGGAAGCCGGGACACGATCACGAGGGCGAGGCCCAGGAAGTCGCGATCCCAGTACACCGGGACGCCGCAGGCGCTGTCGGCCAGACCGAGGGGAACTCCGTAGGGCGGAACGGTCAGGCCGGAGTTGCCGACCAGGCCGAGGACGGCGTAGTGGCCGGCGTTCGGACCGGCCCCGTTGGCGGCCCGCAGGATGTGCGGGCCGCGCCCGGCGAACACCACCCGATGGGTGCACACCGCCGCGGTGCAGCCGATGTCGAGCCAGCCGTGACTGCCGTCCTGGTGACCCTTCTGGATGCTGCGGACGGCGGCGATGCACAGGTTGTGGTCGTCCACGGTGGCCGGGTCGACGCGCCGTCCCGTGTAGTGGATCTTGGCTACGCGCGTCCGGGAAATCCGATCGTACGTGCCGCGCGGCGCTCGGGCCCGCCAGGCCTCACGGTCGATGAGGCCGATGAGGTCGACGCCCACAAGCCCTCCTACGGTCTAGAGTCCCAGCGCCAGGAGCAGCGCCGCGGCGATGATGGTGGGCGAGAGCTTCGCGGTGATGAGCGCGCCGACGACCATGCGGCGGTCGGCCGTCCGCTTCTCGTCGTCGCGCAACCGCTGCTCCTTGAGATCCGTGGCCTCGCTTTCCACGGCGACGAACCGCTGCTCGACGGCCTTCTGATGCGCCTCATACAGCTCGACGGTGATGACCCTGTCGAGGCGGGCGGTGATGCCGTCAAACCGTGTGCCGAGGTCTCGTTCGATACGAGCCAGACTGCGTACCACCTCGCCCAGCGTCGGCTCGTCGGCTGTCATCGTCACAGGGCTCCCTCGCTGGTAGATGTCCGGATCTGGACACGTGATCCATGCCAACCAGGCGCATGCTTGGAACGTCCCACAGCGTCCGCTCACATCTCTGGAGTCGCACTATGGGTTACCCGCCCCAGCCGCAAGGGCCCTACGGCCAGCAGCCACCGTCCCAGCCCTATGGCCACAGCGGGCCCCCACAGCCGCAGTATGGGTACCAGCCGCCCATGCCTCCGCCGCCTCCGAAGCGCAGCAACCTCGGCCTGATCCTCACCCTGGCGATCGGCGTTCCGCTCCTGCTCCTCGGTGGATGCGCCGCTGTCGTGCTGGTTCTGGCTCCCACCAGCAGAGAGGCGGTGGTGACGGAGGCCGGCTCTCCGAACGCGGTCATGCCATCCAGCCAACCGCCGGCGGAGCAGGCCCAAGAGCAGCCCGCGCAGGAACAGCCCGAGCAGGAACAGCCGTCCACGGCCACCGTCGGCGGGGCGATCACCTTGGAGGGCATGGACCCTGGCCTGAAGATGCAGGTGACAGTGACTCGCGTCGTAGACCCGGCCACGGGCGAGCAGTTCTCGAAGCCTCAAACGGGCAACCGGCTCGTTGCCATCGAGCTGACGCTGACGAATGCCGGTGAGGCCGTGTACAGCGACTCTCCGACGAACGGGGCGATGCTGATCGACGGTGAGGGCCAGCAGTATCGGACGTCGTTCCAAACGGTACAGGAGGGGCAGTCGTTCGGCGGCTCGGCGACGATCAACAAGGGCGACTCACGCAAGGGTGTAATCGTGTTCGAGGTGCCGGATGGGGCCAAGCTGGCGAAGCTGCAGTTCGGGTTGAACAGCGGGTTCGCTGATCAGAAGGGCGAGTGGACGCTCAGCTGACCGCAGATAACAGCGTCAAGAATGTCGGCAGGTAGAAGACGAAGCCGGCGTGGACGTTGGTGCGTGTTTGAGAAGATCATCCATGTTCGGCGTGGCGGCGTGACGTTGGATGCCGGTGGCGTCAGGGTGGCCGCATACCCCCCGATCGTCACCTCGGATCTGACCGATGTGCAGTGGGAGCCGCTCGAGCCGTTACTGCCCGGGCCGAGCACCGGCGGACGTCCGGAGAAGCATCCGCGCAGATCACAGCGCGCCATGCGAAATTCGCACTTACCAACAATCGGATGAGAAGCAAGATCCTTTAGTGCCACCCCGTGCCCTTGTGCGACGGTTCGTGCCACCTCAACAGGTTACGCGTGTCAGGCCTTGCCGGGGCCTGATGGCGCGTGACGGGGCGGACTAGCACGCACCGAGCACGGCCGCCGCCCCATTCGGTCGTTGCATCATGGCTCCGCGGGGGAAGTGGCTACCCGGCGGCGAGTGGGGGCCATGATGAGGAGTCGTGCACCTAGGCGATCTTGCTGGACCGGAGGCACAGTTCGACGGCGTGGCGGACCAAGCCCTGCCCATCACGCACGTTCACCGGAACCACGGCCTCCGACACCGTCACGTGGGAGCTGAGGATCGTACCGGGATTGGAGCGGATGACGATCTGCCCGTCCACGACGAGATGGTTCACCGGCCGGACTGCGGGCAGCGCCTGGCGGGTGAAGACGATCCGGCCGAATGGCACCCTGGCCAGCAGGCGCAGCGCCTCGGGCTCGAGCATCTCCACGGACTAAGCTGGCTGGTGAGCCCACAGCAAGGATCGCCAATGCCTCGCCTCAATGTCGCTATGACCCACGGCTCCAGGAACGTCATCCTGGTCGCCGACGGCGCCCCCGACGACCACTTCACCGCCGCCGACCTGCCCCGCGCGGTGCGGCGGCTGTGCGCGTGGAAGGGCGGCAGCGACGGCGTCTACTTCGTCAGGGACGCCGCCGACGGCACCGCGGACGCCTGGTTCTTCAACCCGGACGGCTCGCCCGCCCTGCTGTGCGGCAACGGCATGCGCGCCGCCGGCCGCCTCGTGCTCGATCGGCACCAGGTCGACGAGACGGTCCTGCGTACCGGCCCCTACTCCTTCACCGTCCGCGCCGCCGGGAGCACCGCCCAGGGCGTGCGGCAGGTCGCCGTCGAGCTGCCCGCCGTCGACTTCACCCCCCGCGACCCGATCGTGGCGGGCGTCGCATGGCCGTACGTCGACCAGGCAAACCCCGCCTACAGCTCCCGGCGCACCGTCACGGCCCTCGCCGTGCCGAACAGTCACCTGATCACCCTCGTGGACCGCTACGACGAGGACGAGCTGGTCACCACCGGCAGCCGCGTCGCCGGTGACAGCGCCGCCTTCCCCCTCGGCGCCAACGTCTCGTTCGTCCAGCGGCTCGGCGAGGACGAGGCCTTCATCCGCACCTTCGAGCGCGGCGCCGGACTGACGGAGTCGTGCGGCTCCGGCGTCTCCGCCTCCCGCGCCACCCTCTCCCGCCTCGGCCTGGCCGACCCCGGCACGCGTGTGCTGGTCCGCAACCCGGGCGGCCCCTGCCGCAGCTGGCTCCAGCGGACCGGCGACGCGTGGCAGCCGGTCCTCGAGGGCAACGCCACCGTCATGCTGCGCGCCGAGGTCGGCACCGCCGATGTCCTCGGCGACGCCCCGCTCGACGTCGCCGTCGAAGCCTTCGGGGACGAGACGGAAGCCTTCGACGCCCTCTTCCAGGACAACCTTAAGGCCCTCCGCGCCGCCGGAATCGATCCTGCCGTCGCCACTGTCTAAGCTTCCGCCGTGAACGACACCGAACATGGCATACGGATCAGACCGGGCACCCTGGCCGACGCCTCGGTCATGCTGGACATGCTCGACGCTGCGGTGGTCTGGATGAACGACCGAGGCAATACCGAGCAATGGGGCACGACACCGTATTCGCAGAAGCCCGGCGCGAAGGCGAAGATCGAGGGGCTCATGGCCGACAGCGCCCCCTACATCGCCGAGCTGGCAGGAGCACCCGTCGGAGCGATGGTGCTGGACCCCGGCCCCAGATGCCCATCGCACCGGCCGGGGAGCCCGAGCGGTACGTCCGGCTGCTGATCTCCGACCGGCGCTACGCCGGCCGGGGCATCGGGGCGACGCTCCTGGCCCACGCCGCGGACGAGACCCGGCAGGCCCGCCGTGGAGCTGCTGCGGGTCGACTGCTGGGCAGGCGGCGGGGGCCGGCCGGTCGCGTTCTCCGAAGGCAACGGCTCCACCCCCACCCGAGCGCTTCCCGTACGGGACAGGTCCTGGCCCGCCGGGTCGCCTGACGTCGAGAGCGCACGCCGGCGACTCACCGGGGCGTGCTCACTGCTCGGGCGGCTTGCGGTAGGTGGCCGCTTGTCTCCCTTGCCGGGTAGGCCGACCTCGCCCGCGACGAGCTGTCCCGTTACGCGCGCGGCCTGCCCGTCGCTCCTGCTTCGGCGGTGCCGCGCCATGCGGGAGAGGGGACGACGGCTCTGAGCGCGGGCCACGCCAGCAGCGCCAAGGCCGCGGCGAGTGCCGCCACGGCCAGCATGGCGCCCGGCAGCCCGGTCGCCTGCGCCCAGTGCCCCACATATACCGGCCCGGCGAGGTAGCCGAGATAGGCCAAGGTGGACACGACCGAGGTGGCGGCACCGCGAGCAGCGGGGACGTTGGCGGTGACCAGGCCGAGCACGGTGGGGAAGACCACGGCGGTGCCGACGGCGGCCAGGGCCAGCCCGAGCAGAGCCAGAGGGAGAGACGCGGTGAGGGCGAGCAGGGACGTCCCCGCCGCGGAGATCACCGCGCCGGTGGTGAGGACGATCCAGGCGCGACGGGTCTTCACCGCGCTGATCGCGAAGCGGGTGAGCGAGGCGGCAAGTGCGAAGACCGCGGGCCCAGCGCCGACCAGCGCGGGTCCGGCGTGCACGGTATCGGCGAGGTAGACGGCGCTCCAGCTCTGGTGAGCGTTCTCCACTGCGAATCCGAGCGCACCGAGTCCGCCCGCGACAAGCAGGAGCGGCAGATGAGCGCGCAGACCCGGCCGGCTGTGCGCGGTTGAGGTGCGGGCGTGATCATGACGGCCGGAATCAGCCTGCGTGCGACCGCCGGTGACGATGGCGACGCTCACAGCACAGGCGGCGAGCATGACCAGCAAGTACGGCACGACCACGGGCAGGCCGGCGGCGTTCAGCAGGCCGGTGACGAGGCTCGCCGTGACCACGGCCAAGGAGAAGAAGCCGTGCCCTCTGGCGATGACCGGACGGCCGTTGGCCCGTTCGACGGAGCCGGCCGCCGCGTTGATCGTCACGTCCGCAGCGCCGGACGACGCGCCGAGCACCGCCAGTCCCACGGATAACGCAGGCAGGTCGCGAGCGGTGACGGCCACGGCGATGCCGGCGATGCCGAGCGACGTGAGCGTGATCGCCGTGACGCGATGCCCCCACCGGTCCACGGCCCTGCCCGCGAGAGGCATTGCGGGCAGGGCGCCGGCGGCGACGAACAGCAGCGCCGTGCCGAGCTGGCCATCGGTCAGCCCGGCCTGGTCGCGAATGGCGGGCACGGACGCGCCCCACACGCCCCAGAACGCGCCGAAGACAGTGAATCCCGCGTACGCCACCCAGGCTCGGATGTGACCATGATCGGTGTCCATTTGTGTATCGGTACACATGCGGTGTAACGATACACAAGATAGGGTGAGGCATGGCCAAAGACCCTTCTCGGCCCCGGCCGACCATGGCGGAGGTGGCCCGCGCGGCGAAGGTCTCAGTGATGACCGTTTCCTATACCTACGCCCAGCCTGATCGCGTCTCCGAACGCACCCAGGCCAGGGTCCGCGAGGCCGCCGCCCGATTGGGATACCCCGGCCCTCATCCGGGGGCCCGCTCGCTGCGCCGGGGACGGACCGGCAGCCTCGGGGTGGTGCTCGGCGAGCACCTCACCTACGCCTTCGAGGATCCCCAGGCCATCCGGTTCCTGGCCGGCGTCGCCGAAGTCTGCGCCAGTCACGGCCTAGGGCTCACGATCGTGCCCATCACCGGGGCGCCCTCCGACACCGACCGGGTCGCCGAGGCCGCGGTGGACGGTTTCGTCGTCTGGACGACCAGCGACGACGACCCCGTGCTGCCAGCGGTGGCCGCCACCGGTCTCCCCGCCGTCGTGCACGGCGGACCACACCACCGGGACGTGCCGATCGTGGCCATCGACGACCGTGCCGCGGCCCGCGCCGTCGCCGCCGAGGCCCTCGCCGGCGCCCGGCGGCCGATGGTGCTCAGTTTCCCGCTCGATCGCGCCCGGACGCCGGGGGTCCGCAACGGGCTGGATCCGGCCGAGGCCACTTTCCGCGTGACCCGTGAGCGCCTGCGCGGAGTCCGTGACGCCTGGGAGGCGACCGGCGGCCGATGGCCGCAGGTGCGGGTCGCGGTGTGCGCACGCAACAGCGCGTGCGAGGCCGATTCCCTGGCCACGGCGTTCCTGAAGGGGTCGGACGCGCCGGACGCTGTCATGGCCATGAGCGACGAACTCGCCCTGGGCCTGATGCGAGCGGCCGCCCGTGCCGGTCTCGCCGTCCCCGGCGACCTCGCCGTCACCGGCTGGGACGACACCGACGCGGCCGCCGCCGCCGGGCTGACGACCGTCGCGCAGAACCTGCGCGCCCAGGGAGCCCGCTGCGCGCAGCTGGTCCTAGGCGAGGAAGCGGCGGCTGAGACCGGTCCGATCGAGTGGCGCCTGGTCCTGCGCGACTCCACCCGGCGATGACCCACGGTCAAGCGCGCACTCCGGGCAGGGGACCTGGCCTGACCGGGTCCGGCTTCCTCGGGCGGCTGCATAGCGCCAAATCCAGTCCGATCCTCCCCGAAGGGGCGGCTCCTGGACGAGGAAGACGACCCCTTGGCGGCCTGGCAGGAGGCCATGGCCGAGTCGGGTGAATCCTCCCCCGCTGCCGGGAACCGGCGACTGCCCGACCGA
Source organism: Nonomuraea sp. KM90 (assembly GCF_052246675.1). Taxonomy (NCBI): domain Bacteria; kingdom Bacillati; phylum Actinomycetota; class Actinomycetes; order Streptosporangiales; family Streptosporangiaceae; genus Nonomuraea; species Nonomuraea sp. KM90. The sequence goes on along the minus strand of NZ_JBQQCB010000009.1, from coordinate 152,681 downwards.
AACGCGCGGCTGCAGGGAGAAGCCGTCACGCGGGCTGACCTGCGACGATCACTCCACCTTGGGGTTGGGGCCACGTTCGGTGAGGAGAAGGCCGGTCCCCGGGGCGGTGGGGCTACGTTCTCACGGCGTCCTTGAGGCTCTTGCCCGCGGTGAAGCCGGGCACCATGGCCGCGAGGATCTTGATCGCCTCACCGGTCTGAGGTTGCGGCCGTGCGCTCGGCGCGGTTCTTGACCGAGAAGGTGCCGAAGCCGATCAGGACGACGTCGTCGCCATGGCTGAGAGCGGGGGTGATCGTATCGAGGGAACACGACGTGACCAGCGCCAGAGCCGGCGGCGCCAGGATCTCCATGCCGTTCTCAGGCCCCCGTAACCTCCCGCGAACCGCAGCCGCATCCTGATCACTTACGCCCTTTACCGCCGCCCTTGCCCGGCGAGCGAAGCTTGTGCCCGTCTTTGGCCTTGCCCGTCTTACTGGTGATCTTCTTGGCCTGGCCCGGCGGCACGGATTCCGCCGCGGCGGTGCGGGCGGGTGGTCCGGCCTGGTGCCGGTTGGCCGGCGTGCCGCGTTTGATGGCCGCGGGCTCCGCCTGCAGGAGTGCGGTCGATGGTGGCGGGGCCGACGCGGTGGGCGTGGCGGTGAGGATGGCGGCGGGTATCCGCCGCTCCGCGGCGGGCGCGCCGGCCGGCCGGCTTGGCCAGGAGGTGGCTGCTAGCACGGCGGCGACCAAGACGGTCACCGCCGCTGCCGGCCGCGGGTGCGTGGTCCACCGCCGGCGCCCGGCCGGATGAGCGGCCGGCCGCTTATCCGGCCGCATCCGGGCGGGAGCCTTGCAGGCGGCAGCCGACGTGAGGCTGCCCGCGGGATCGGAGCGGGTCGGGTGGCACGGCGACAGTGGCCCTGCGGGCCCGGCCGCTACCGACGCGGGCGCCGCCGCCATGGCACCGGTGACCGGTCGCTCTCCCGCTGGACCCGGACACCGTCACTGGCGACGCCCTGGCTCCTCGACCACGGCGGAGTCGAGGAGTGCCTGGCGCTTGTCTCCCAAATATCGATAGGTTCGCGAGTCGAGCACGATCAGTTGGTTGCCGAAGACCACCCCGATGCCGTGCCGCCCGGCGTAGTCGGTGGCGTCCTGGACCCGCACCCCAGGGATCTTCGCAAGTGCCCGGTAGAGCGCGGCGTTCGTCTTGGCCGGGATGAGTTGGTTCTCCCGGAAGAGCATGGCGATCACGCCGAAGGTGGTCACGTCCCGGCCCTTGTCGCGGTAGTCCTTCCTGATCCGCGCGAGCAGGGAGTCCGGGTCGATGGGCAGGCCGGCCACGTAATCGTAGAGCTTGTTCGGCGTACGGTTCACGACGCCCGGGCCACCGATGGCACCCCCGTTGAACCGCGGGTCAGGGTGGCGGGGTTGCTCGCCCGGGCCGAGAATGCGGCTTCTTCGAAGCTTGCCGCCCTGGACGGACGTCGCCTTCTCCTTGCCGTCGAACTTCCACCACTCCTCAACCGTGACCTTCCCTCGCACCTCCGCCGACCGTCCGCCCGAATCGTCGGGCTTGAGGGCGAAGTCGGTCAGCTGGCGCGTGTAGACCCACTGGTCGCGGGCCGGCCGAGGGGGCGTGCTCTGCCGCTCGACAGCGGCGGCCGCCAGTTCGAGGGTCCCCAGGGTCACGTCTGGAGTGGATCGCGGCGTCCCGCCGGAGGCCGCGGCATGCGGATCGTCTCGCGGCGGGTCCTCGAGCAGCCCGGCGTACCCGGTCGCGACGACGATCACGGCGGCTCCTGCCGCCACCAGGCCGGTGATTGCCGCACGTCGCCCGATCGGGCGGCGCCGCGCCGGGACGGAGTCGAACTCGTGCCGCAGACGGGCCAGCGCCCGTGCCTTGGCCATGGGATCGTCCGGCGGCACCGCGGGCCGGAATCGGCGAATCAGGGCGATGTCCTCCTCGTTCATGCGTCCACCTCCGGGAGTCGCAGGGGGTTGGTGTCGCCGAGGCTTCGGCGCAGCTTCCGGCGGATGCGGTACAGCCGCGATCCGACCGTGCCCGGCGGCACGTCCAGCGCCTGCGCGGCCTCCTCGTATGTGAGATCAGCCCAGGCGATCAGGAGCAGCAGGTCGCGTTCGGCGGCCGACAGCCGCGCAAGCGCCGAAGCGATGCGCGGGGCCAGCCGCTGGGCGGTCAGCCGCTCGTCGCTGGCCTGGTCGAACGATTCACCGGCAGCCTGGGCGTCCGCCCGCGCGAGAAGCCGGCGGTGGCGGCGTTCAACCCGCCAGTGCTGCCGGATGAGGTTGGTCGCGATGCCGTACAGCCACGGCCGGGCGTCGTTCCTGGTCTGGTCGTAGCGTTGCCGGCCGCGGAAGGCGACGGCGAAGGTCTCCGCGCCGACGTCCTCGGCGGACTCGGGCCCCAAGCGCTGGGCGATGTAGCGGTAAATCTCGTCCCAGTGCCGCTGGAAGATCTCGGCGAACCTCTCCGGCTCGCCGCGGGAGGCGCCGATCACCTCGCCGTCGGTCCTTCCTCCGACATCCGGAGGTCTTGTGATCGCCACCAGGCTTGTCTCCTCTGAAGCGCCGCATCGGTTCATCTGGTACTTGGCGCGACGCCCGCCGCCTATTCCCTCTTTTTCTAACGCTCCCGCCCGACCCCGCGAGGATTGCGAACCTGGTTCGCCATCAATCAACGCGCGTGTTGCCCGGGCTCGGGCAAAGGCCGATTGGACCGAATCGGGACCGAGACACTCCACATCGACATCACCAGATATCTCTACTGCCCGTTCACAGGCTGGCCGGTGGCCTGAACGACCTGGCGGGTAGGCCTAGGAGGCGACGCGGCCGATCACTCCCCTGCCGACTCGGGCAAATGAGCGATGCGTCGATGGCCGCCCGCGGATGCTGGAGAGTACCCGTCCCGGACGGGTAGGGCAGGAGCGCCGCGTGCGGTGGTCCCCGCGATGTTGCCCCCTTGGTGGCGAGCCCGACCTCTTCGCGCCGATCGCTTTTGCCGACCGTCTCTTCGTTGGCCCGGAGGGCAACACCTCTAGCGCCTGCATCCACATCGCGGTCGTGCTGGACGAGCGCGGCGTTGCTCCGTCACGCCTCCCCGGATACCTCGATCCGATCCCCAACAGGCAGCGGCCTCCACGCAATCCTCGGTCGCGCCGAACTCGCCGAGGGGCGCCTCGGTACCGTCATCCCGCCATGCGCACGTGAGGCCGAGGACGTTGAACCGCGTGGCCTGGTTGCCCTCGTGTCCGGCTCGGTTCAGGTGGTCAGGGCAGCTTGCCCAGGGCCTTGGCGGCGATCGTGGCCGCGTTCGCGATGACCTTGTTGTCGTACGTCGCGTCGGCCGCCTTGCGGTTCGTGTAGACGGCGATGACCAGCGGCTTGGCGTGCGGCGTCGGCCAGGCGACCGCGATGTCGTTGGCCGTGCCGTAATTGAAGCCGCTGCCGGTCCTGTCACCGACGGTCCAGGTCTTCGGCAGACCGGCGCGGATGCGGTCGTCGCCGGTGGTGTTGCGGCGCAGCCAGTCGTTGAGCCGGGCCCGGTCCTTGGCGTGCAGGGCCGTGCCGACGGCCAGCTGGGTCAGGTCGCGGCCCACATCGGCGGGGGTGGTGGTGTCCCGTTTCTCATTGGAGTTCCAGTAGTTGAGGTCGGTCTCGATGCGGTCCAGGCGGGTGATGCGGTCGCCGAGGGACCGGGCGAACCGGGTCACCCCGGCAGGCCCGCCGATCTGCTTGAGCAGCATGTTGCCGGCGGTGTTGTCGCTGTACCTGAGCGCCGCGTCGCACAGCTCGGCGACCGTCATGCCGTCCTTGAGGTGCTTGCCGGTGATCGGCGAGCCGTCCACGACCTCGCTCGCCTTCCAGTAGATCACCCGGTTGAGCAGCTTCGGGTCGGACTGGCGAGCCTTGCGCAGCACCGCTGAGGCGGCCAGGGCCTTGAACGTGGATAGCAGGGGGAACCGCTCATCCGATCGGTACGCGAACGTCCGGCCGGTGCCGGTGTCGTAGGCGTACACCCCGATCCGGCCCTGGTAACCGGCCTCCAGGCGGCGCAGCTCGCGCTGGGCAGCGGTCGGGGAGTGCTCCGGCATCCCAGCGACGGATGCGCTGGCCGCCACGCCGGCCGACGCCGACGCCGACGCCGACGCGGTGCCGGTGCCGGTGCCGGTGCCGGCCCCCAGGACGGCCAGGACCAGCCCGGTGACCCGCAACGCCGCGCCGGGACGGGAATGACAAAGGTGACGCATCAATGATCCTCGCTCTTGACCGGTGTCGGAGAGGCGAGCAAAGCAGCGTCGTCTTTCGAGTGTCAAATATAGATATCAGTCATTAATATATGTAAGTTCGGATATCAGTGCAGGTGGAATCGCCAGGCTGTTCAGTTCCTGCACCACCGCTGCATCGGAGTCCACGTTCACGACCTCGCCGGGCGAACTGCCGCCTTGGCCAACAGCGGCTGAGCTACCAAGCCACGCGCAGGTGAGCCTCCGATCGAGATCCCAGGCCCAGCGGGCCCTGCGGAGGATGACACCCGCACTGGTGCCTGCCGTCGGGCCGGCAGCACGGAGGGGTACGGCCCGCGCGGCGCGCGTAAAGGAATTCCTCGGCGAGCGCGGCGACCCGTCCGCCGAGCCCGGCCGCGCCGGCAGTGGCCGCCTACCCCATGGTCCAGGAGGCGCGGACCAACACGCTCAAGCACGCCCGGGGCGTCGAGGGCCAAGGTAACCGTCGGCTGCGGGCCGCGTGAGGTGACCGACGATGGTCCGGGATGTGGCGAGATCGTCGAACGGCACGGCCTGGCCTGGCCGGCATGCGGGAACGGGTGCATGCACTCGGCCGGCGCGTCACCGTCGGCCCGCCGCCGGGCGGCTTCTCGGTGCGGGCGCGCAGGCTCGTCTGCATAGGGTCGAGGGCGCCGGGGGCCGCCCCGCGAGACCGCCGACGTCCTCGGCCGGATGACGGCGGTCGTGGAGGAGTTCCTGGACGTCATCGGTCACGAGCGTCAGCCCCCGCGAAACCTACGCGACGACCGCCAGCAACGTGGTCGCCGCCGCGGCGAGCGCCGGGTCTCCCTTCAGGTCTGCGCGCTCGCGGGCTTCCACGACGGTGATGCCCCTGGTGGCGAGCCGCCAGAAGGTGTCCTGGTCCATCGTGACCAGCGCGGCGGGGTCCTCGTCCGCCGGGGACATCACCCATCGGCCCGCGCGCCTGACCGCGGACCACCGCGCACCGGCAGGGCCGATCACCTCCAGCGTGACCGCCGTGCCCTCCGGGTGCTCTTGCTCTCTGAGCGCGTACGGCAGCGCCCGGGCGAAGACGTCCAGGACCGGCCCCATCAGCTCAGGGCCGTCGGCTCCGGGGACGGAGACGGCGTCGCGCACCTGCTGCTGATGCACCCAGAACTCGGTGTACTCGCGAGCGATGTCCAGCCACGCCGGGCTGTCGACGTCGGTCGAGGCCCAGGACACGTTGAGGAGGGCGGGTGCCTCCAGGTCGTGGGAGACCCACACGGCGTCGAGCTGACGGCCCAGGTGGTCCAGCAGGTCCATCATCACCTGCGGGCTGAGCTGGCGTGTCGCTCGGACGAACTCGTCGTTGACGCGCGCCAGATAGGCGGGCAACGTCTCGTCGGCGGCAAACACGGCACCGCCGTACCCGTCGCGACTGCCGGAGAGCCGCCGCATGTAATCGTTCAGCACGTGGCCGACGACGTCGTGGACATCCCAGCCGGGGCAGACCGTCGGTTTCATCCAGTCAGCCGGCCCCAGCGACCCGAGCAGGTCGAGCATGGCTTCCCGCTCGCGCGGGAACAGGGGACGGATGTCGATGACCGGGCCGAAGATCGTCATATTCCGACAGTATCGTCTCAGGCCCCGCCAGATCGGCGCGGGCTGCGGCAGTTCGGTACCCGCCGCCCTGCACGCGGAACATAACCGAGCGAGACGGTCTTGGTCCGCTATTGGTGCGAACACGGCTGCCATGAGGGAGTTCAAGGAACTCGCGGCACGGACCTATGGCGGCAGGACAGTGACACGCGCAACTCAGGTGCCCCTCCATGACTGCGGACGCCAGGTTCGAGCTCAAGACGCCTCTCGCCAGTGCGGGTTCGCCCTGGCGCTTCGGTGCTTAGAGGTTGCCGGTGCTTGCGGAGGGTCTCCGCCGGCACCGGCCCTGGGCCTGCGCCCGGGGCGGGGATGCCGAGCAGCGCGGCCCACAGCGCCCCCGACCACGAGCACGCGGCGCCCCAGCGCCCACCCGCGTCCCCGGATCCGGGTCAGCAGTCGCCGGCGCTGCGGGATGATCCAACTCCTTGCCCGGTTCGGGAACCTCGGCGCCAGGCGTGCAGCGATCGCAGGTCATCCATCGAAAGACTCCTCTCGGGTCGCCGGATTGGATCCGCCGAGCGCCTGACGTGTCTTGGCCCTGGCCCGGTGCAGGCGGAACCTGACGGTGCCGACCGGGATGCCCGGCGCGCGGGCCACGTCCTCGTACGACATGTCGGCCCAGGGCACAAGTAACAGCACCTCCCGGTCACCGGACGACAGCTCCGCCAGCGCCGCCGCCAGGCCGATTCGCTGCGCGGCGATCCGGGCGTCGACGCGCTCGGGCGTACGGCTCGGCGACCTTGTCGACCCCGCTGCCGACCAGCGCTCGGTAGCTCCGGATCGCTACCCGTCGATGCCGGCCGATGAGCCGGGCCGCGATGCCGTACAGCCAGGGCCGTGCGTCGGGATGGCTCGGGTCGTAGCGGTGGCGCCGCCGGAAAGCGGTCAGGAAGGTGTCCGAGACGATGTCGTCGGCCAGGGACGGGCCAAGCCGCCTGGCGACGTAGCGCCGCATGGCAGGCGTGTGCCGGTCGAGGAGGTCGGCGAAGGCCTCCGGAACGTGCTCCCGAGCGCCGGATCAGCTCGGCGTCGTCGGTTCTGCCGGATTCACGGTGTTGCTCAAGGCGCCCACCGGGCCGTTTCCGCCAAGGTTTCGGCGCGGGTCCGCGGCTGCCCGAGATCGGTTTCCGCGGACACGGGTATCCTCAGGGTCTCGCCGCTGGTAGCGGTGACCTGGCTTGATATCACTTTTCAGATAGCTGGGACACCTATATCAGTCTTGGACATATTGTTCATGGTTGTGCTGCCATGAAAGCCATGTCCAGCTCGTGTCCTTCTACGCTCGTGTCCAGCATCGCCCGGCGGGCCGCCGCCACCACCGCCGCTGGGGTACTGGCCGCGGCGCTCGCGCTGCCTGTCGTGGGCGGTTCGGGGGCGGGGGTCGTAGCGGCGATTGATGAGCTCGATCTCCGGCCGGAGGAGCTGACCGAACCGCCGCCGCTGCCGGAGAAAGCGACGGCGTACGACACCAAGGGCCACCAGATCGCCCAGTTCTACGCGCAGGACCGCAAAGTCGTGCCGCCGGCGCGCATCGCGGACGTGATGAAGACGGCCATCGTCGCGATCGAGGACGACCGCTTCTACGAGCACGGGGCGATCGACATCGAGGGCACCGCCCGCGCCCTGGTCAAGAACCTGGCCACGGGCCGCACCAGCCAGGGCGGCTCCTCCATCACCCAGCAGTACGTCAAGCAGGTCCTGCACGTCTTCGCCTCGGACCGCGCGCTGGCCACCGAGGCGCTGGTGGAGCCCGGCACGGGAGAGATCAGGGCGATGGCGGCCAGCCGCCCGTTCGGCGGCTCCGCCCGTAAGGACGAGATCTCCTACAACGCGGTGGCCGACAAGGCGCACCGCGGGCTGATCGGCTTCCGGACGGGCTCGACGTTCAAGACGTTCACCCTGGTCACCGCACTTAAGCAGGGCATGAAGGGCCACCGCCTACGCCGCCATCGCGGCGCGCGGCACCAACTGCCCGCCCATGGCCATCACCAGAGTCGTCGGCCGTGACGGCAGGGCCACCACCTTCAAGCCGCGGTGCGAGCGCGAGTTGGACCCGGAGGTCCCCGACGCGACCGCCGACAGCTCGGGGGTCGGCAAGACCGGCACCACCGATGGGTACACCAACGCCTGGATTGCCGGGTTCACCCCCGATCTGGCGGCGACGGTCAGCATCGGCGACCCGCGCGGCTCGCAGCGCTACAAGCTCACCGGCGTCACCCTTGGTGGCCACTACTACGGCTCGGTTCAGGGCGCTTCACTACCCGGTCCCATCTGGAACGACACCATGAGGGCCGCACTGCGGAGCGTGGCGCCGACCCAGTTCACGCCGGTGGACACCGCCCGGTTCGGCGGCTGCGACACAGGCTGCGCCCCGGACCGGCGGAACCCGGACGACGCGACCACGCAACCTGCCCTGGACGAGGCAGGTCAGGGCCTGAACGAGAACCTGCCCGGCCAGTAGGGCAGCACGCCGCCGCATCCGGCAGCGTGCGCCCTTCTCTTTCCCGAACCCTCTTCCGAACCGGAGGACTTATGCGACCGCCTCGGCGCTCACACGCCCGTGCCCGTGAAGGCGCTCACGCCCGCGAAGGCGGCCGGCGCCGCTTCGTACCCAACTGGAAGATCGTGATCCTCGGCGCTACTGTCCTGGTGGCGGGCATGTTCGGCATGATCATAGTCGGGTACGCGGTCACACCGCTGCCCGCGCAGGCCCAGAGCCAGGACGGCGTTGACGACCGGGCCAGCGTCATCACCTACGCCAACGGCAAGACGCTGGCCGTCCTGGGCGTCAGGCGCAAGCCGGTGACGTACGCGCAGATCCCGCGTCCGGTGCAGGACGCGGTGATCGCGGCCGAGAACAGCTCCTTCCGCGAGGACTCGGGCATCTCCCTCTCCGGCCTGGCCCGCTCGTTGTGGAGCACCCTTTCCGGCCAGCAGGTGCAGGGCGGCTCCACCATCACCCAGCAGATGGCACGTAACTACTACGACGGCCTGTCGCAGGAGCGTTCGGTCAAGCGCAAGCTGAAGGAGATCTTCGTCGCAGTCAAGGTGAACAAGAGCCTGAGCAAGGAGATCATCCTCGAGCAGTACCTCAACACGATCTACTTCGGCCGGGGCGCGTACGGCATCGGCGCCGCGGCCGAGGCCTTCTTCAACGTGCGGGACGTCTCGAAGCTGACCCCCGAGCAGGGCGCCTACCTGGCGGGTCGCATCCAGAACCCGAGCGCCTTCGACGAGGCGGAGGCGGCCGGCCGGATGGCCGCCACGGAAGAGCGCTACGCCTACGTGATCGGGCAGATGGCCAAGCTGGACCCGGCCGCGTACGGCAGCCTGCCCAGCAAGTCGCCCACCTCGCCCAAGCGCATCAAGAAGTGGAGCAAGGACTACCACAAGGGCATCAACGGCTACATGATCACCGCGGTGCTCAACGAGCTCAAGGCCAAGACCGGCCTGGACCTCGATGACGTCGAGAAGGGCGGCTACCGCATCAGGTCCACCTTCGACAAGCGGCTGATGGAGGCCGCGAAGGCCGCGGTCAATCAGCACACCCGGACGGTCCCGGACGAGATCACCGCCACACTCGCCTCCGTCGATCCACGGAACGGCCGGGTCAGCGCGTTCTACGGAGGCGACGACTACACCACGGACCAGTGGAACGACGCCTTCATGTCGCAGAAGCAGGCGGCCTCCGCGTTCAAGCCGTACGTGCTGGCCGCCTGGCTGAACCAGGGCTACAGCCTGCGGAGCTTCCTGCCCGCGAGCAGCCCGCTGAAGCTCGAGGGCACCACACCCATCGCGAACGACCATCCGTCGAAGGCCCCATCTGTCGACGTCATCAGCGCCACCGCCCACTCGGTCAACACCGCCTTCGCCAAGATGGGGGAGAAGGTCGGGCTCGATCACGTCATCGACATCGCCGCACGGGCCGGGCTCGACAGAGGCAACCTCGAGTCCGCCCGGGACCGCCACCGCTACCTGATAACCATCGGCAGCAGTCAGGTGACCGCCGTCGAGCAGGCAGGCGGCTACTCGATCTTCGCCAACGCGGGCAAGCACTACGACAATCACGTCATCATCGACGTGACCACGAAGGACCGGCAGAAGCGCTACGTGGAGAAGACCACACCCGTCCACGCGATCTCGCCCGAAGTGGCCGCCGACGCTACCTACGCGCTACAAGCCGTGGTCACGCAGGGGACCGGCCGCAACGCCGCGCTGCCCGGCCGGCCGGTGGCCGGCAAGACCGGAACCAACAACGAGAACAAGGAAGCCTGGTTCGTCGGCTTCACCCCGCAGGTGTCGACCGCCGTGGGGATGTTCCGCCAGGAGTGCCGGACCAAGAGCGGAAAAGTGGTGCGGCCGCGGTACGACAACTGCCCGTGGTACCGGGGCAAGGACCCGACCAAGGAGAAGGCGTACACGCCGGACAAGCCGTACACATTGCCCTACGAGGTGCCGCTGGGCGCTGCCTTCGAGGGGGCCACCTACCCGGCCGCCATCTGGCGTACCTTCATGACCGAGGCCACGAAGAACCAGCCGGTGGAGCAGTTCCCGCCCCGCGCGGACATCGGCAATACGCAAGACTTGGCCCCCGAACCCACCCCGTCCGCCACGCCAGCCCCGTCCGCGACGCCGGTTCTGACGAGCACGCCGCTCCCCGAGCCGTCCACGGACGATCCGGCCGTGGACGACCCCGCCGGCGACGATGCCGAATGCGATCCGCTCGATGACTGCCAAGACGACACGAGGCCTGACGACACAGGCCCCGACATTACGCGGCCTGACGAGGCGGGCCTCCCGGCCGACGAGGGTACGAGCGGTGGCGAAGATGGGTCTCAGGCCGCCGCAGGACCAGCTCCTGCTCAGGCCAGTCGGAGACCATGATGAGTTCGACGAAGTCGATGTGCCGAAAGCCTGGCAAGAAGTGTCATGGAGGTCATGCTGCGCGGCCGTATCGTCCAGGACCAGGAGGCGGGCACCGGCACGCCTGCCGGCCCTTGATGGTCGGCCCCGGACTGCTGCTGATGGAGGGCCGGCAGCCGGAGAACGCGCCGCACCTGCCGCACTTGCCACGCGGTTGCCGCTCGTGAAATCCACGCGGCTCGTGGAACACGTGGCGGCCATCGCTGTCACCCTGCTCGGTGGGACGGTGGTGGCGTTCGCCGCCTACGATGGGGACGCCATCAGCTTCGTCTCCCTGGTAGTGGTGCCGGCGCTGCTGGTGGCGTTGTTCGTGCTGCCGCTGCTGTCGGTGGCCCGCCCCGGCGGCCCGCGCCGCAGCGGATGGCGGGCCGCCGCGGTCCTGGGCGGCGGGCTGCTCCTCCTGGCCGCGATCACGCCGAAGTTCGCGCTGCTGCTGGTGCTCATCGCCGTGCTGTACCTGACGATCGGGTGGCCGTTGGCCGCCTCTGCCGCCTGCGTGGCGGCGGTCGCGGCCGTCAGGTCGGCGCTGTCACCGGGACCTGCGACATCGCCACGGACGTGGGGACGAATGTCGTGGACGTGGCTGTTGAGCGCCGTGGCGACCTACGGGTACGGACTCACCCACCTCAACGACGACATGCTGGACGTCAAGGACGGGGTATGCCGCGTCATCCCCTCCGGCGAGCAGGCAGAACCCGGTGGCACGCAGACCCTGCTGCCGTTGAGCGACACCTTGTGCGGCGCCGACACGGTGCCCGGGTTCGTCAACCCGCTGCTGGCCGCTCTCGCCGGTCTCCTGGCGGCGTCCGCGACGATGTACGTCGTAGCGCGATGCAGCGCCTCCCGTGCCCGAAGGCACGACCGTCGCCATGAGGATAGGACGAGGGTACTGCCCTCTTCCATCGCAGGACCCGACGAAGCAGTCCCGGAGTCTGTGCCCCGAAGGGTGCCAAACCAGACCCAAGGCGCTGACTTGCGCGTTCGTGACGGCACCTCGTTGGTCAGCCGGCTCGCTGGTACTCGTTGATCAGCCCGCCGAGAACGTGGCGGCGCTCGATCCGGCCCAGCGGCAGCGGGGTCACGTCGGAGTCATCCTTGGTGGGAGCTCGAAGGTCGAGGGAGCGGTGCGGCCGGTGCCGATTGTAATGATCGGCGTATTCGTCCAGCACGGTGCGGAGGTGCCGTTCGCCGAAGATCAGCAGCCGGTCGGTGCATTCCGTACGTGCGGTGCGAACCCATCGCTCGGCGAACGCGTTCGCGCGAGGCGCCCGCGGCAGGACCTTCAGTACCTGAATGTTGTCGCCCGGAACATCCCGGCCCGGCCCTTCAGATCGGCGAGAAGGTTAAGCACCTTGCCGTAATGAGATGGAGATCATCATCTGCGACGATCGGCGCATGAGACGCATGAGCGTCGCGCTGGTCGTGGCCGGCCTGCTGAGCGTGACGATTCCCGGCGGCGCCGTGCACGCGGCTCCCGCATCGGAGTCTCTCGACTCCGTCGTCGAAGCGATCAAGAAGCAGTATGCGAGGAAGAGCAGCGTACGCTTCTCCGTCAGGCGACGCGGCGGCCCCCCACCCTCGGAGGACCTCAAGATCTCCGGCGCGTACCGCTTCAACGCTTCAGGCATGTACGCCGCCGACCTCACGGAGATCTCCTACGAGAAGGCGGCGACGGGGCGATCCCGAGAGATCACCATAGGCCGAGAGTTCTACTCACAGAGCTATGTGCGTTCCGATAAGGGCAAGTACACCTGGAAGTCGCCGCCGACGCTGGGGGAATGGGCCTACGGGCGGAACTTCGCCGGGGTCGTCTGGGGCAAGGATCTGGTCAACGGGATCAACCCGGGCTTTCTCGAGCTGGTCGCCTCTTACGGTGCGACCAGCGCAGACGGCGGAGCCTTCGAGGGAGTGAAGACGACCCTCCACAGCGGCGCCGTGACTGTTACCAAGCTGAGTGAGAGACAGGCCGGCATCTCCTTCGATACCGAGGAGGAGGGGGCTCATGGCGGGCGGATCACCTGGAAACTCTGGGCAGGCCCGGACAACCTGCCGAGACGCTTCCAGGCCATCATGAAATTCACCTGGCCGGAGGGCGGCGAGGCCGAAACCATGACGATGAACATCATCTATCGAGGATGGGGAACCCCCGTCAAGATCACGGCCCCGCCCAAGCACCTCATCGCCGACGGTTGGTGATGGACGACCTGCGCAACAACGCGGTACTTCGGAGCTCTCACAGCAAGCCGCTCCACCATGCTGCGGTCAGGTCGACCGCCATGGAGACCGTCACCGGCGAATGCCGTTGCTCGAAGCACCACGACCTGGACAGGTCGACCGCGTTGATCCTCCAGAGTGCGCCAGCAGAAGTCGCCGTAGTCGCCGTCGCCGAACGCGGCGGCCAGCGACGTGCGCAGGCCCAGCCGGCTCGCCGCGGTGGCCGCCCGTCTGCGCAGCCGCCAGTGTTCGGGCACCTATCCTTGCTTGCATGGGTGACGTACTGAAGGGGCGAGGTTGCGCGTGGGAGTTCGAGGACGGCGGGCTGCGCATTACGCCTGAGCCGGGTAAGGCGTCGAAACTGAGCATGGAGCTCGGTGAGCGGTTCGTGCCGTACGACGCGCTGGCCGATGTCATGCTGGAGACTGGTGCACGCGGCAGGGTGGTGTTGCGGGTGGTTCCCCGGGAGGGAGCCGACCCGGTCATGTCCGCGGCAACGGGGCAGCTCCAGGAGTCGCTCGATCCGTACCGGCTGGTGCTGCCCGCCGCCACGAAGACGCTGGCCGACCAGTATGCCGACGAGATGCGCGCGGCCTTGACCGAGCGCGGCCCGGCTGAGCGGTTCCTGATCGCCGGTCCTTCGGTGCCGCGTAGTTTCAAGGCATGGGACGGTGAGGCCGCCTTCGACGGGCAGGCAGTCACCTTCACCTGGTTCTCGTCCGGAGCTTCCCCGGCCAAGTACGCGGCAGGTGACCAGCGTTACCCGATCACCGAGATCGAGGGCGTCGATTGGCATGCACTGGAGGACGCTCGCGGGTCGTTGCGGCTGCGCATCCGTGGGCACCAGGCCCTCTCCAATCCCAACAACGATCCCGCCTCCGTGGTGTTCGGCATTGGCTGGGGAGCCACGCATCACTCCCTGCCCTTCGCCGCCGCCGTGCTCGCCGCCGTACAAGGTCCCATGATCGAAAAGGTCGCGGGGGAAGGCTGAGCTGCTGTCCCGTATGTAACTTTTGTGCGCGTCGGGTGCCTTGGAACTCAAGGCACCCGACGGCGCGCTTCCGTCCAGGAAGAACCGCACCATCAGCACGGTCTCGATGTTGGTCGTAGCGATTGACGCCTGGATAGCCGTTGTTCGGGCGTTTGCCCAGGGCGAAGTGGAGGCGCGTGGGAATGCCGCCGATCCTGTCCCGCTCGAAAACACGGTTTCGTGCTCTGAACTGGGTCGAGCCCCACACGCTGGGGCCACCGGCACCCGCCTCGGCCACAAGATCTCGGCTTCCACCGTGTGGAACATCCTGAACCGGCCGGGATCGACCCCGCTCCGCGCCGCCGCGGGCCGACGTGGAAGCAGTTCCTGACAGTCCACGCCGAGCACATCATCGCCGTCGACTTCCTGCATGTGGACGCCGTCAATCTCACACGCCTGTGCGCCCTGATCATGCTCGAACACGGCAGCCGCCGCGCCCACCTGCTCGGCGTCACCACCAACCCCCACCGGCCCATGGACCGCCCAGGCTGCCCGTGACTTCCTGACGAACACCGACACCGACACGACAAAGCTGAAGTTCCTGATCCGCGGCCGCGGCGGCCAACTCACCGATGCCTTCGACGCGGTCTCCGCCGACGCCGCCCTGCGCGTCATCAAGAGCCCACCGCAGGCCCCGAAATTGAACGCACACCGCGAAAGGATCATCGGCACCCTACGCCGCGAACTCCTGGACAGAGTGCTCATCCTCACCAAGCAGCATCTGCGCCGAACTCTCTCCCGCTACCTGGCGCACTACAACACGGCCCGACCCTCACCGCAGCATGGGGCAGTTGTCCCCATCGCAAGCCGAAACAAGCCCACCAACCCCCATTGACCTGGCCGACCACCGAGTCCACCGCAGAGCCATCCTCGGCGGCCTCATCAACGAGTACCGCATCAACGAGCACCGCATCGCCAGCTGATCAGATGGCCAGCTGACACACCCGAGAACCGGCAGGTCAGACACCGCACCCAATTTATGAGCCCCACAACCTGCACCGGGCCGTCGAGCTGCGGCGGGAGCCGCACGACGACCGGTCGGCGGGCTACGCGGTCCCCGGGCAGCGGCGCCTGCGGGGCCGAACCGTCAGGCGACGATGTCGAGGGCGTCGATCGAGACGGCTGGGCTGATGGTCAGGAAGGGGCGCTCGTCGCCGTCGTCGAGGTCGGTGGTGACGAGCCGCCCGGGCGCGGAGCCGGGGCGGACGACACGGCCGGCGCTGACGGCGAGGTAGCCGTCGAAGGTGCGCCGGGTGAAGCGGCGCTCGTCGCCCGTCCGCATGTCGATCAGGATCAGCGGGCTCTCGTCGTCGGGCTCCGGGTAGACGACCAGCTCGTGGCCGGAGGCCCAGACGGAGTGCGGGCCGGGCAGGGCCACGCGTTCGGCGTAGGCGGCGAGCTCCTTGCCGGTGCGGTCGAGGACGACGGTCGTCAGGACGTCGTCCAGCGTGAGGTACGTCGCGGCGAGCAGCAACCCGTCGGGCGACCAGCTGATCGAGGCCTCCTCCCAGTAGCCCTCGGCCCACCAGAGCCGCTGCCGGGCCCCGGTGCCGGTGTCGATCAGCTCGATGCCGGCGAGCTCGTCGCCGACGCCGGGGATGCCGGGGCCGTCGGACAGGTCGGACAGGACGGCCAGGCGGGTGCCGTCCGGCGAGAGCGCCGCGCGCAGGTAGTCGTCGGAGGTGAACTCCTGGCGGGCCCCGGTGGCGAGCGTGTGCAGCACGACGCGCGGCGGGCCGGCGCCGTCGTCCTGGCGCGCGGTGAGCACCAGCCGGGTGCCGTCGGACGACAGCGACACCGTCTCCGGCGCGAGGTGCGCCGGCAGGCCGGGAACGGCTGCGAACGTGTCGCTGTCGGCGTCCAGCACGATCACGGCGGCCCCGCCTGGCCCGGTGGCGGCGAGCACCATCCGGGCCGCGCGCACCAGCCGCGCAGCCGGCGCATCGAATGCGATCTCCCATGACCGGTCGACGACCACGACACCTCCCGTTACTGATCCGGTGCGCAGCCTAGTCAAAGATCACCCGAATGGGGAGCTGGTGATCTCTATCGCGAAACGATCTTTTGGGTGTACGGTCCCGCTGCCAGTCTTATGTTCTCTTTATTCGGGGTGAACGCGTGCGGCGTCTTCGTCTGTTCATGGTGGCCGTGCTCGTGGCCGGGTTCCTCGTTCCCGTGCCCGAGTTCTTGTTAGCCAGGTGGGCGGAGGCGGCCACTGCCTGCTCCCCCAACAGCAGCGACTGGTCCAACGGCCGCAGCGGCCAGAAACGCTGCGTCTTCAACCACATGTACTCCACGCGCCGCCGCATCAACGAGGCGTGCCTGCGCGACCGTCCGGTGCTCGGCACCCACATCTACCAGCAGCCCAACGAGTGCAGCCCGTCCGGCGGCATCGAGGCCATCGGGCAGGCCCGGGCCATCAAGTACCTGAGCGACCAGATCGGCGGAAGCGGCGGGCTCATCAACCCCGAGATCCAGTGGGAGCCGACCCTCAGCGGCGGCAGCGACCGGCCCGACATCGTCTACTACGACCGCGCCGGCAACAACTGGGGCCAGGTGATCGAGGCCAAGGTCGACGGCAACCCGGACTACTCCGGCTGGGGCGGGCAGGTCGTCCGGTACGTCGGCGTGCTGACCAATGACGGTGTCAAGAACGTCACCGCCGGCACGGTGCTCAACCGCTGGGGCACCTACGACGACTGGTTCCAGGTCTACAGCAAGAACCCCTCCTGCAAGGTGGACGGCAAGGACGGCTACCAGCTCTCCACGTACCGGGCGCTGTCGCCCGTTCCCGGCCTGCTGCACATCGAGGAGGTGAAGAAGGAACGCAAGTGCGAGGAGAGCAAGCGGCAGCCCCCGCCGGGCAGCCCGCCCGCCGACATTCCCGAGCTGGACGAGAACGACGACGACCGCGACTGGCCGATCCCGCAGGGCCTGCGTCAGCTCATCGACCGCCTCACCACCCCCAGCAACGACTCCAACGACTCGCAGAACAACGACGTGGCCAAGTACGGCAGCGCCGCGGCGGCCGCGGCCGCGCTGACCGCCTCCGTCATGGTGTTCCTCCGCACCCCGCAGGGCGCGCTCTTCCTGCGCGCGGCCGGCTTCGCCACCGTCGAGATGGCGCTGGCGCTCGGCGTGGGCGCGCTGGTCGTCCTCATCCTGTTGTGGTACTTCTCCGAGCACGGCGGCCTGGTCAAGGGCGAGCCGCACTTCACCACCCTGGACGGCCTGGGCTACGACCTGCAGTCCGTCGGCGAGTTCGTCCTCGCCAACAGCGACAAGCACGGCCTGGAGATCCACGGCCGGCTCAGCCCCGCCAGCGGCGGCCGGGACGTGTCGGTGATGTTCGACGCCGCGATGGAGGCCGGTGACCACAAGGTCGAGTTCCACGAGGACGACCTCTACATCGACGGCCAGAAGTACACGCTCGGCACCGACAAGATCCTCTACCTGGGCAAGGAAGCGTTCGTCCTGCGCGAGGACGGCAAGTGGCTGGTCATGTTCGACGGCCTGGAAGGGCCCGTCCTGTCCTGGAGGCGGGGCGCCGCCGGCCTCTACCTGCCGCCGTCCGCCGACAGCGACCTGGAGGGCCTGCTCGGCAACGCCGACGGCGACCCGAAGAACGACCTGAAGCTGCGTGACGGCACCCAGCTGCCCGCCAACGCCACCCCCACCCAGCTGCACACCGACTACGCCAACTCCTGGCGGCTGGACGACACCGAGTCGCTGTTCACCTACGGCCCGGGCGAGAGCACCGCGACGTTCACGAACCTGCAGTTCCCCTCCCGCATCGTCACGATCCACGACCTGACGCCCGAGCAGATGCAGCTCGCGACGGCGCAGTGCGAGGAGAGCGGCGTCGCGCCGGGCGTGCCGTTCAACGACTGCGTCCTGGATATCGCGCTGACCGCGGACACCTCGTTCGCCGAGGCCGCCGCCGAGCAGAAGACGGTGAGCCTCGACCCGGCGGCGCAGGCCGTGGACGCCAACGGCGACCTGACGATCGACTTCGAGGGCACGCTGGGCAAGAACACGCTGCCCTCGCGGGTGTCGGCCGACCCCGCGGTGAGCTCGTTCGCCGGGCCGTTCAGCGGCAGCGACTCCTACCGGTTCTTCGTGCAGTCGTTGCCGCTGCACAAGGCCGGCACGCTGAGCTTCGACCTGCTGGCCGTCGGCGACTGGACGTCCGACTCCGACAACGAGACGATCAAGGTCGAGACCGACCGCGACGACCCGCACACGATCACGCCGGGCGAGCTGACGCCCGTCGCGTCCGGGACGCTGGCGAACGGCCTGCCGTGGGCGAAGTACCGCGTCACGATGCCGATCACGCACAAGAACAGCCAGATCGAGGTCAAGGTCTCGGCCACCGGCACGGCGGGCCTGTCCAACCAGGCGTACGGGCTCGACAACGTGGCGCTCGACCTGGAGGTCACTCCGCCGCAGACATTCCCCGTGTCGCTGCCGTTCACGGCCTCGGACGGCGTGCCCGGCGAGGGCGCGGGCAACCTGGAGGGCGAGGTCGCGGTCGACGAGTACCGGTTCACGCTGGACCAGCCGGCCTCGGTCTTCGTCAACGCGCAGGAGTGCCCCGGGTCCGGGTTCGGGCTCCGGTGGGAGCTGGCCGACGCCGCGGGCGCGAGCGTCGCCACCTCCTACCTGTGCGGCGCCAAGCGCGTGGACGGGCTGCCCGCCGGCGCCTACCGGCTGCGCGTGTGGCCGTGGAACGACGTGTTCGGCGCCTACAAGCTCAGCGTGAACACGCTGGGGGCCGACGTCACCGCCACCGCGGCGATCGACGGGCCGCAGGTGCCGCTGCAGATCACCGACCCGGGCCAGCGGGGCACCTGGACGTTCACGGGCACCGCTGGCCAGCAGGTCTCCGCCGAGCTCGCCGACGGTACTCTGGCCTCGCTCAGCGACGCCACCCTGCAGCTGCGCGGGCCCGACGGGAAGGTGCTGGCGCAGGAGTCCTGCGGCGCGGCCTGCTACGTCGACACCGAGACACTGCCGGTCACCGGCACGTACTCGATGGTGTGGGACCCGAAGGACGCCAAGACGGGCTCGATCGCGCTGCGCCTGCACGGGGTGCCCGAGGCGGTCACCGGGACGGTCGCGATCGGCGCGCCGTCCACGCTGACCACCACCGTCCCGGGGCAGAACGCGTCCTGGTCGTTCGCCGGCACGGCGGGCCAGCGGGTCGCGTTCGCGGTCAGCGGCCTGGCCGGCACCGCCAGCGCCTCGATCACCAAGCCGGACGGGACCCGGCTGTTCGGCTCCACCCACTGCCCGAAGGCCTGCGCCTTCGACACCACCACGCTGCCCGCGACAGGCACGTACACGCTGCTCGTCGATCCCACCGACGTGCACACCGGGCCCGTCACGGCCGGCGTGATCGAGGGTGACGTCGTCGGCGCCCTGACCGTCGGCGGCGAGCCGGTGCGGCTGACCACCACGGGGCCCGGCCAGCGGGCGTACTGGACGTTCGCCGGCACGGCGGGCCAGCGGGTCGCGTTCGCGCTGACGGACGGCACGTTCAGCGGCGCGTACGCGTCGCTGCGCAAGCCGGACGGCACGGACCTGGTCCGCTCCACCTGGTGCAGGACGTCGTGCGCGTTCGACACGATCGCGCTGCCGGCGGACGGCACCTACACGCTCGTCCTGGACCCGTCCAACACCGCGGTGGGCTCCATCGGCGCGCAGGTCACCGAGGGCGACGTCACGGGCACGCTCACCGCGGGCGGCGGCCCGGTCAAGCTGACCACGACCGGCCCGGGACAGGCCGCCACCTGGTCCTTCGCCGGCACGGCGGGCCAGCGGGTCGCGTTCGCGCTGACGGACGGCACGTTCGGCAGCGCCTACGCCCTGGTGCGCAAGCCGGACGGCACGGAGCTGTTCGACTCCACCTTCTGCAAGACGTCGTGCGCGTTCGACACGGTGTCGCTGCCGGCGGACGGCACCTACACGGTGGTGCTGGACCCCTCCGGCACGGCGGTGGGCTCCATCTCCGCGCAGGTCACCGTGGGCGACGTCACGGCGGCGCTCACGGCGGGCGGCGAGGCGGTCGAGCTGACCACGAAGGGCCCGGGGCAGAACCCCACCTGGACGTACGCCGGGACGGCCGGGCAGCGGATCTCGGTCACCTTCTCGGGCGGCACGTTCTCCAGCGCGAACGCCTCCATGCGTAAGCCGGACGGCTCGGTCCTGGTGCCGTCCACGTTCTGCGCGAGCTCCTGCTACTTCGACACGACGGTGCTGCCGGTGGACGGCACCTACCAGGTGGTGGCCGACCCGGCCGGCATCCAGACCGGCTCGATCTCGGCCCAGCTCAACCTCGTACCGCCGGACGTGACCGCGCAGATCACCGTGGGCGGGCCGGCGTCCACGCTG
Organism: Nonomuraea sp. KM90; assembly: GCF_052246675.1. Lineage (NCBI taxonomy): Bacteria > Bacillati > Actinomycetota > Actinomycetes > Streptosporangiales > Streptosporangiaceae > Nonomuraea > Nonomuraea sp. KM90. The sequence goes on along the minus strand of NZ_JBQQCB010000009.1, from coordinate 132,233 downwards.
ACGACCACCATCCCCGGGCAGCGCGGCCTGTGGACCTTCGCCGGGACGGCGGGGCAGCGGGTGTCGTTCGACTTCACCGGCTCGACGTTCACCTACGCCTCGGACGCCACCGTCAAGGTCAGGAAGCCGGACGGCACCGACCTGATCGCCGACACCAACTGCGGCACCGGGTGCCTGCTGGAGCCGCTCACCCTGCCGGCGACCGGCACGTACCAGGTGGACCTGCGGCCCAAGGGCGCCAAGACGGGCGCGCTGACGCTGCGGGCGTACCTGGTGAACGACGTCACCGCCACGATCGCGGTGGACGGCGTCACCTCGACGCTGACCACCACGACCCCGGGACAGAACGGCACCTGGACCTTCACCGGGACCGAGGGCCGCTACGTCAACCTCGCGTTCATGAACGGGACGTTCTCCAGCGCCTCCGACGCCGCGGTCTCGGTGCGCGGCCCGGACGGCACCGTCCTGCGGGAGGACACCTCCTGCGGCAAGCTGTGCGTGCTGGACCCGATCACGCTGCCCGCGTCCGGCACGTACACGATCCTGTTCGACCCGCGCAAGGCCCTCGCCGGCTCGCTGACCGCGCAGCTCACCGAGGGCGACGTCACCGGGACGACCTCGGTCGGCGGCCCGGCGTCCACGCTGACCACCGTCGGCGCCGGGCAGAAGGCCGTCTGGACGTTCACGGGGACGGCGGGCCGGCGGGTGTCGTTCAACTTCACCGGTTCGACGCTCACCAGCACCTACGACGCCTACGTCGCGGTACGCAAGCCGGACGGCACCGTCCTGATCGACGACACCGCGTGCGGGAAGAACTGCCTGCTGGACCCGGCCGTGCTGCCGCTGGACGGCACCTACACGGTCGAGTTCAGGCCGCAGAACGCCAAGACGGGCTCGATCACCCTGCAGCTGCACGAGGTCACCCACCTGAGCGCGAACGTCACGCTCGGCGGCCCCGCCTCCACGCTGACCACCACCACTCCGGGCCAGAACGGCACCTGGTCGTTCGCCGGGACGGCCGGGCAGCTCGTGTCGTTCAACCTCACCGACGCGAGCTTCGCCAGCTCGGTGGACGCCCAGGTGTCGGTGAAGAAGCCGGACGGCACCACGCTGGTGTCGGCCACCTACTGCGGCAAGAACTGCTTCCTGGAGCCGGTGGCACTGCCCGTGACCGGCACCTACACGGTGGAGTTCGACCCGCAGGACGAGAAGGTGGGCAAGCTGACCCTCAGGGTCCATGCGGTCCGCGACCTCGCCCCGGCCGCCGTCGCCATCGGCGGCACGGCGGTCACGCTGACCACCACGACCCCGGGCCAGAACGGGAGCTGGACCTTCAGCGGCACCGCTGGGCAGCAGGTGGCCGTCACCTTCACCGGCACCAGCTTCGCCGCCTCCACCGATGTCCGGGTCGGCCTGCTGAAGCCGGACGGCACGGCGCTGGGCAGCTCGCCCTACTGCGGCCGCAACTGCACCATCGCGGCGACGACGCTGCCCGCCACGGGCACGTACACGATCGTCTTCAACCCGCAGGCCGACAAGGTCGGCTCGCTGACCGCGAAGGTGGCGGTGCCGTGACGAGCTGAAACGCGAAGGGGCACGGCCGGAACCGCTTCGGCCGTGCCCTTTCTGGTAGTAGCCCTCCAGCGAGACGCGATGAACTCGGCGAGGTGTTCGCTGATGAGTCGTTCGCGGGCGCCTTCGGGAGAGAGGGCAGGCCGGGCTGGTCGCCGGGACGGCCGGCGTTGATCACGGTGTTGCAGCGGGTGGAAAATCTCACCGACCGGCAGGCCGCTGAGGCGGTGGCCACCGATTTGACCTGGAAGTACGCGCTCGGCGTGAGCCTGTGGGGCTCAAGAACTCGAATCAGTTCGGGAGCTGATCCGCCCTCACGGCGCGCTGCCGAACTGCGGTTGCTCGGACATCAGTCCTCCGGCGCGAGCGTGATCGCGACGATGGCGTGGAACGCAAGGTGGTGTTCGTGGTCCTTGCCGGTCTCGGGGTCGTGTTGCTCGATCACGACGAGGTCCATACCTAGCCCAGTTGCGATGCCGCTGAATGCGGCTCCGCTGGTCAGGTGCACTGTCACGTTGCGGGAGTGGGCGTGGGCGAAGCTCAGGATCTGGCGCCAATCGGAAAGGGTCATGTCGCGTTTTGCTTTCTCTTCACAGCGTGGGCCTGCACCTGGCTTCCCGGATGGTGGGATGGAAGGTGACGTGCCCGCCCGGGGCTGCCGCTGTTGCGGGCCTCGGTGAGCGTCCTGGGCGCGGCGGCGATAAGCGGGGCGCCCATGGTGGTGTCGGCCTCCTCGATGCAGCCGTCTTCGTCGAAGGTGCCTGCGATCAGGTCGGCCTTGATCAGGGCCGGCCTACACGTCGAACGGCCAGCTCGAACTGCCGAACTGCCGAACGGCCTCCTGCCGCTGCAGTTGTCGTTCTTGCTCGCGCGTACAGGTAACCCCGGATCGTGGGTGCCCGCGGAGCGTTCGGCTCCGTTGCCTTCTGCTGGATCATGATGCCTCCACGTCAGCCCATGAGGGACGGCATGGGCGGGATGACGGACGCCAGCCATCCGTCGGGTTTCGCGGTGAAGTGTGGCGCGGCCACGGACGACCAGTGGGACCGCACGGCCGGCGAGGTGATCTGCCGGCCGGGCTGCTGCCCCGTCCAGGTGACGTCCCGTTCCTCGGTGTGGCGGACGCACACGCGGCCGCGCTTGGCACCGTCGGGGTAGTCGTTCCAGTTGATGCCGTGCTGCGACCACAGCATCTCCTGCATGTCGCCTGTGCTCACGCCGTGGAGCTGCTTGTGGGGGAACCGGGCCTGGGCGGCCATGGTGATGGAGTTGCGGACGCAGTCCCGCTGCCGCCACAGGAAGTAGTTCGCCACCTCAACCACGTCCGGGATGGTGAAGACTCGGGCGTCGAACGTGGCGTGCGCGCCGTCGTGGCCCGCGCTGTAGCGGCGGTTGAACGCCACCGACGCCGTGGACGCCGCGATGGACACGATCTTCTGGATGACGCCGCCGAACCATGGTTGCGTGCCGTGCGCCTCGAAGTCCGTCAGCAGCACGGAGCATTCGTCGGACTGGGTGAAGGCGAACACGGCGCCGGACATGTCCTCGCACAGCGCCTTCGCCACGGCGTCCATCGACGCCATCACGTCGTCGTCGAAGGGCCTGTCGGCGTGCCGCAGGAACGGGTGGAAGGCCCGGCCGTCCACCCTCACCACGGCGTACGTACGGCGCGGCAGAAGCGTGCGGGTGACCGCCTCGTAGCTCTTCATCCGATCGCCCAGGGGCGTCTTGTCGCTCACGATGCCTCCTGGCCGTAGTAGCAGGCGGTGCGCCCGTCGGCCCAGGTCAACCTTGCGGGCCCGTCCAGGCGATTCTTGCCGATACGTCCGCGAGGCCGCTCGCCGTTTTCGTCCTCGCACTTGGCGTTGGAGCACACGACCCGGCCGGACTCCTGGGCGAGCACAATTTGCCGATCGTCGGCGAGGTGGAGCAGCTTGGGCTTGATCTCCACTGGACTGGAGTTCCTACCGTTCTGGCGTACCCGTTCGAGAGGAGTTCCGTCATGGCGACAGTGGACCCAGGGCCCGACACAGTTTCCGGCCCAGTGCCCGACCCAGTGCCCGACCCAGTGCCCGACACCACGCGGCTCGTGGAGGCCCTGCGGGAGCACACCGCCGGGTTCGCCCGCGCGGCGGCCGGCGGCGAGCCGGACGCCATGGTGCCGACCTGCCCGGAGTGGCGGCTGGCCACCTTGGTGGGGCACCTCGGGCAGGCCGACCGGTGGGCGGCGGAGATCGTACGGACGGGGGCGCCCCAGCCGATCCCCTCCCCGCGCGAGGCCGACCCCGGCCCGCCGGGCGAATGGGAGGGGTGGCTGCGCGCCGGCGCCGAGGAGCTGATCGCGGCCGTCGGGGAGGCCGATCCCGGGGCTCGGATGTGGTCGATCGTGGGCCCGGCGCCGGCGACGTTCTGGCTGCGCAGGATGTTCTGCGAGACCGCCATCCACCACTACGACGCGGCGCTCACGACGGGGGCCGCGTACGGGATCGCCGACGACCTGGCGGCCGACGTGCTGACCGAGGGTCTGGAGATGATGGCGCGGACGGCGGCGGTGGAGACGTTCGTCCCGGAGCTGGCCAGGTTGCGCGGCGCGGGCGAGCGGCTCGGCGTCCGGCCGCAGGGGATGGACGGCTGGCTGGTCACCAGGCTGCCCGAGGGGATCCGGTGGGAGCGCGGGCGCAGCGACGGCGACGTGGTGGTGTCGGGCTCGATGACCGAGATCATGCTGGTGTTCGCGCGGCGCGTGCCGCCCGGCGACGTCAGCGGGAAGCGGGCGCTGCTGGATCACTGGCTGGCCAACACGGCGTTCTAGCGCTGTTCCGGCGGTGTTCCGGCGCTGTTCCGGCGGCTCCCCTTCAAAGCCCCCTAAAGCCCCCTAAAGCCCCCCTAAAGCCCCCTTCAGAGCTCCACGTGCGTGTCGGGGTCGCCGCCGAGGCGGCCGGCGCCGTCGAGGGTGTCGAGGCGGGCCATGTCCTCCGGCGACAGGCTGAAGTCGAACACCTCGAAGTTCTGCCGCATGCGCTCCGGGTTGGCCGACTTGGGGATGGGCACGGCGCCGAGCTGCGCGTGCCAGCGGAGCACCACCTGGGCGGGCGTGCGACCGTGGGCGGCGGCCAGGTCGCGGACCGCCGGCTCGTCCAGCAGCTTGCGGCCGGCGCCGAGCGGGCTCCACGACTCGGTCACGATGTCGTGCTCGGCGTGCCAGGCGCGCACGTCGCGCTGGGGGAAGCCGGGGTGCAGCTCGACCTGGTTGACGGCGGGCCAGACGCCGGTCTCGTCGGCCACCCGCTCGATCTGCGCGGGCGTGAAGTTGGAGACGCCGATCGAGCGGGCCAGGCCCTGCTCGCGCAGGTGCACGAAGGCTCGCCAGGTGTCGGTGTAGAGGTCGCGGCCGGGCAGCGGCCAGTGGATGAGGTAGAGGTCGACGTAGTCGAGGCCGAGCCGGGCCCGGCTCTCCTCGAAGCCGCGCAGGGCCGCGTCGTAGCCGTGCTGGGAGCCGCGCAGCTTCGTGGTGACGAACAGCTCCTCCCTGGCGACCGGCGCGTCGGCCACGGCGGCGCCGACGCCCCGCTCGTTGCCGTAGCTGGCGGCGGTGTCGATCAGCCGGTAGCCGAGCGAGACGGCGTGGGTGACGGCCTGGCGGGCCTCCTCGTCGTCCATGGGCCAGGTGCCCAGCCCCAGGCGCGGCATCGTGCGGCCGTCGGCGAGCATGACGGTCATGACGTGGTCCTTCCCCCTGTTTCCGGCCGGCGCCGGGGTGCGGCGGCCAAGTGTGCTCCTTACCCGCGCGCTACCGAGGCCAATCCGCCGCGCAGTGTCACACTCGCGCCCCCGCGCGCCTCGTAGGCGGTAGATCACTCATGGAGGTGCGATGTGCTTACCGTCATAGGCGCGGGGTTCCCGCGCACCGGAACCAGCTCGATGAAGGCGGCGCTGGAACGGCTCGGGTTCGGGCCCTGCCATCACATGTTCGACATCATGACCCAACAGGATCGCGTCGACCGGTGGCTGCCCCTCGCCGAGGGCGCCGAGGTGGACTGGGAGCACGTGTTCGACGGGTTCCGCTCCACGCAGGACTGGCCGGCCGCCCACTTCTGGCGGGAGCAGGCGCGGGCGTACCCGGAGGCGAAGGTCGTGCTCACCGTACGCGACCCGCACGCCTGGTACGTGAGCATGCAGATGCTGATCGCCAACGGCCCCGGGCGGCAGCTGCCCGACGACCTCCCGGAGGCGGCGGCGGGCTTCTTCCGGGGCATGATGCGGCTCCAGCCGGTGCTCGACCACATCACCGGCTCCGTCTTCGGCGCCGGCCGGTCGTTCCGGGACGGGCTGCCCGACGAGGAGAGCGCCGTGGCGGCGTTCGAGCGGCACGTGGCCACGGTCAAGGAGAGCCTGCCCGAGGAGCGGCTGCTGGTGTTCGACGTTCGGGAGGGGTGGGAGCCGCTCTGCCGGTTCCTGGGCGTGGACGTCCCCGAGGGGGAGCCGTTCCCGCACCTGAACGACGCCAAGTCCATGCAGCGGACCCTGGAGCGGCTGACCAGGGAGGGCAGCATCGTCTCGCCGTTCGGCGGGTGAGAATCGCCGCTCAGCGGGTGCAGGCCGCCGCTCAGCTCTCGAGGTAGCGCAGGATCGCCAGCACGCGGCGGCTGTAGACCGGGTCGCGGGGCAGGTCGAGCTTGTCCATGATGGCGTTGACGTGCTTCTCGACCGTGCTGAGCGAGACGTGCAGGCGTTCGGCGATGGCGGCGTTCACGAAGCCCTGGGCGAGGTGCCGCAGCACCTCGGCCTCGCGCGGGCTGAGCCTGCTCAGCGGGTCGGCGCGGGTGGTGCGGGCCAGGAGCTGCCGCACCACCTCCGGGTCGAACGCCGTGCCGCCCGCGCGCACCCGCTCCAGCGAGTCGAGGAACTCGGCCACCTCCGAGACCCGGTCCTTCAGCAGGTAGCCGAGCCCCTCGGTGGAGCCGGCCAGGAGCCTGGCGGCGTAGTGGGGCTCGACGTACTGCGACAGGACGAGCACCGCGACCTCCGGCAGGCGCTCGCGGATCTCCAGCGCGGCGCGCAGGCCGTCGTCCTTGTGCGAGGGCGGCATGCGTACGTCGATCACGGCCACGTCGGGCCGGTGGCGCTCGACGGCGTCGAGCAGCGCGGGCGCGTCGCCGACGGCGGCGACGACCTCGTGCCCGGCGTCGTCGAGCAACCGGGTCAGACCCTCGCGCAGCAGCACGGAGTCGTCGGCCAGGATCACCCGCACGGCGGCGCCTTGGGCAGGGTCGCGGTGATGCGGGTGGGCCCGCCGGGGGCGCTGTCGACGGTGAACGTCCCGTCGAGCGCCTGGACGCGCCGGGCCAGCCCGGACAGGCCGCCGCCCGAGGGGTCGGCGCCGCCCACGCCGTCGTCCGAGATCGCCACGCTCACCGTCCGCTCGTCCTCGCTCAGGACCACCAGGATGTCATGCGCGCCGGCGTGCTTGACGGCGTTGGTGATGGCCTCGCGGGCGACGAAGTACAGGGCGGTCTCGACCTCGGAGGCTGGCCGGCCGGCCAGCCCGTGGTGCACGGTGACCGGCACGCTGGACCGCTCGGCCACGCCCGCGAGCGCGGCGCGCAACCCCAGCTCGTCGAGCGCGGTCGGGTAGATCCGCCAGGCCACGCTGCGCAGCTCGTCGAGGAGCTGGCGCGACTCGGTGTAGGCCTGGGCGACCAGCTCGGCGGTCCGGTCGTGGTCGCGGCTGTGCCGGGCGCGGCCGAGCAGCATGGCCAGGGCGACGCCGCGCTGCTGCACGCCGTCGTGCAGGTCGCGCTCGATCCTGCGCCGCTCGTCGTCCACGGCCCGGACGATGCCGGAGCGGGTCGCGGTCAGCTCGGCGATGCGCCGGCGCATGAGCTCCTGGCTGCCGGGGCCGAGGAAGTGCTCCGCCAGGCGGTGTTCGAGGGCGGCGAGCGCCAGGATCATGAAGACGGTCACGGCCAGCAGGCCGATCCCGCCGGTCAGGCCGAGCACGCCGCTGTCGGTGACGATCTTGACGCCCGGCAGTTCCACGGGGACCGGCTCCGGCTCGCCCCACAGGAGGTCCCAGGTGCCGCCGAACAGCAGCAGGCCGGTGAGGAACAGGGCCGCCGCGCAGGCGTACCCGCCCACGAGGCCGAGTACGGCGCGGGCGGCCAGGAAGGCGTACCCGCCGTCCCGCCGCGTCGTGTCGTGCCCGAGCCACGTGGACAGGCGGGCCCGTTCGAGGGCCGTCAGCCCGGCCAGCCCGCGCGCCACGACCGGCCGCAGCGCCGGGACCAGGGACGCGGGCCCCGCCACGCACAGGAAGGCCAGCTCGGCCAGGCCGAGAGCCATCCCCAGGAGGACTCCGGCCGGCACGCGAACGATCCGGCTGCCTGACACGGGCGAGAATTCTAGGCGTCGCGGCGCCCTGCCGGGCACCCGCACCTTCACCACGCCTCCACCCCGCCCACGCTCAGGCGTCGCGGCGGCGCAGGACGGCGTGCCCCGCCGCCACCGCCACCGCCGCCCAGGCCAGCAGCCATACCAGCCCCTCCCCCGCCGAGTACGGGATCGGCCCGCCGGTCATGTTGTCCGTGCTGCCCATGAACGCCAGCCCGGCGAACATCGGCATGCGCATCGAGGCGTCCACCGCCGCCTGGCTCCCGGTCATCAGCAACATCAGCGGCAACCCCATCAGCAGCATGAACACCACGGTCAGCGTGCCCGCCGCGCTGCGCATCGCGGCGCCGACGCCGATCGTCATCACCGACACCAGCGCGAAGAACACCCCCACGCCCAGCAGGTCGAGCACGACCTCCCCGACCGGCAGCACGACGAGCCCGCCGAACACGTCGATCGACAGCACCAGGTACACGGCCACCGTGGCCACCGCCCCCGACAGCACGCCCGCCACGAACATCACCGGCGCCACCACCAGCGCCTTGGCCGCCAGCATCACCCCGCGCGCGGGCGTGGCCTGCAGCGTGATCCGGATGCCCCCGGAGGCGTACTCCGAGGTGATCGTCAGCATGGCCAGGGCCACCAGCGCGAACTGCACGAACGACGTGGCCGAGACCACGGGCTCGCTGGCCGTGATCCGCACGCCCGCCAAACCCTCGCGCACGGCGTCGGTGGCCGTCGCGCCGCCCAGGGTGAGCGCGGTCGGCACGGTCAGCGCGAACGCGCAGGCCAGGGACCACCACGTGGACCGGACCGACCACAGCTTCCCCCACTCGGCCCCGATCGCCTGCCACAACGTCCTCATACGCCCGCTCCGTACTCCACGCTGCCCGAGGTCAGCTCCTGATAGGCCTGCTCCAGGGACGCCTCCCTGGTGCGCAGCCCGTGCAGCCGGATCCCCGCCTCGTGGGCCAGGTCGCCGATCCGCTCGATGGCCGCGCCGGTGGCCTCGAGCTCGTTCTCGCCGAGGCGGTCCACCTTGATCCCGTCGGCGCGCAGGCGGGCGGCGAAGTCGCCGGCGTGCGGGGTGCGGACCAGCACGGACGTCAGCGAGCTGCCGGCCAGGACGTCCGCGAGCGGCGCGTCCATGATGAGCCTCCCCTTGCCGATCACCACGAGGTGGTCGGCGGTGAGCTGCATCTCGCTCATCAGGTGGCTGGAGACGAACACCGTACGGCCCTCGGCGGCCAGCGATCGCATGAGCCCGCGTACCCACCGCACGCCGTCCGGGTCCAGCCCGTTGACGGGCTCGTCGAACATGAGCACCTCGGGGTCGCCGAGCAGCGCCGCCGCGATCCCGAGCCGCTGGCTCATCCCGAGGGACAGCGTGCCGGCCCGCTTGCGCGCCGCGCCCGCCATGCCCACCGTCTCCAGCACCTCGCCCACCCGCCGCCGCGCGATGCCGTTGCTGCGGGCCAGCGCCACCAGGTGGGCGTGACCGCTGCGGCCGGGGTGCACGGCCCGCGCGTCGAGCAGCGCGCCGACGGTGCGCAGCGGGTTCCTGATGCGCTGGTACGGGACGCCGCCGACGAGCGCGGTGCCGGCGGTGGGCCGGTCGAGGCCGAGGATCAGGCGCATCGTCGTCGACTTGCCCGACCCGTTCGGGCCGAGGAAGCCGGTCACCGTGCCCGGTTTCAGCTCCAGCGACAGGTCGTCGACGGCGAGCCGGTCGCCGTAGCGTTTGGTCAAACCCTTGAGACTGATCACGCCGCCCCACGCTAGGAGCCGTGCGGGGCGGGGACCATGGGGGCGAGCCGCCGACCTTGATGGCGGAAGTCCGTAATGGGCCTGGCGGAGAGCCGTACGATCTGCCCTGTCGTTCTACTCGGTCGTTCCACTCTGTCGTTCTGCTCTGTCGTTCCGGAAGCCTGTGAGGTCGTGTGTTCGGGATCATTCGCCCCTGTGTCGAGCACGGATGCCCGTCGCTGCGTGCGGCGTGGCAGGCGCATCTGTGCGGCCTCTGCCTGACGTTGCGGGACGGGCAGGGGCACGGGGCGCGGCTGACCACCAACTACGACACGCTGATCGTCTCGGTCCTCACGGAGGCCCAGCTCCCGTCGTCGGCGCCGCGCCGCCTGGCCGGGCCGTGCGCGTTACGCGGCTTCCGGTCCGCCGAGGTGGTGGACGCGCGGGCGAGCGGGGCCCGGCTGGCGGCGGCGGTCTCGCTCCTGCTGGCGGCGGGCCGGCTGCGCGACCACGTGGCGGACGGCGAGGCCACCTTCGGCCGGGCGAGGACGGTGCTGGCGTCCCGCTGGGCGGCGGGCGGAGCGCGCCTGGCGGCCGGGGTCGGCTTCGACCCGGCACCCCTGGTCTCGGCTGTGGACCGCCAGCTGACCCTGGAACGCCGCCTTCCCCCGGACCGGCCGGCCGTGCTCGAGCTGACGGCGCCCGCCGAGGACGCGGTGGCGGCGGCGTTCGCGCACACGGCGGTGCTGGCCGGGCGGCCGGGCAACGCCGCCGCGCTGGCCGAGGCGGGCCGGTTCTTCGGCCGGATCGCGCACCTGCTGGACGCGGCGGAGGACCGGGCCGAGGACGCGGCGCGGGGCGCGTTCAACCCGCTGACGGCCACGGGGACCACGCCCGCGCAGGCCCGCCGCCTGTGCGACGACGCCGCCCACGGCCTGGCCCTCGCGCTGCGGGAGGTCGACTTCGAGGAGCGCCACCTGGTCGACACGCTGCTCGGCACGGAGGTCCGGCGCGCGGTCACCCGCACGTTCGACCCGCACACCCGCTCGCCCGGCGCCTCCTACGACCACCCGGGCTGGATCCGCAAGTCGGCGGCCGGGGTGACGACGTTCCTGACGTGCGGGGTGTGGCGGCCCCGGTGGAGCAAGTGGAAGGGCCGCGACTGGGACGACCGCTGCTACGCGGGCCGGATCTCCGACTGCGGCTGCGGCAACTGCGGTGAGTGTTGCGACTGCTGCCGCTGCTGCAAGCGTTGCGACTGCTGTGACGGCGGCGGCTGCGACTGCTCGTGCGGCGCGTGAGGCCGCCTCGCATCAGGAACAGGAGGCGTTCATCCACTCCGGAACGTCGCTGAGCAGTCCCTCCAGCTCCTGCAGCAGTTCCTCCCCGACGGGCTCCCCGGACCGGGCCAGGCTCTCCATCCGCTCGCACAGCCCGGCCTCGCGGACCGCGCCGACGGTCGCGCAGGCCCCCTTGAGCCGGTGCGCGAGCGCGGCCGCCGTCGGTAGGTCCCCGTCGTGTACGGCCTGTCTCAGCTCCTCGAACGTCCGCGTGGCCGTCGCCAGGTAGGCCCGGGCCACGTCCGCCAGCGCCTCCGGCGACAGCCCGGCCAGTTCGGGCGGCAGCCCGGCGGAGGCCGTCCACTCCGGGATCCTGGCCAGCAGGCGCGCCCAGTCCACCGGCTTGGCCAGGTGGTCGTCCATGCCCGCCTCCAGGCACCGGATGCGGTCGTCCGGCATGGCCGCGGCGGTCATCGCGATGATCGGGGTGTGGACGTCCTCGCGGCTCCTGATCTCCTCGGTGGCGGCCAGGCCGTCGAGCACGGGGAGCTGGCAGTCCATGAACACCAGGTCGTACCCGCCGGCCAGCACCGCCCGCACGGCCTGCTCGCCGTTGTCCACCACGTCGACCTCGTGGCCGGCCTGTTCCAGGACGAGCATCGCCACCTGGCGGCTGACCTCGTCGTCCTCGGCCACCAGGATCCGGGCGCCCCCGTCCGGGCCGCCGCCGGCGACGGCCAGGTGCTCGCCGGGGCACTCGGCGGTGCCCAGGGCGTTCTCCACGGCGGCGAGCAGGCGGCGCCGGCTGAGCGGCCGGGTGATCGACTGCACGGCCCGCTCCCCCGCCGCGACCGGCCAGGCGAACCCCGAGCGGCCCGGGGTGACGACCACGATGACGCTGGTGGCCTGGAGCAGCGGGTCGGCCAGGATGGCGGCGGCCAGGGAGCCCGGTGTGCCGGGGCCGCCGGAAGCGCCCAGTTCGAGGGCGACCACCGCCAGCTCGTACGGCCGCCCGTCCACGGCGGCGGTCCGCAGGAGCGTCAGGGCGGACTCGTCGTCCCTGGTCTGCTCCACCTCGGCCCCGGCCTGCGCCAGGAACCGCGCGGCCAGCGTCCGGTCCTCGGGGCGCTGGTCGGCGACGAGCGCCCGCCGCCCCTCCAGCGCCCCGGCCCCCGGCTCGGACCAGGTCAGCACGTCCACCGGCAGCGTCGCCCAGAACCGGCTGCCCACGCCCTCCACGCTGTCCAGCCCGATCCGCCCGCCCATGAGCTCGACGAGCTGCCGGCTGATGGCCAGGCCCAGCCCGCTGCCGCCGGTCCTGCGCGTGATCGGCGAGTCGACCTGGCGGAAGACGCCGAACACCCGCTCCCGGTCGGCGGGGCCGACCCCGATCCCGGTGTCGGCCACGGCGAACCTGAGCACCACCCGGTCCTCGCCGGGCTCGCCCTCGTCGAGCGTGACGTGCAGGTCGACGCCGCCCTGGACGGTGAACTTCAGCGCGTTGCCGACCAGGTTCGTCAGCACCTGGCGCAGCCGGGCCGGGTCGCCGCACACCTGCCGCGGCACGCCCTCGTCGAGGCGGAGCGTGAGCCAGAGCCCCTGCTCGTAGGCGTGCGGCGCGAACGGCGCCACCACCTCGTCGCACAGGCGGGGCAGGTCGAACGGCACGGCCTCGACCTGGAGGTGGCCGGCCTCGATCCTGGACAGGTCGAGGAAGTCGTCGAGCAGGCGCAGCACGTTGTGGGCCGACTCCTGGGCGGTGCTGGCGTAGTAGCGCTGCTCCTCGTCCAGGCGGGTCCCCATGAGCAGGGAGTTCATGCCGAGCACGCCGTTGATCGGGGTGCGGATCTCGTGGCTGATCTTGGCCACGAACTCCGACTTGGCGCTGGAGGCGCTGACCGCGTCGTCCCTGGCGGCGGCCAGTTCGGCGGCGTACCTGGCCAGGGTGGCCTGCGCCCGGCGGCGGCCGCGGGTGGAGTGGATCTGCAGGCCCAAGCCGATGAGGATGAGCAGCGCGAGCAGGGCGGCGACGGTGAGCACGTTCGTGCGCAGCTGCTCGGCCGAGGCCAGCGCCTCGCTGGCGGAGACCTCGGCGGTGACCGTCCAGCCGATGCTGGGGATGGGCTCCGAGGCCGACAGCACCATGCCGTCGATGCCGCTGTAGGTGCCGCTCCACGCCTGCCCGGCCAGCGCGGCGTCCACCCGGGGGTCCTCGCGCAGGGAGGTCAGGGCATACAGCTTCCTGCCGGGGTCGGCGACGAGCACGCCGGCCTTGTCGGTGATGAGCAGCCGGATGTCCTGCGCGTCGGCGGCCTCCTCGGCGAACACCTGGATGGCGTCGAGGCTGTAGACGACCGTGAGCATGCCGAGCATGCGGGTGCCGTCGGCGCTCGGGACCGGCGCGGTCACCGCGACGGCCCTGGACACGTCGCGCATCGTCGGCGTGTACGCCTGGGAGACATGGGCCTGGCGCTGGTCGCGCACCGCGCGGTACCAGTCGGTGCTGGAGATGTCCTGCGGCAGCACGCTCGGCGGCTCGGCGCCGATCATGCCGCCCTCCGGGGAGACCAGCATCAGCCCGCTGACGCCGTCGCGCATGCGGCGCAGCTCGTCGAGCCAGTCGCGCAGGGTGCCGGTGGGCGGGTCCTCGACCGCCTCGCGCACCTGGGGCCGCTGCGCGTACGCGGTGACGAGCTGCTTGAGCGAGGCCATCTGCTGCTCCACCACGACCCGGCCGACCGACGCGGTGGTCCTGACCCGGTCGGTGACCTCGTCCTGCACCGCCTGCTCCGACAGCGAGATGCTGGAGGAGGTGAGCAGCGCGAGGGGCAGCAGGCCGAGCAGCGTCCACAGGGCCGTCACCGCGAGCAACCATCGCACGGGCGTCCGTCCCTCCCCCCACTCGTTCGGGTACAGAGTAGGAGGGATCCGGCGCGCGCGCCGGATCCCGGTGAGCAGAACGAGCAAAAGTCGATCTTTTGTAATAAAACCCGCCTAAGCTGCAAAGATCGACCAAATGGACGAGGAGCGTGGCGATGCCTGAGCCCAGGGACATCACCGTACTCATCGTGGATGACGACCCCGTCGTCACCGCCGCGCTGCAGGCGCAGGTGAACCGGGTGCTCGGCTTCCGGGTGGTGGGGATCGCGCATACCGGGCACGCGGCGCTGGCCGCCGCCGGCCGTTTCGCGCCCCGGCTTGTCCTGCTGGATCTGCACCTTCCGGATATGCCCGGCCTGGAGGTGGCGCACCGGCTGCGCCGCCCCGAGCAGCCGCCCGCCGACGTCATCGTCATCTCGGGCCGCAAGGAGTCGGCCACGGTACGCGCGGCCATGCAGCGCGGCGCCCTCTACTACCTGGTCAAACCGACCAGGACGGGCACCCTGGAACAGGCGCTGCTCCGCTACGCGGCCACCACCGAGCAGCTCGAGTCGGGCGGCCGCTTCGCCGAGCAGCAGGAGATCGACCGGCTCTTCCGCTCGCTCCACCTCGACCAGGCCGCCCGGCCGAAGAGCATCTCGGCGGCGACCGAGCAGGCCGTGCTGGACGCGCTGGCCGAGGTCGAGGAGGACGCCTCGGCGCAGGAGCTGGCCGCGATGATCGGCGTCAGCCGGGCCACCGCCCGCCGCTACCTGGAGCACCTCGCCGAGCGCGGGCTCGTCGAGGGGCGCCCGAAATACGGGCCCACCGGCCGGCCGCAGAACCGATATCGCGTCCGGTGAGGGGGGCTCAGTGAGCGGGCTGCGGGTGTTACTCGCGGTGGTGCTGGTCTGTCTCCTGCCCACGGGCTGCGGCGAGTCCGACGCCTTCCCCGAGGACTCCACGATGGCCCGCATCAGGGAGCGCGGCGTCCTCACCGTGGGGATCAAGTTCGACCAGCCGATGTTCGGCTACAAGGACCCGGCCAGCGGGCGGATCACCGGTTTCGACGCCGAGATGGCCCGGCTGGTGGCCAAGGACCTCACCGGCAGCGAGCGCAACATCCGGTTCGTCGAGACCGTCTCGCGCGAGCGCGAGAACTTCATCTCCCAGGGCGTGGTGGACCTCGTCGTCGCCACCTACTCGATCACCCCGGCCCGCGCCGAGCGGGTGTCCTTCACCGACCCGTACTACTACGCCGGGCAGGACATGCTGGTCAGGGCCGGCGACTCCACCATCAACCAGGTGTCCGACCTGGACGGCAAGACCGTCTGCACGGCGACCGGCTCCACCTCCGTCGACCGCCTGCGCACCACCGTCCCCACCGCCGAGCTGGAGATCGTCGACGCCTACAGCATCTGCGTGCCCGCGCTGGTGGCCGGGCGGGTGGACGCGCTCAGCACCGACAACACCATCCTGCTCGGGCTGCTGGCCCAGCATCCCGACACGCTGCGGCTGGTCGGCAAGCCGTTCGGGCGCGAGCCGTACGGGATCGGCATCCGCAAGCAGGACGCGGCCTTCCGCGACTACCTCAACGGGCTGATCGCGCGCTGGCTGCGCGACGGGCAGTGGGACCGCGCCTTCATGGCCACCATCGGGGTGGGCGGAGCGACCTCGGAGTCCTCCAGGCCGGCCACCCGCTGATCCCTCCGCGGACCGGCCAATCGCTGAGCAGAACGATCACAAGCCTTTCCGCGACGCACACGGCTCCTACGGTTACGCCAACGCTGACCGAGACAAGGAGCGTGACGCATGACGCAGTCGGACCTGATCGTCCTGGACCAGGTCAACAAGCGGTTCGGCGATCACCACGTGCTCAGGGACGTGGACCTGACGGTCCGGCAGGGCGAGGTCGTCGTGATCATCGGCCCGTCCGGGGCGGGCAAGTCCACCCTGTGCCGGGCGATCAACCGGCTGGAGACCATCGACTCCGGCACGATCACCCTCGACGGTACGCCGCTGCCCGCCGAGGGCCGGGAGCTGGCCCGGCTGCGCGCCGAGGTCGGCATGGTGTTTCAGTCCTTCAACCTCTTCGCCCATAAGACCGTCCTGGACAACGTCGTCCTCGGGCAGGTCCACGTGCTGAAGCGGTCCAGGGACGAGGCCGTGCGCAAGGCCCGCGAGCTGCTCGACCGGGTCGGCATCGGCGGCCAGGCGGCCAAGTTCCCCGCCCAGCTCTCCGGCGGCCAGCAGCAGCGGGTGGCCATCGCGCGGGCGCTGGCCATGGACCCGAAGGCGATCCTGTTCGACGAGCCCACCTCGGCGCTGGACCCGGAGATGGTCAACGAGGTGCTCGAGGTCATGACGGCGCTGGCCCGCGAGGGCATGACCATGGTCGTCGTCACCCACGAGATGGGCTTCGCCCGGCGGGCGGCCGACCGGGTGGTCTTCATGGCCGACGGCGAGATCGTCGAGCAGAACACCCCCGGCACCTTCTTCGGCGCGCCGAGCAGTGACCGCGCCCAGTCCTTCCTCGCCAAGATCCTCACCCATTAAGGAGTGTCATGTTCGGCAAATCCCTTTACGCCGTTTTCGCCGTGCTCGCCATTACCGCCACCGGGTGCGGGGGCGGCGAGGAGAGCTACGCCTCCATCGTGGACAAGGCCAAGAACGACAAGAAGCTGGTCATCGGCGTGAAGGCCGACCAGCCCGGCCTCGGGCTGCGCATCCCGGACGGGAGCTTCACCGGTTTCGACGTCGAGGTCGCCAAGTACGTGGCCAAGCAGCTCGGCGTCGACCCGTCGGGCATCACGTTCAAGGAGACCGTGTCGGCCAACCGGGAGGCGTTCATCGAGCAGGGCCAGGTGGACATGGTGGTGGCCACGTACTCGATCACGGACGCGCGCAAGCAGAAGGTGTCCTTCGCCGGGCCGTACTTCGTGGCCGGGCAGGACCTGCTGGTCCGCGCCGACGAGGCGGCGCTGACCGGGCCCGAGACGCTCAACGGCAAGAAGCTGTGCTCGGTCGCCGGCTCGACCCCGGCGCAGAAGGTCAAGACCGAGTACGCCAAGGAGGTGCAGCTCCAGGAGGAGCGGACCTACTCGGCGTGCGTGGACCGCGTGCTCGGCGGCCAGCTCGACGCCATCACCACCGACAACGTCATCCTGGCCGGCTACGCCGCGCAGCACTCCGGCAAGCTCAAGGTGGTCGGCAAGCCGTTCAGCACCGAGAAGTACGGCATCGGCCTGAAGAAGGACGACACGGCCGGGCGCAAGGCGGTCAACGACGCCCTGGAGAAGATGTTCTCCGACGGGAGCTGGACCCAGGCGCTGCAGTCCAGCGTGGGCGCCTCCGGCTTCACCCTGCCGCAGGCCCCGCAGCTCGAGCGGTACTGAGGCCGATGGAAGCGTTGCTGACCGAAGGCGGCACCATCCTGGCCGCCTTCTGGATGACGGTGCGGCTGACGGCGGTCAGCGCGCTCGGCTCCCTGGTGCTGGGCACGTTGCTGACCGCCATGCGGGTGGCCCCGCTGGCCTCCCTGCGCGCCACCGCGACCGTGTACGTGACCGTGGCCCGCAACACGCCCCTCACCCTGGTGCTGCTGTTCACCGGCCTGGGCATCGGGGCGAACCTGGGCCTCGAGCTGTCCGACGACATCGCGACCAACAACTTCTGGCTCGCCGTCATCGGGCTGACCGCCTACACCTCGGCGTTCGTCTGCGAGGCCCTGCGCTCCGGGCTCAACACGGTGCCCGTGGGGCAGGCCGAGGCCGCCCGCTCGCTGGGGCTGGGCTTCGTCAAGACGCTGGGGCTGATCACGCTGCCGCAGGCGTTCCGCGCCGTGGTGGCGCCGCTGGGCAGCATCCTCATCGCGCTCACCAAGAACACCACGATCGCGCTGGTCGTGGGCGTGGCCGAGGCGTCGGTGCGGATGCGCGAGATGATCGAGACGTACGGGGACCAGGTGATCGAGATCTTCCTCGGCTTCGCCGCCGGGTTCGTGCTGCTCTGCCTGCCGATGGGGCTGCTGTTCGGCTGGCTGTCGAAGCGGCTGGCGGTGGCCCGATGAGCTACGCGAACCTGTACGAGGCCCCCGGGCCGCGCGGGATCCGGCGCAACCGGCTGCTGACGGCCTTCGTCGCGCTCGGCCTGCTGGCGGTGGGGTGGTTCGTCGTCGTCCGCTTCGAGGAGAAGGACCAGTGGGCGGCGGAGAAGTGGACGCCGCTGCTGAGGGGCGACGTGTGGACCACGTTCATCCTGCCCGGCCTGGCCGGGACGCTGGCCGCGGCCGTCGTGGGCGTGGTGCTGGCCGGGCTGTTCGGGCTCGTGTTCGCCACCGCCCGGCTCTCGGAGCATCGGTGGGTCCGGATCCCGGCGGCCGTGGTGGTGGAGTTCTTCCGGTCCGTGCCGCTGCTGCTGCTGATCTTCTTCGCCTTCTTCGGGGCGTTCGTGCTCGTCGGCGTGAACATCTCGGCTTTCGCGGCGGTGGTGTTCGGGCTCACCCTCTACAACGGCTCGGTGATCGCGGAGATCGTCCGGGCGGGGGTGCTGAGCCTGCCCAAGGGGCAGCGGGAGGCGGCGTACGCGATGGGCCTGCGCAAGGGGCAGGTGATGCGGCTCGTCCTGCTCCCGCAGGCGCTCAAGGCCATGCTGCCCGCGCTGGTCAGCCAGTTCGTGGTGCTGCTCAAGGACTCGGCGCTCGGGCTCATCGTGGGCTACGACGAGCTGGTGGACCGCGGGCTGAACGGGATCGCGGCCAACTTCTCCAACGTCATCCCCGCGGCGATCCTCATCGCGGCCATCTTCATCGTGATCAACACGGCGCTGGACCGGCTGGCCCACCGCCTCGGCGCCGCGAGCGGCGGCGGAGGGCCGGCAGCCACGGCGCGACGCCGAGCACGGCCAGCGCGGCCAGCAGGGGTGCCCGCCACCACCCCGTGACGGTCGCGGGCGGCGGGGCGGGCCCGGCGCTCACCCAGGGGCGGGCGGTCTTCGACCAGGCCAGGAACGCGTCGCCGACCGGGAGCAGGCCGAAGGCGTACCGCTTGGTCCACGGGGTGCCCAGGGGCAGGCCGGCCAGCTCACCGTAGTTGGCCAGCGCCCCGGCGAGCGGGGCGTCGCCGTGGACCTGGGCGGCGCCCAGGGTGACCGCGGTGGCCGACAGGCTCACCCCCAGCGGGAGCGGGCCGGAGTCGACGTCGCCGGGGCCGTCCATCCCCTCGGGGTATTCCCGCACGGCCGGGCCGAGGCCGAGCGGGGTGACGACGTAGCGGTCGCGGAAGCGGGCGTACTGCCCGGCGGCGAAGGCCGGGTCGATGTCGACGAGGAAGCGCTGGATCAGGCTCTGCGAGCTGCCCCTGGCCACCTCCGCCGGGTCGCCGGTGCCGGGCTCGGCGCGGTGCGGGAGCAGCCCGGTGCGCGGGTCCAGCCGCCGGCGCGTCCGGTCGAGCCAGCGTCCGACCGTGCCGGCGTACCGGGCCGGGCTCAGCAGCGCGTCGTGCAGGCGCAGCGAGGCCACCGCCACGGTCGAGTCGACCGGCCACGCCTGGCCCGGGTACGCCTCCAGGTACGGCGAGTCCGAGCCGTCGAACGCCCGCCCGAGCGCCGCCGAGTCGGCGGTGAAGCGGCGCAGCTCGGCGGGATCGCGCGCCGCGCCCGGCTGCAGGCTCAGCGCCCCGCCGCGCAGCCAGTTGGTCCAGCCCTGGTAGAAGACGCCGTGGGGCGGGACGAGGTCCGGGCTGAACGGGGCGCGGCCGGCCGGCGAGTCCAGCCGGTCCAGCGCCCACCGCGCCTCCCGCAGCGCCCGCGCCCGGGTGTCCCCGGGTTCGCGCAGGCCGAGGTCCACCCAGCTCAGGCCGTAGAGGACGTGCAGGAAGAAGTAGCCCTCGGGGAACAGCGCCTGCGCCCGCTCCCCTCCCCGGCGTCCAGGGCCGAGCGCAGGAACGCGAGCTGGCGGCGCACCCCGGGCGGCTCGCCGTCCGGCCCGGCGGTGGCGGGGACGATCAGGCGGACCGCGCCCGCGAGCGCGCAGAGGCTGATGGCGACGGCGGCGAGCCCGCGCGACCAGCGCAGGACGCGGCGGGCGGGGGACGGCGCCTCGGACATCTCGCTGATGCTAGTAGAAAGGGGTCCATGTCGATCCCCCCTGGCCCCTTCGCCGGCCCTTTCCCCGGCCCGTTCACCGGCCGCACCGTCACCGAGCTCGCCCGGGACCTGCGCGACGGGCGCGCCACCTCCGTCGACCTGGTCGAGCGGGCGCTCGGCGCCGTCGCCGCGCTCGACCCGGCGCTCAACGCGTTCGTCACCGTGGACGCCGCCGGGGCGCTCCAGGCGGCCCGCCGGGCGGACGCGGAGCTGGCCGGGGGCACCGACCGCGGGCCGCTGCACGGGGTGCCGGTCGCGGTGAAGGACCTGATCATGGTGGCCGGGCTGCCCGCGACCATGGGGTCACGGCACTTCGCCGGCTACGTCCCGGACGCCGACGCCGAGTGCGTGGCCCGGCTGCGCGCGGCCGGCGCGATCATCGTCGGCAAGACCACGACGCACGAGTTCGCCTACGGGCCCACCGGCGACCGCTCGGCCACCGGCCCGTCGCGCAACCCCTGGGACCCGGCGCGCATGTCCGGAGGCTCCAGCGGCGGCAGTGCGGCCGCCGTGGCGGCGGGCATCGTCCCGCTCGCCGTCGGCACGGACACGGGCGGCTCCGTCCGCATCCCGGCCGCCCTGTGCGGGGTGGCCGGGTTCAAGCCCGCGTACGGCGCGATCCCGACCGACGGCGTGTTCCCCCTGTCCCGGAGCCTCGACCACGTGGGCGTGCTGGCCGGCGACCATGAGAGCTGCCTGATCGCCCACCGCCGCCTGTCCGGGGACGCCGGGCACCCGCGAGACGGCGCCGGGGGCGTGCGGGTGGCGTGGCTCGACCCGGCCGAGCTGTGCGACGGGGACTCCCGGGTGACGGCCGCCGTGCGGGCGGTGGCGGGCGCGGCGGAGGAGGTGCGGCTGCCGGAGGGTGCCGCCGAGGAGCTGCGGGAGACGTACGCGGCCATCCAGAGCTGCGAGACGGCCGCCGTGCACGCCGAGCGGCTGGCGGGCGCGCCCGAGCTGTTCGACCCCGAGGTGCTCGAACGCCTGCGCGTCGCCTCGGACGTGCCCGGCTGGCGCTACGTCCGCGCCGTGGAGGCCCGGGCCCGGCTGGCCGGCGCGGCCGGCGCGCTGTTCGCGGGACACGACGTGCTCGCGCTGCCGACCGTGCCGATCACCGCGCCGCCGATCGACTCGCGGGAGACCGAGGTGGAGGGCCGGACGGTGGCCGTGCGGCCGGCGCTGCTCGCGCTGACCAGCCCGTGGAACGTGCTGGGCCTGCCGGCCCTGACGGTGCCGGTCGGCACGGTGGACGGCCTGCCGGTCGGCCTGCAGCTCGTCTGCCGCCCCGGCCACGAGCCGCTGCTGTTCGAGGCCGCCGCCCGGATGACGGGGGCCGACGGGGGCTGACGGTCTCAGCGGTCCTGGGCGGGGCCGGGGCCGGGCGGGTCGAGCGCGTGCAGAATCCCGGTGTCCAGGCCGGTGTCGTAGCCGGCCTGGAAGGCGGCCTGGAAGGCGCGGTCGCCGATCGCCCGGCGGGCCTGCCGCTCGCACCTCTCCCTGGCCTCGACCCACTCGCGGATGCCGATCTGGGCCCGGCCGATGGTGTCCCAGACCTGCTGGGCCAGCCCGAGCCGGCGGGCGGCGGGCTCGCCCTGCCCCGACGCGGACGCGGCGCAGGCCAGCACGTCGAGGGCCAGCGCGATCCCGATGCTGTCGTGCAGCCGGTGCTTGATCTCCAGCGCCGCCCTGGCGTAGGCCTGCGCCGCCTCGAAGCGGCCCAGCACCAACTCCGCCTGGGCGCGGAAGAGGTCGGCGTACGCGCGCATCCAGCGCTCGCCGTGCTTGTCGCACTCGGCGCACATCTCCTCCAGCGCCTTGACCGCGTCCTCGACGCGCCCTTCGGCGGTGTGCACGTGGCTCTGCCCCAGCCGGGCGAGGAGGGTCGGCAGGGTGAGTCCGTGCTCCGGCCGGTGCACGGCCAGCAGGCTGTCGGCCAGCGCCAGGGCCAGCGCCAGGTCGCCCCTGATGGTGGCCGCCGCCATGACCATGGCCTGCGCGGCGAGCGCCGCCGAGGTGTCGCCGAGCTGGTCGGCGACCCCGGCGCACTCGGCGGCCCAGGCCATGCCGGCGGTCGCGTCGCCCTGCACCATGAGGGTCAGGCTGCACACCCACAGGGCGCGGTTGCGCACCGTGCTCGGCTCGGTGTCGAGGTAGAGGGCCCGCTCCAGGTAGTGCTGGCCCTCCCTGAGGAACCCGCACGGATACCAGAAGAACCACAGCGCGGCGGCCAGCTCCAGCGCGGTGTGGTCGCCGGGGGCGGTCAGGCTGAAGTCGAGGGCGTTGCGCAGGTTGTCGTGCTCGGCGGTGGTGCGGTCGTTCCAGGAGACCTGGTCGGGGCCCAGCCAGGCGGCGTCGCCGCGGCGGGCCAGCGCCAGGTAGAAGTCGCGGTGCCGGCGCCGCAGCGTCTGCTGCTCGCCCAGGGCGCGCAGCCAGACGGCGCCGTACTCGCGGATGGTGTCGAGCATCCGGTAGCGCTCGCCACCGCCGGTCGGCGTCCAGGTCAGGATGGACTTGTCGACCAGCTCGGCCAGGAGCCCGGGGATGGTGGCGGCGGGCAGCAGCGCGTCGGCGCAGACCTCGGCGACGGCCTGGTCGTCGAAGCTGCCGGCGAACACCGAGGCCCGCGCCCACAGCAGCCGCTCGCCGGGCGTGCACAGCTCGTGGCTCCAGCCGATCGCGGTGCGCAGGGCCCGGTGCCAGGGCGGGTCGGCGCCGGGGGCCTCGTTCTCGGTGTCGCCGAGCATCGCGAAGCGGTCGTCCAGCCGCTCGCACAGCTCGGCGGCGGGCAGCTCGCGCAGCCGGGCCGCGGCCAGCTCGATCGCCAGCGGCAGGCCCTCCAGGCGGCGGCACAGGCGTACCAGCTCGGCCCGGTTGTCGTCGTTGACGGCGAAGCCGGGGACGGCGGCGGCGGTGCGGTCGGCGAGCAGCGTCACCGCCTCCTGCCGGCCCTCGCCGCGGGCGTCGGGGACCGGCAGCGGGTCGATGATCAGCACCTGCTCGTCCGGCACGCCCAGCGGGCGGCGGCTGGTGGCCAGGATCGACAGCCGTGGCGCGGCGACCAGCAGCTCGCGGGCCGTGCGGGCGCACTCCTCGACGAGGTGCTCGCAGGTGTCGAGGACGAGCAGCAGGTGCCGGTCGGCGAGGTATTCGGTCAGCACCTCCATCATGGGCCTGGTCGTGCGGTCGGCCAGCGGCAGCGCCTCGGCGATGCTGTACGGCACCAGCGCCCCCTGGTCCAGCGCCGAGAGCGTCACGAGCCAGGTGCCGTCGGTGAATCCGGGCCGCATGAGAGCCGCGGCCCGCAACGCGAGCCGGGTCTTGCCGACGCCGCCCACCCCGGTCAGCGTCACCATCCGGAACTCGCGGCACAACCGCCGGATTCGGGCCAGTTCGCCGCGGCGGCCTACCAGACTGGTCATCTCCGGCGGCAGATTTCCGGCATGCCGCCCACCCATCGTCATGATCCCCACCCGTCCGGCTCGCTCCGCCGCATTCGGTGACAGCAGCTTGCCGGACGTGGCCAGGATCCGCCACGAAAAGTGAGAAAGTGACTACGCGACCGACCTGGTCGGGGGGTCCGAAATGCGGGCCTATACACCAAACCAAGCGCTTGCTACGCTCCGCCCATGGTGTCCACGATCGTCTGGGGTACCGGCAACATCGGCCGCGCCGCCATCCGCGCCGTCGAAGCCCATCCGGCACTGAAACTGACCGCCGTGCTCGTCCACGACCCCGCCAAGGTCGGCCGCGACGCGGGAGAGCTCGGCGGGCTCGGCCACCGCCTCGGGGTCGCGGCGAGCGCGGACGTCGAGGCGGTCCTGGCCACCGCCCCCGGCGCCGTCGTGTACGCGGCCTCCGGCGACATCCGCCCCGACGAGGCCCTGGCCGACATCGTCCGGGCCGTGCGGGCGGGCGCCGTGGTCGTCACGCCCTCCCTGTACGCCCTCTACGACCAGCGCGGCGCCCCGCCCGAGCTGCGTCAGCCGGTGCTGGCCGCGATCGCGGAGGGCCGCGGCTCGCTGTTCGTCTCCGGCGTCGATCCCGGCTGGGCCAACGACGTGCTGCCCCTGCTGGTCAGCGGGCTGGCCACCACCGTGGACGCCGTACGCTGCCAGGAGATCTTCGACTACTCCACCTACGACCAGCCCGACTCGGTCCGCTACCTGGTCGGCATGGGCCAGCCGATGGACTACGAGCCGCCGATGATCGCGCCGACGGTGCCGTCCATGGTGTGGGGCGGCCAGGTGCGCCTGATGGCCCGGGCCCTCGGCGCCGAGCTCGACGAGGTCCGCGAGGCCGTGGAGCGGCGCCCGCTCGACGCCACGGTCACCACCGCGTCGATGGGCGAGTTCCTGGCCGGCACGCAGGGCGCGGTGCGGTTCGAGGTGCAGGGCATCGTCGGGGGCGAGCCGCGCATCGTGATCGAGCACGTCACCCGCATCCACCCGTCCTGCGCCCCCGACTGGCCGCTCGCCCCGGACGGCGTGGGGGCCCACCGGGTCATCATCGAGGGCCGGCCACGGATCGAGGTCACGGTCGAGGCCGCCGACGAGGACGGCAACCGGTCCGCCGGCGGCAACGCGACCGCCGTGGGCCGCCTGGTGGGCGCCATCGACTGGCTCGTGGCCGCCGAACCGGGACTCTACGACGCGCTCGACGTACCGCTGCGCCCCATCGCCGGCAGGCTCGGAAGGAGACGGCCTTGAGGATCGACATCCCGGAGGGCAAGGACGCGATCGAGTACGTGTGGGGCGAGATGGTCCCCGGCATCGGCCCCGCCGCCGCCCACTTCTCCCTGTCGGTGTACGCCCACACGACGCTCGGGCTGCGCGAGTTCGAGGCCGCCCGGCTGCGGACCGCGCAGATCAACGGCTGCGCCTTCTGCCTGGACTGGCGGACGGAACGGGACGGGCAGAAGGTCGAGGACGACTTCGCCGAGTCGGTGTCCCAGTGGCGTACGACCGATGCCTTTGACGAGCGCACCCGGCTGGCCGCCGAGTACGCCGAGCGGTACGCCCTGGACCACCACGGCCTCGACGAGGAGTTCTGGGGCCGGATGACCGCCCGCTACAGCCAGCTCGAGATCGTGGAGCTGAGCATGTGCATCGGCTCGTGGCTGGCCTTCGGCCGGCTCAATCACGTCCTGGGCCTGGACACCGTGTGCCGGCTGCCCAGTGGCTCCTCCCCCGCCCGCAAGCCGGAAGCGAGGCCCGCCCGATGAACGACCTCCCCCGCTCAGCCGCCCGCCCCATGAGCAGCCTCACCCGCCGCGGCTTCATCGCCGGAACCGGCACCCTCCTCGGGACCGCCGCTCTGGGCGTGCACGCCCCGGCGGCCCGCGCGATCCCCTCCGGGGCGCACGTCCCCGTCCTGGTGATCGGCACCGGGTACGGCGGCTCGGTCGCCGCCCTGCGCCTGGCCCAGGCGGGCGTGAACGTCCACCTGGTGGAGATGGGCATGGCCTGGGACACCCCCGGCTCGGACGGCAAGATCTTCTGCAACACGCGCGAGCCCGACTACCGCTCCTACTGGCTGCGTACGAGGACCAAGGCACCGCTCAACTACTTCCTCGGCTTCCCGATCGACCGGGACATCCCCCGCCACACCGGCGTCCTGGACGCGGAGGAGTTCGGCGGGATCACCGTCTACCAGGGCCGCGGCGTCGGCGGCGGCTCGCTGGTCAACGGCGGCATGGCGGTCACCCCGAAGCGCGAGAACTTCGCCGCCGTCCTGCCCTCGGTGAACGCCGACGAGATGTACTCCGTCTACTACCCGCGCGCCAACGCCGCGCTCGGGGTCGGCACGATCGACCCGGCCTGGTTCGACACGACGGCCTGCTACCAGTACGCCCGGGTCGGCCGCAAGCACGCCCAGCGCTCCGGCTTCCCGTTCGTGTTCGTCCCCGACGTGTACGACTGGGACTACATGAAGGCCGAGGCGGCCGGCACCGTCACCAAGTCGGCGCTGGCCGGCGAGATCCTCTACGGCAACAACCACGGCAAGAAGTCGCTGCAGAAGACGTACCTGGCGCAGGCGAAGGCCACCGGCCGGGTCACGGTCTCGCCCCTGCACCGGGTCACCTCGGTCACCCCCGCGTCGGGCGGCGGCTACACGGTGACCATCGAGCAGCTCGCCACCAACGGCGACGTCACCGCGACCAAGACCGTCACCGCCGACCGGGTGTTCTTCGCCGCGGGCAGCGTCGGCACCAGCAAGCTCCTGGTCAAGCTGAAGGCCACCGGCGCGCTGCCCGCCCTGAACGGCGAGGTCGGCAAGGGCTGGGGCGACAACGGCAACGTCATGTGCGGCCGCGCCAACCACCTGTGGGACCCGACCGGCAGCCTGCAGTCGGCCATCCCGTGCTGCGGCATCGACAACTGGGCCGCCGGTGGCGCGTTCGCCGAGGTCGCGCCGCTGCCCACCGGCATCGAGACCTTCGCCTCGTTCTACCTGTCCATCACGAACAACCCGCACCGCGCGCAGTTCTCCTGGAACGCGGCCGCGGGCCGGGTGGAGCTGAACTGGCAGACCGCCTGGAAGCAGCCCTCGATCGACATGGCCAAAACGATCTTCGACAAGATCAACGCGAAGGAGGGGACGATCTACCGGACGGACCTCTTCGGCATCTACAAGATCTGGGGCGACCACCTGACATACCACCCGCTGGGCGGCGCCGTGCTGAACCGGGCCACCGACAACTACGGCCGCCTGGCCGCCTACCCGGGCCTGTACGTCATCGACGGCGCGCTGATCCCCGGCAACACGACGGTCAACCCGTTCGTCACCATCACGGCCCTCGCCGAGCGCAACATCGAGCACATCATCGCCACCGACTTCTGACCCCCGCACCGTCTTCTGGATCGCGCACCGGCTCTTGCGTTCCGCACCGCCGATCTCCACCGCTAGCCTTGCCCCGGCCACCGTTCATGGACGACCCGAGGAGTTGCCGTGAGGCACGCCGGCCGGATCATCGGCATCGTCACCGCCGCCGCCGCCCTGACCCTGACGGGCTGCGGCGGCGGGGGCTCGGAGGGGCGCCGGGCGGGCGCGCCGGAGCAGGCCCAGCTGCGCGTCGGCGTGCTGCCGGTCCACGACGTCGCACCCCTGTACATCGCCATAGAGAAGGGCTACTTCAAGGCCGAGGGCCTGACCGTCACCCCGGAGGTCATGGCGCACGGCACGGCGGGCGGGCTGACCGAGCTGGCCGGCGGCGGGCTCGACGTCATCCTGGGCAACTACATGACCGTCTTCACCGCCGCCGAGAAGGGCGCCGGCGACTACGCGTTCATCGCCGACTGCTACCAGGCCGGTGCGAACGGTTTCAACATCGTGGTCAAAGGCGATTCTCCGATGGACACGCCCGCCGACCTCAAGGGCACGACCGTGGCGGTCAACGCCGTCGACGACATCGGCGGCCTCGCACTCGTCCACACCCTGACCGACCACGGCCTGCCGCGGGAGGCGGTCGAGTTGGTGGAGATCCCGTTCCCCGAGATGGCCGCGGCGATCGCGGCCGGGCGGGCCGATGCCGCCTGGATGACCGAGCCGTACCTCACCTACGCCCAGCGGCAGGACGGCGCCAGGACGGTCCTCGACACGATGGCCGGCGACATGAAGGACTTCCCGGTGGCCGGGTGGACCACCACCCGGGCCTTCACCCAGGACAGCCCGAACGCGGTGGCCGCCTTCCAGCGGGCGCTCGGCAGGGCGCAGGCCGAGGCGGCGGCCGACCGGGAGGAGGTGCGGAAGGTCATCCCGATGTACACGAGGATCGATGCCAGGACGGCGGCGGAGATCTCGCTCGGGACGTACCCGACCTCCATGGACGCCACCCGCCTGCAGCGCGTGCCCGACCTCATGCTGCGCCTGGGGTTCCTGAAGACCAAGGTGGACGTCGCCCCGATGATCGCGGGACCGGCCAGGTGAAGGCGCCGGAACAGGACGCCGGACAAGGACGCCGGAAAGGGACGTACGCGCACGTCCACCACTGTGTGCCCACCCGTAACTCGCGGTCCACCTCCGAGGTCTACCGTGCGCGCATGACGATGCGCAGGTTACTCGCGAGCGTGCTGTCCGCCGCCCTTGCCGGCGGTACGGTCGCCGTCGTGCTGACCCAGACCCCTCCCGCCACGGCCGAGCGCCGTGGCCAGGCCCCGATCGTGATCGCCCACCGGGGCGCCAGCGCCCACCGGCCGGAGCACACCCTCCTGTCGTACGAGGCCGCCATCGCGATGGGCGCCGACTACATCGAGCCCGACCTCGTCTCCACCAAGGACCACGTGCTGGTGGCCAGGCACGAGAACGAGATCTCCGGCACCACCGACGTGGCCGCGCACCCGGAGTTCGCCGACCGGCGCACCACCAAGACCGTGGACGGCCGGCCGGTCACCGGCTGGTTCACCGAGGACTTCACGCTGGCCGAGCTGAAGACGCTGCGCGCCAAGGAGCGCGTCCCCGATCTGCGGCCGGACAACAGCGCGTTCGACGGGCTGGCGGAGATCCCGACGTTCGAGGAGGTCGTGCAGCTCGCGCTCAAGCACGGCGTCGGCGTCTACCCCGAGACCAAGCACCCCACCTACTTCGACTCCGCCGGCCTGTCGCTGGAGGAGCCGCTGCTCGACGTGCTGAACCGCTACCACGTGCGCAAGGCGTACATCCAGTCCTTCGAGACGGCGAACCTGCGTGACCTGCGCGGCAGGACGCGGCTGCCGCTGATCCAGCTCATCACGTTCGGCGGCGCCCCCTACGACTGGGTCGCCGCCGGCAGCACGCGCACGTACGACGACATGGTGAAGCCGGACGGGCTGCGCGAGGTCGCCTCCTACGCGAGCGGGATCGGCGTGGACACCCGGCGCGTCGTGCCGGTGGACGCCGCCACGGGCCGGACGCTGGAGCCCACCACGCTCGTCGCGGACGCCCACCGCAGGCGGCTCGACGTGCACGTCTGGACGGTACGCAACGAGAACTCCCAGCTCCCCGCCGACTACCGGCTGGGCAACCCGGCCAGCCCCGTCTACCAGCGGGCGACCGGGAACGTGATGGGCTGGCTGTCCAGGCTGGTCGAGCTGGGCGTCGACGGCGCGTTCTGCGACGACCCGGCCATGGGCCGGGCCGTGGTGGCCAAGCGCTCGGCCTGACGCTACGAGGTCCGGCGCCAGCGGGACTCGCCGAAGCAGTAACCGGCGAACAGCAGCACCCCCAGCGCCACCACCACCAGCAGCCAGGCCCCGGCGGGCGTGTCGGCGAACTGCCTGAGCGTCGCGTCGATGCCGCCCGCCTTGTCCGCATCGTAGGTGATCGCCGCCTGGACGACGAAAATCCCGGCCAGCGCGGCGATCGCTCCCCGGGCGACGTACCCGCCGAGCCCGAGCCGGTCCATCACGGAGCGGGCCCGGGGGGACATGCGCCCGCGGTCGAGCTCCTCCCTGAAGCCCTTCGTGACGCCCCTGCGCACCCAGTACGCGCCGAGCACGACGAAGCCGAGCCCGATCGCGCCGACGATGAACGGCCCGGCCGGCAGGGCGAGCAGCTTGGCCGTCAGGTCCTGCGACTTCTGGTCGTCCGAGGTGGCCTTGCTCGTGGTCAGCACGCTGATCAGGGTGAAGAAGACCAGGACGTAGACCACCACCCGCGCGACCGACTCGCCCCTTTCGAGGGCCTTGTCGTGGCCGAACACGGCCTCCGACGCCTGCCACAACGCCAGCGCGGCGAACCCGGCCGTCATGATCCATAACAGCACGGCACCGAAGGGCAGCGCGGCGAGCGTGGAGATGGCACCCGCCTTGTCGGCCTCCTTCGACCCGTCGCCGGCGGCGATCTGCAGGGCCACCACGCCGATCAGCGCGTACAGCACCCCGCGGCAGGCCAGGCCCACCCGGGTCAGCACGGTCATCGGCCGGCTGGCGGCCGCCCGCCGCGTCGCGTCCTTCGCCTCGTGGCCCGCCTGTTCCGCAGTGTTCACCGTTCCTCCAAGAGGTTGCCGGAAGAATCCCGAGTGCCCTGGAATCGGCGCTCTACGCCTCGGCGGCCAGGTGCCGGGGCCCGGTTCGCTGGTTACATTGGACCGGTGAGCCACGATCAGCACGGCCTGGCGATGACGGGGGCGAGCGCCGGGGCCGTCCGGCACTACGACCGGGCCATCGACGAGTTGCTGCACTTCCGGGCCGAGGTGGACGCCGAGGCCAACGCCGCGCTGGCCGAGTCGCCCGACTTCGCGATGGGCAACGTGCTGGCGGCCTACCTGGGGCTGCTGACCACCGAGGTCGAGGACGCGCGCACGGCGCGGGCGCGGTTCGGGGCCTTCCGGCGCAGGATCGACGAGACCGCGCTGCTCCCCCGCGAGCGCGCGCACCTGGCCGCCGTGGGCGCCCTGCTCGACGGCGACTTCCTGACCTGCGGGGCGCTGCTCGGCGAGATCGCGGTGGAGCATCCGCGCGACGCCCTGGCGCTGGCCGCCGGGCACCAGATCGACTTCTTCACCGGCGACGCGCGCATGCTGCGCGACCGGATCGGCGGCGCGCTGACCTCCTGGCGGGAGGACGACCCGCACTTCGGGCACATGCTCGGCATGTTCGCCTTCGGCCTGGAGGAGGCCGGGCACTACGACCGGTCCGAGGAGGTCGGGCTGCGGGCGGTGGAGCTGAACCCGCGCGACGTGTGGGGCATCCACGCGGTGGTGCACACGTACGAGATGCAGGGGCGCTTCGGCCAGGGGCTGCGCTACCTCGACGCGCGGGTGCCCGACTGGTCCACCGGGACGTTCTTCAACGTCCACAGCTGGTGGCACTACTGCCTGTACGCGCTGGAGAGCGGCGACGTGGGGCGGGTGCTGGCGATCTACGACGCGGTGCTGGCGGACGGGCAGTCGAGCATGGAGCTGCTCGACGCCGCGGCGCTGCTGTGGCGGCTCCATCTGGAGGGCTCCGACCAGTCCGGACGCTGGCGGGCGCTGGCCGAGGCGTGGCCGCCGCGCGTGGCGGAGCCGTTCTACGCGTTCAACGACATGCACGCGGTGATGTCGTACGTGGGGGCCGGGCGGATCGGGGAGGCGGAGAAGCTGATCGCGGGGCGGGAGGCGTACGTGGCGGCGCCGCGGCCCGGGGTGACCAACCACGACATGACGCTCCGGGTGGGGCTGCCGGTGTGCCGGGCGATCGTGGCCTTCGGGCGCGGCGACTACGGGTGCGTGGTGGACCTGCTCCATCCCATCAGGCACCGGGTCAACGAGTTCGGCGGCAGCCACGCGCAGCGCGACGCCGTGCAGCGCACGCTGCTGGAGGCGGCCCTGCGGGCGGGGCGGCGGGAGCTGGCCAGGACGCTGGTGAGCGAGCGGATCAGCGTGCGGCCGTGCAGCCCGTACAACTGGCTCAAGCAGGCGTCCCTGGCCGACGCGCTGGGCGACGGCGCGGCGGCGGCGCTCGCGCGGCGGCGGGCGGACGAGCTCGCCCGCGGCGAGCCGGACGGGTCAGATGGGTCCGGCGGGTCCGGCGGGTCCGGCGGATACGAGCGGGACCGCCGGTCCGGGCAGGACGTCTCCGGGACTGTCGGAGCCGGCGAGTAGTGTTGCCACCCATGGATCGGCAACTCACCCTGATGGTCGTGCACGCCCACCCCGACGACGAATGCCTGAGCACCGGCGGCATCCTCGCCCGCTACACCGAGGAGGGCATCCGCACGGTCCTGGTCACCTGCACCAACGGCGAGCAGGGCGACGACGAGGGCGGTGTCAAGCCGGGCGAGCCCGGTCACGACGACGCGGCCGTGGCCCGGCGGCGGCTGGCGGAGCTGCGCGAGTCGGTGGCCCACCTGGGCATCGACCATCTGGAGCTGCTCGGCTACCGCGACTCCGGCATGGAGGGCTGGGACGCCAACGCCCACGCCGACGCGTTCACCAACATCCCGGTCGAGACGGCCGCCGCCCGGCTCGCCGCGCTCATGGAGCACTACCGCCCGCAGGTCGTGGTGACCTACGACGAGACGGGCGGCGGCGGCTACGGCCACCCCGACCACGTGCAGACCCACCGCATCACCGTGGCCGCCACCGAGCGGAGCGGCATTCCCGACAAGCTCTACTACACGGCCATCCCCAGGGCCGCCATCAAGCGCATGTTCGAGCTGATGCGCGAGCACGGCGTCGAGCTCGGCGACTTCGAGCCCTCCGACGACTTCGGCACCCCCGACGAGCGGGTGACCAGCATCGTCGACGTCACCCCCTACGTCGAGCGCAAGCTCAAGGCCCTGCAGGCCCACGAGAGCCAGGGGGAGAACATCTTCCTGCTGCGCATGCCGGAGGAGGCGCAGCAGCAGGCGTTCTCGCACGAGGCGTTCGAGCGGGTGCTGAGCAAGGTGGCCGTGCACGGCCACGAGGAGGACCTGTTCGCGGGCCTGCGCTGAACCCCACCCCGATCCGGGGTTTTTCGGGACACATACGAAACTTTCATCGGCCCGTTCGCCCCAGCGAGCAGGGCCGATGCCTTTTCCATGCTCGCACCGGTTTCACTGATCGTTGACAGCACCGTGAGGCGGCCCGATACTTTCGCCAACATACCGATACTTTCGGCGAAGGGAGCCCGCTCATGAACGACGCCCCCGCCCACCCGAGGCGCCGCAGACGCGGCCGCATCAGACGGATCTTCGGCGGCGCCTGCGCCCTGGCGCTGGTCCTGTCCGCGACGATGCTGCACGGCACCGCCAACGCCGACACGACCGTGACCACGAACCAGACCGGCACCGACAACGGCTACTTCTATTCGTTCTGGACCGACAGCTCCGGCACGGTCTCCATGAACCTGGCGGCCGGCGGCAACTACAGCACCACCTGGCGCAACACCGGGAACTTCGTCGCCGGCAAGGGCTGGAACCCCGGCGGGCGCCGGACCGTGAGCTATTCGGGCAGCTTCAACCCGTCCGGCAACGCCTACCTGACGCTCTACGGGTGGACGAGGAACCCGCTCGTGGAGTACTACATCGTCGACAACTGGGGCACCTACCGGCCCACGGGAACGTACAAGGGCACGGTCACCAGTGACGGCGGCACGTACGACATCTACCAGACGACGCGCTACAACGCCCCCTCCATCGAGGGCACCAGGACGTTCAACCAGTACTGGAGCGTCCGGCAGTCGAAGAAGACCGGCGGGACCATCACGTCCGGCAACCACTTCGACGCGTGGGCCCGTAATGGCATGAGCCTGGGCACCCACGACTACATGATCCTCGCCACCGAGGGTTACCAGAGCAGCGGCAACTCCAACATCACGGTGGGCGGCTCCTCCGGCGGCGGTGGCGGGGGCGGAGGCGGCGGGGGCGGCGGCGGTTGCACCGCCACGCTGTCCGCGGGCCAGCAGTGGAGCGACCGGTACAACCTCAACGTCGCGGTCAGCGGTTCGAGCAACTGGACCGTGACGATGAACGTGCCGTCCCCGGCGAAGGTCCTGTCCACCTGGAACATCAGCGCCAGCTATCCCAGCGCCCAGGTGCTGACCGCCAGACCCAACGGCAGCGGCAACAACTGGGGTGTGACGATCCAGCACAACGGCAACTACACCTGGCCTTCGGTCTCCTGCAGCGCGGGCTGACCGCCCGGCCCCCGCACCACCGCCCACGGCGCGGCGGCCCGCGACCGCCGCGCCTTGGTCAGCTCGCTGTTTCGTGGAAAGTTTCACCGCCGGGTGGCCATAGCCGCAGATAGCCGAATCACGCCGGTCACGCTGGTTGTGATCGAACGTCACGAGGCCTACGGTGCTGACATCCGCATCCGGTGATCCAGTCAAGGAGTCCGTCATGCGCGCCCGTGTCATCCGTGCCCGGGTCATCCAGGCACTAGTCCTGACCCTGCTGGCCCTGGGGATCAACGTCCCGCAGGCCCGAGCCCAGGTGGTGGGAGGTTTCGACTTCTCCCGGGCGGAAGTGTCGGTCACGGGACTGCAGGTTCCGTGGGCGATGGCGTTCCTGCCGGACGGCAGCGCGCTGGTCTCCGAGCGGAACTCGGGGCGCATCGTCCAGGTTCGCCCCGGCCAGGCGCCGGTCCAGGTGGCCACGATCAGCGGGGTGAGCGCCTCGGGTGAGAGCGGCCTGCTGGGCATCGCCGTGTCGCCGACGTACGCGCAGGACGGCTGGGTGTACGCCTACTTCACCAGCACGAGTGGCGACAACCGCCTGGTCAGGCTGCAGTTGAGCGCACCACAGACACAGACGGTGATCTTCTCCGGCGTCCCGAGCGCGACGATCCACGACGGCGGCCGCATCGCCTTCGGCCCGGACGGCCTGCTGTACGTGGCCACCGGCGACGCCGGCACCACCGCCAACGCCCAGAACCTCAACAGCCCGGCCGGCAAGATCCTCCGCATGACGCCCACGGGCGGCGTGCCGACCGGCAACCCGTTCCCGAACTCCCGTGTCTGGAGCTACGGCCACCGCAACGTCCAGGGCCTGGCCTGGGACGGGCAGGGCCGGATGTACGCCACCGAGTTCGGCCAGAACACCTGGGACGAGGTCAACCAGATCGTCGCCGGCGGCAACTACGGCTGGCCCACCTGCGAGGGCACCTGCGGCAACGCCTCCTTCCGCGACCCGATCGTCACCTGGACCACGGCCCAGGCGTCGCCGAGCGGGCTGGCGTACGCCAACAACACGCTCTTCGCGGCGGCGCTGCGCGGCCAGCGGCTCTGGGCCGTGCCGCTGAGCGCCACCGGCACGCCGGGCACGCCGGTGGCCGAGCTCCAGTCCACCTACGGCCGGCTGCGCTCGGTGGCGCTCGGGCCGGACGGCTGGCTCTGGGTGGGCACCAGCAACCGGGACGGCCGCGGCACCCCGGTGGCCCAGGACGACCGGATCGTCCGCGTCCCGCCGGCCACGACCGGCGGCGACACCTCCCCGCCGACCGCCCCCGCCGGCCTGGCCGCCTCGGGGACGACCGCCACCTCCACCACCCTGACCTGGACCGCCTCGACCGACGACGTGGGCGTGACGGGCTACGACGTGCTGCGCGCACCCGGCACGTCCGGCGGCGCCTTCGCCCAGGTGGGCACGTCCGCGACCACCTCGTACACAGACACGGGCCTGAGCGCGGGCACCGCCTACCGCTACCAGGCCCGCGCCCGCGACGCGGCGGGCAACCTCTCCCCCGTGTCCAGCACGGTCACGGTCACCACCACCGGCGGCGGCGGCACGACGGGCGGCTGCACGGCGACGGCGGCCACCCAGACGCAGTGGGGCAACGGGTACGTGATCCAGCCGGTCACCGTCGCCAACACCGGCACCTCCCAGGTGACCGGCTGGACGGTGACGTTCACGCTGCCCGCCGGCCACACCGTCACCGGCTCCTGGAACGCCACGCTGACCACCGCGGGCCAGACCGTCACGGCCAGGAGCGCCGGCCACAACGGCACGCTCGCCCCCGGCCAGAGCACCACGTTCGGCTTCCAGGCCGGCCGCCCGAACGGCAACACCCAGCTGCCCTCCGGCTACCAGTGCGCCTGATCGGGTCCGCCCGCGCCGGCTCGCCCCAGCCGATCAGCTGCGGCCGGGCCGGCTCGCCCCGGCCGATCAGATCCAGCCGCGCCGGGTCGCCTCCATGGCGACCTGGAAGCGGGTCTGCGCGCCCAGCCGCCGCATGAGCTTCGTGATGTGCCGTTGCACCGTCCGCTCGCTCCAGCCCAGCGCGCGGCTGGCCGCCTTGTCCGTCGCCCCCGACGCCAGCAGCGTCAGCAGCCGCTCCTCGTCCTGCGACAGCTCACCGCCGGGCGCCGTCAGCCGCACCGGCACGCTGCGCTCCCACAGCGCCTCGAACAGCGCCACCAGCGCGTCCAGCAGCGGCGACGGGTGGATCAGGTACGAGGCCGCGACCACGTCGTCGCCGGCCCGCAGCAGCGGGATGATCGCCAGCCGGTCGTCCGAGATCGCCAGCTTCATCGGCACGGCGGCGATCCTGGCCTGCTCCCCGTGCTGCATCCCGGCCGTGACGTCCTCCAGCCAGCCGGGCAGCTCCAGCACGCTGGTGTCGTAGATGACGCGGTATCTCACCCCGCGCCGGAGCAGGTTGAGCTCGATCGGGTTCGACTCCGTGTGCTCCTGCGGCGCGGCGTACGGCGGCCGGTCGAAGCCGCGGATCTGGGCCCGCGTGTCGTGCTGCATCTGCACCCACCGGTGGTTCACCTCGTCGCGGCCCGAGACCACCTCGATCAGCTCCCCGGGGTGGGCGAAGCGGGTGTTGGCCCGGTAGACGTCCATGAGCGCGCGGATGTGCGCGCGGACGCCGTCCAGCTCCCGCTCGCGCTCGCGCAGGATGGCCTCCAGGCTGCTGTCCGGCGAGACGGCGACGTAGCGGGTGGGGCGGCCGGTCGAGCGGGTGGCCAGCCCCAGGTCGACCAGGGACTGCAGGGTGCGCCGCGCGGCCGGGGCCGGGAGGTGGCAGTCGGCGACGATCTCCGCGACCGTCGCCTGGGTGCGCCGGACGAGCGCGTGGTAGACCTCCTCGTCCTGACGGCCGAGCCCGATCGCCTCGAACAAGCCCACCTCCGGGTGTCGGATTCACGTCACATGACAGAAACTCGTCACTAACGGATCTTGTCAGGAAACAGCGGATGATGTCAGCGTTCTTGAGCACCATCGGCCCCTGTGGCCACGTGAACGAAGGAGCGTCATGCCGCTGTCCCCCCGCCGTTCCCCTGGGCGACGCCTGCTCGCGGCCGTCTTACCAGCCGTATTACTGACTTCCGGGACGTTCGGGGCTTTCGGGATGCTCGCGAGCCCGGCCACGGCGGCGGAACCCGTCACCGCCGAGCCCGCGCCCCAGCCGAAGATCGACGCCAAGCTCGCCGAACAGATGAAGAGCGCCCGCGGCCGCCTGGAGGCGGCCGTCGTGCTGCGCACCGTGCAGGACCCGCCCGCGCCGGAATCAGCCGCTGAGGCGCGCGCCGCCCTGAAGGCGAGCGCCGCGCCCGTGCAGGAGCCGATCGTCCAGTTCGTCCAGTCGCGCGGCGACCAGGTGGTCAACACGTTCTGGCTGAAGAACATGGTCCTGGTACGCGCCACGCCCGCCACCCTGGCCGCCCTGGCCGAGCTCGACCTGGTCGACCGGATCATCCCCAACTTCACCCTGACCGCCCCCGAGCCCGGCAGGGGCGCCACCCCCAGGGCCACCGCCGCGACGGCCGCCACCTGGGGCATCGCCAAGATCGGCGCCGACCGGGTGCGCGGCGAGCGCGGCCTGACCGGCAAGGGGGTGCGCGTGGCCGTGCTCGACACGGGCATCGACGCCACCCACCCCGACCTCAAGGGCAAGCTGGTCACCGCCGACGCCGCGGACCCGAAGCACCCGGGCGGCTGGATCGAGTTCGGCCCCGACGGCAAGCCGGTGCCGACCGAGCCGCACGACAGCAGCTACCACGGCACGCACGTGGCGGGCACGATCGCCGGCGGCGACGCGTCCGGCACGCAGATCGGGGTCGCGCCCGGCGCCGAGCTGATGGCCGGGCTGGTCATCCCGGGCGGCTCCGGCACGCTCGCGCAGGTGATCGCGGGCATGCAGTGGGCGCTGGCGCCCTACGCGGCCGACGGCAGGCCGGCGGGCAAGCCCGCCGACGTGGTCAGCATGTCGCTGGGCGCGGAGGGCTACGCCGACGAGCTGATCGAGCCGGCCAGGAACATCCACCGCGCCGGCGCGTTCCCCTCCTTCGCCATCGGCAACGACTGCGCCGAGGGCCAGTCGGGCAGCCCGGGCAACGTGTACGAGGCCGTGGCCGTGGGCGCGACCGACGTCAACGACGAGGTGCCGGACTTCTCCTGCGGCGGCGTGGTCAAGCACACCGACTGGTTCGCCGCACCGCCGGAGTGGCCGGACTCGTACGTCGTGCCGGACGTCTCCGCCCCCGGCGTGGACGTGGTGTCGGCCATGCCCGGCGGCCAGTACGCCGCGCTGAACGGCACCTCGATGGCCACTCCGCACGTGTCCGGCACGGTCGCGCTCATGCTGGA
This sequence comes from Nonomuraea sp. KM90, assembly GCF_052246675.1. Lineage (NCBI taxonomy): Bacteria > Bacillati > Actinomycetota > Actinomycetes > Streptosporangiales > Streptosporangiaceae > Nonomuraea > Nonomuraea sp. KM90. The sequence goes on along the minus strand of NZ_JBQQCB010000009.1, from coordinate 94,266 downwards.
GGCCCGCCCGGACCTGACCGTGGACGCGGCCGAGGAGATCCTGGCCGGCACGTCGGTCTCCGACGACCGCTACGGCCCGCGCCCGAACGCCCGCGTCGGCCAGGGCCGCATCGACGCCTACGCCGCCGTCGCCGAGGCGGCGCTCAAGAGCGGCGTACGCGGCACCGTCATCGACGGGCGCAGCCGCCGGCCGCTGGCCGGCGTGCGGGTCGTCAGGGCGGACGGGCGCGGCACCGAGAGCGGCGCCGACGGGCGCTTCGAGCTGCGGCTCGCGCCGGGCGAGCACGAGCTGACGCTGTCCAGGTTCGGGTACGAGACGGGGTCCGAGACCTTCCGCGTCAAGGCGGACCGGCTCTCCGACGTGCGCCTGGAGCTGGAGCGGACCCGCTGGAGCACGATCTCGGGCCGGGTGGCCTACGAGCCGACCGGCTCCACCGTGCCCGGCGCCACGGTCACGGTGCTCGGCGTGCCCGACGAGCTGGCGGGCACGACCGACGCGAGCGGACGGTACACGATCAAGGACGTGCCCGCCGGCGAATACCAGATCTCCGCGCACGCCCCCGGCGTGTCGAGGTCGGACCCGGTGACCGTCACCGTGGGCCGCCGCCCCGCGACCGCCGACGTCACGCTGCCGCGGCGACCGCGGACCGACCGGGTGTCCCTCGGCTCGGACGGGCGGCAGGGCAACCACGACGCGTGGTGGCCGGAGCTGAGCGGCGACGGGAGCGTGGTGGTGTTCGCCAGTTTCGCCTCCAACCTCGCCGACGACCAGGACACCAACGGCGAGCTGGACATCTTCGCCACCGACCTGCGTACCCGGGTGACCGAGCGGGTCTCGGTGCCGACCGGCGGCGGGCTGGCCGACGCGTTCTCCCTGTCTCCCACGGTCAGCAGGGACGGGCGGTTCGTCGGCTTCAACAGCGGGGCGGCCAACCTCGTACCGGGTGACGGCAACGGCATGACCGACTCCTTCGTGCGCGACCGGCGGACGGGGACGACCGAGATGGTCTCGGTGTCGTCCGAGGGCACGCCCGGGGACGGGATCTCGGGCGCGCCCAGGCTCAGCGCGGACGGCCGCTTCGCGGTCTTCGACAGCGGCGCGGCCAACCTGGTGCCGGGCGACACGAACGAGCGCAACGACGTGTTCCTGCGCGACCGCCAGACCGGCAGGACGGAGCGGATCTCCGTCGCCCAGGACGGCTCGCAGGTGAACGGGAACGCGCGCGAGGCGACGATCAGCGCCGACGGCCGGTACGTGGCCTTCCAGAGCGACGCCGCGGACCTGGTGCCCGGCGACGACAACGGGGTGATCGACTCCTTCGTGCTCGACCGGCAGAGCGGGACGCTGAAGCGGGTGACGGGGCCGTACCCGGACACCGACACCTCCGCGCCGGTGATCAGCGCCGGCGGGACCGCGCTGGCCTTCGCCAACGGCGTGGGGCTCGGCGAGATCTACGTGCACGACCTGACCACCGGCAGGTCCCGGATGGTGTCGGCGACCCTGGACGGCAAGCCCTCCAACGCGCTGACCTTCGCCCCCTCGCTCTCCGCCGACGGCGGCAAGGTCGTCTTCTACAGCGACTCGGGCGAGCTGGTCAGCGGCGACGCCAACAACCGCAGCGACATCTTCCTGCGCGACGTGGCGGCCGGCACCACCACGCGGATCTCCGCCGGTCCCCGGGGCGAGGAGGGCGACGGCCGGGCCGACCTGCCGTCGATCAGCGACGACGGGCGGTACGTGGCCTTCGAGAGCACCTCGGCCAACCTGGTCGAGGGCGACACCAACAAGCGGTCCGACGTGTTCGTGCACGACCTGGTGGCCGGGCCGGAGGCGCTGTTCGCGGTGGGCGGCCTGGAGGTCTCGCCGGCCGTGTCCCGGTCGGGGCGCGTGGAGGTCCGGGCCGTGGTGAAGAACGTGGGCGAGCTCGCGGGCTCGTACGAGGCCGTGCTGCGCGTGAACGGCGAGGAGGACCAGCGGCGCAGCCTGACGCTGGCGCCCGGCCGGAGCACGCGGGTCTCGTTCGGCCTGCGGCGGAGCGAGGCGGGCATCTACACCGTCGTGCTCGGGCCGCTGACCGGGCAGTTCACGGTCAAGCGCTGACCATCGGGGGCCGTCCGGAGCGGGCGGCCCCACCTTCACGGGGGCAGCTCGCCGGAGCCGCGCACGATCAGCCGGGTCGGCACGGTGGCCCGGCGGGCCTTCGACCGGTCGCCGTCCAGCCGCGACAGCACCAGCTCCGCCGCCGCGGCCCCGACCGCCGCCGGGTCCTGGGCCACCACCGTCAGCGGCGGATCGAGCACCTCGGCCAGCGGCAGGTCGTCGAACCCGACCAGCGCCACGTCCCTGCGCCCCGCCCGCGACAGCGCCACCACCGCCCCCATGGAGGCGAAGTTGTTGCCGGTGAACAGCGCCGTCGGCGGATCGGGCAGGGCTAACAGGCGCAGCGTGGCGCCGGCCGCGGCCTCCAGGTCGTGCCCGGTCTCCACCAGCGCGCGGTCGAACGGCAGGCCGGCGCCGTCGAGCGCGTCGCGGTAGCCCTGGAAGCGCTCGCGGCGGGTGTAGAGGGCGGCGGGCAGGTCGCCGACGAAGCCGATCCTGCGGTGGCCGTGGGCGATCAGGTGGGCGACGCCGGCCCGCGAGCCCTCCCGGTTGGCGCTGACCACGCAGTCGGCGGTCAGGCCGACGGACGGGCGGTCGAGGAAGACGATCGGCAGCCCGGCCACCCGCTCCGAGCGCAGGTGCCGGTGGTCGCTGGCGGCGGCCGGGACGACCATGAGGGCGCTCACCCGGCGGGCCAGGAACGTGGCGATGAGCGACTGTTCCAGGTCGGCCGTCTCGTCGGAGGAGCCGACGATGAGCGTGAGCCCCCGGGCGCGCACGGCGCTCTCGACGCCGCCCGCGAGCGTGCCGAAGAACGGGTTGCCCATCTCGGGGATGACCAGGCCGATCGCGGCGTCCCGCGCGCCGACCCGCATGTTGCGGGCCATGAGGTTGGGCTGGTAGCCCAGCTTGCGGACCGCGGCCATGACCCGCTCGCGCGTCTCCACGGCGACCGGGCCCTCGTCGTTGAGCACCCGGGAGACGGTCTTCGCGGTGACTCCGACCTCACGGGCCACATCTGTCATCGTCGGACGCCGCATTCCGCTCATGCTAGTGGCCCGTCATCAGGACAGCCCGATCGCCTCCGCCGCGTCCTTGTCCGCGACGACCGACTTGCCCTCCGACATCTGGAGCGCGCCGGTCATGATGGCCACCACCTCGGCCATGCTGTGGTCGCGCGGGCTGATCTCGGCGACCCTGCGGCCCAGGCGCTGGACGTGGATGCGGTCGGCGAGCTCGAACACGTGCGGCATGTTGTGGCTGATCAGCACCACCGGCGTGCCCCGGTCGCGGACCTGCCTGATCAGGTCGAGCACCTGGCCGGACTCCTTGACGCCGAGCGCCGCCGTGGGCTCGTCCATGACCACGACGTGCGTCGCCCACGCCACCGCCCTGGCCACGGCCACGCCCTGCCGCTGCCCGCCCGACAGCGACTCGACCGGCTGGGTGAGCGAGCGCAGCCCGATCTTGAGCTCGGCCATGTGCCGGGCCGACTCCTCGCGCATGCGCTTCTTGTCCAGCATCCGGAAGACCGTGCCGAGCAGGCCCGGCTTGCGGATCTCCCGGCCCAGGAACATGTTCGTCGCGATGTCGAGCGAGGCCGCGACCGCGAGGTCCTGGTAGACGGTCTCGATGCCGTGCCGGCGCGCGTCGAGGGGGTCGCGGAAGCGCACCGGCTCGCCGTCGAGCCGGATCTCGCCCGCGTCGGGCTGCAGCGCGCCGGTCAGCGCCTTGATCAGACTCGTCTTGCCCGCGCCGTTGTCGCCGATGACGGCGAGCACCTCGCCGGGCATGAGGTCGAAGTCGGCGCCGTCGAGCGCGACGACGTGGCCGTACTTCTTGACGAGGCCGCGGGCCTGGAGCACCGGTGTGCTCATCGGGTCCTCCTGCGGGAGAGCTGGTCGACGGTGACCGCGAGGATCACCAGGATGCCGGTGATGAGCGTCTGATAGATCGACGGTACGCCCATGAGCTGCAGGCCGTTGCGGAACACCCCCACGATGAGCGCCCCGACGAGCGTCCCCAGCACCAGGCCCCGGCCGCCGAACAGGCTGGTGCCGCCCAGCACGACCGCGGTGATGCTGTCCAGGTTGTCGGTCTGGCCGGCCTGCGGGTCGCCGACGCCGGTGCGGGAGACCAGGAGCAGGGCCGCGATGCCGTACACGAGGCCGGCCAGCGTGTAGACCCCGACGGTCAGCCGGCCGGTCCTGATGCCGGTCAGGCGGGCCACCTCGGGGCTGTTGCCCAGGGCGTACACGTGGCGGCCCCACGCGGTCGAGCCGAGCAGGTACGCGAACAGCAGGAACAGCAGGATCGTCAGCAGCGACCCATAGGTGACGTTCGTCTGGCCGAGCTGGAACGTCTGCCCCAGGAACGTCAGCAGCGCGGGCAGCTCGGTCACCGTCTGCTCGTTGGAGTAGATGTGCGTCAGGGCGAACACCACGTTCAGCATGCCCAGCGTCACGATGAACGGCGGCAGCGAGATCCGCGTCACCAGCAGCCCGTTGACCAGCCCGAACCCCGCGCAGACGGTGAGCCCGGCGGCCAGGGCGAGCAGCGGCGGCAGGCCGCTGTCCACGGCCAGCTTGGTCATCACGATCCCGCCGAACGCCATGATCGCGCCGCACGCAAGGTCGATGCCCGCGGTCAGGATGATCAGGGTCTGCCCGATGGCCAGCGTGCCGACCACCATGACCTGCTGGATGATCAGGGAGAAGTTGGAGCCGGTGAAGAACTGGTCGGTGTTGACCCCGAAGAACAGGCAGGCCAGCACGAGCGCGGCCAGCGGCCCGGCGACGGGCGTGGCGACCAGGCGGCGCGGCAGCGGTGCTTCCATCACGGCCATGGTCAGCCCCAGCAGTTGGCCAGGCCGAAGGTGGTGTCCTTGGCCTCGACCCCGGAGACGGCCTTGTCGGTGATGAGCGTGACGCCGGTGTCGGTGTAGCCGCTGGCCTTCTGGCCGCCCTTGGCGAACGTGGCCACGGCCTTGACGCCGTCCTCGGCCATCTTGAGCTGGTACTGCTGGCTGGTGGCGGCGATCTGGCCGGACTGCACGGCCTTGGTGCCGGTGCAGCCGCCGTCCACGGAGACGATCAGCACGTCCTTGTCGCGGCCCTTGGCCTTCAGCGCGGTGTGCGCGCCCAGCGCGGCGGGCTCGTTGATGGTGTAGACGAGGTTGATGTCGGGGGCCTTCTGCAGGCAGTTCTCCATGGCGGTCTGGCCCTTGGCCTGGTCGCCGCGGGTGTCCTGGGAGCAGACGATGGACGGGTCGCCCGCCTGGACGCCGAACCCCTTCAGGAAGCCGTCGTGCCTGAGCTGCCCGACGGTGATGCCGGGGGCCAGGTCCAGAGTGGCGATCTTGGCGGGCTTGCCGGCCATGGCGGCCTTGGCGTACTGGCCGATCAGCTCGCCGGCCTTGAAGTTGTCGGTGGCGAACAGCGCGTCGGTGGCGTCCTGGGGCTCGGTGGGGGTGTCGAGGGCGATCACGAGCACGCCCGCGTCCCGCGCCTTCTTGATCGCGGGGACGATGGCCTTGGTGTCGCTCGGGGTGATGAGGATGCCCTTCACGCCGGCCGCGACCATGTTCTCGATGGCGGTGATCTGGGTCGCGTTGTCGCCGTCGAACTTGCCCGCAGCGGTCATCAGCTCCAGGCCGTTGGCCTGGGCGGACTTCTGGGCGCCCTCCTTCATCTTGACGAAGAACGGGTTCGTCTCGGTCTTGGTGATCAGGCCGACCTTGGGGGTGGCGGAGGCGCTCTGCCCGCCTTCGCCGCCACCGCCGCCGCCACCCCCACCGCCGCCGCAGCCGGCGACGAGAAGGGCGGTGACCAGGATTCCAACCGGAAGCTTCGCATTCATGGGCGGTTCCTATCAGGGGGTATTCAATGTCATCGTTGACATATGTCAACGTTGACATCGCCTGTGCTGCGATGATGAACTCCGCTCCGAGAAACGTCAATGCCCCCGTGCCGTAACGAATCGGCAACGCGCCTACGAGAGGCAGGCCCGATGATCGCTGTCCTGGGCGAGTGCGTCGCCGACGCCTTCACCGACCGTGCGGCGGCCGCGGCGGGCGGCGGAGCGGCGGGCGGGCTGGCGTTACGGGTGCTGCCCGGGGGCGGGCCGGCCAACACGGCGGTGGCGCTCGCGCGGCTCGGCACGCCCGCCCGGTTCCTCGGGCGGATCTCCGGCGACGTCTTCGGCGGCCTGTTCCGGGAGCACCTGACCTCCTCCGGCGTGGACCTGTCGGCGTCGGTCGCCGCCGGGGAGCCCAGCACGCTCGCGGTCGCCGCGCTCGACGCCGACGGGCGGGCCGAGTACACCTTCTACGCCGACGGCACCGCCGACTGGCAGTGGACCCCGTACGAGCTGGACCCGGGCCGCCTCGGACCGGTCGCCTGCCTGCACACCGGCTCGCTCGCCCTGGTCAGGGAGCCGGGCCGGGAGGCGGTGGCGGAGTTCGCCCGCGCGGCGTCGCGGCGGGCCACGATCTCGATCGACCCGAACGTCCGCCCCAGCCTCGCCGCCAAGGACGACTACCAGGTGGCCCGCTGGTGCGAGTGGACCGACATCCTCAAGCTCAGCGCGGACGACCTGGACTTCCTGCTGCCCGGCACCCCGATGGAGCACGCCTGCGACACCTGGCACGCGGCGGGCGCCCGCCTGATCGTGATCACCCGGGGGGCCGACGGGGCGCTGGTCTCCCTCGACGGGGCGCGGGCCGCGGTGCCCGCGCCCCAGGTGGACGTCGTGGACACGGTCGGCGCCGGCGACTCGTTCACGGCGGGCCTGCTGCACGACCTCGGCGCGAGAGGGCTGCTCGGCGGCCGGCTCGACGACCTCGACCTGGAGACGGCCGTGGCGGCGGCGACGTTCGCGGCGCGGGTGTCGGCGTTGACGTGCTCGGTCGCGGGCGCCGACCCGCCCTGGGCGCACCGGCTCCGTACGGATTGAGGACCGCGGACGACCGGTCGCGCGCGACCGGAAACACCCTCATGACATCCGGCGCCGCTTCCGCCTCGCCCGCGCACCGGCCCCGGATCACCTCGCCAGGTCGTCGAGCAGCCGCTCCGCGACCCGTTCCTCCGGGACGGCCAGCCCGCGCGAGCGCATCGCCGGGGCCAGCCCTGGATCCCAGGGCGCGTCGGTGACCTGGCCGGGCGCGGGGCCGGAGGCCGGGCCGTCGGCCAGGGCCCGCAGGTAGTCGCCGGCCGACATGCGCCACGGCACCGCGCCGGTCTTGGCCATGGTGTAGGCGGCGATGCGCAGGCCCGCCCCATCGAAGTCGCCGTGGTAGTGCAGCCGGACCCCCGGGAGGGAGCGCAGCAGGCGGATGACGGCGCTGTTGGGCCAGCCCGAGGTGCAGATCATCGGCGGGCAGGAGGTGCCGAACCGCTGATGGGCCAGCGCCAGCACGGTCGGGTTCTCCACCACCCAGGCGTCCGGCTCGGCCGGCCGCAGCTCGCGTACGTCCTGGAGCTGCGCGAGCGTGATCACGCTCGGCCGCCCGTCCCAGATCCGCAGCACCCGGGCCAGGGGCTCGTCGCCGGAGGGGCGTAAACCGGCGACCAGCACCGTGGTGGAGAGGGCGTCGCAGGCCACGCCCGCCCGCTCCCACAGCGCCCGGCGCGCCTCGGCGCCCTCGGGGGCGGGCACGTCGTACAGGATGGACAGGGCCTTCAGCACCAGCGCCGACAGCCGGGTGCCCTCGTCCAGGGCGTGCGGGTCGCCGGTCACGTCGGCGGCCACCGCCGCCAGCGGGCGGCCCGCGGCGGGCAGGGCGGCGAGCACGTCCAGGGCCTGTCCGAGCAGGTCACGCCCGGCGCGTACGGCGGACAGGGCGAGCAGCGCCGGCTCGGCCACGACCACCGGATGGGCGGCGAACCAGCCGAGCAGCGCCTCCCGTTCGAGCCGCCGCTCCGCGTGCCTGCGCCTGCGGTCGTCGAGGGGCCCGATCACGGCCTCGGTGACGGTACGGGCGTCGAGCCCCAGCGCCCCTTCGAGCCTGGCCACGTCGATGGTGATCGCGGGCCCCGGGTAGCGGTCGAGGCCGAGAAGATCGGCCACGGCGGCCTGCTGCGCCGCCTCCAGCCCCGTCACCCGGACCCGGCTGACCCGGTGACCGGAGGAGAGCCGCTCGTGCAGGGCCTGCCACACGGGCCGCAGCTCCACCGCCCGCAGCCGCTCGGGCACCTCCCCGCCCGCCTGGCCGGGGGTCATTCCGCCGGCACCGTTCGGTAGCCGTTCCAGACGAACCGGGCCGTGGTCACCGCGTCGTCCCCGTCGCCCGTGATGAGCTGGTGGATCGCGATCCCGTCCAGCTCCCGGTATTCGCACCACTCGTGGTCGGACGTGAGCACCAGGTCCAGCCCCAGGTCCACCAGCAGGTCGAACACCTGCCCCCGGTTCGTCTTGTCCACCCCCACGAACACCTCGTCGAGCAGGATGAACCGCGGGCACCCCGAATCGGTCTGGTAGTGCGCGGCCACCGCGGCGAACAGCGGCAGGTGCAGCGCGATCGCCTTCTCCCCGCCCGACAGCGCCCCGTGCAGTTTCCGCGTCAGGTCCTGCCAGCCCTGCCCGTCGCCGCGGTCGAGCTTGACCACGAACCGGTGCCAGGCCGTGTAGTCGAGCACCTTCATGAGCTGGTCCTCCCAGCTCGCCGAGGAGTTGTCGGCCCGCGCCTCCTCCACGCGATCCCGGAAGAAGACGTAGAGAGCCTCCTTGTCGGCCTCCGACAGCCCGGCCGGATCGCGCAGCAGCAGGTCGCGGGCGGCCCGGGTGCCGGCCGACTGGGTGGGATCGACCTGCCACACCAGCCGCACCGCCACCCGGGAGGCGGTGCGGACGCGTTCGAGGCGCTGGTTCATGCCCTCCACCAGGGCCGTGGCCTGCCTGATCCGGTCGGCCAGGTGCCGCCGCGTGTCACCGGCCAGCGTCCGGTCGAACAGGTCCCGCTCGGCGTCGGTGATGTCCGAGCGCCGCTCGTCGCGCTCCTTGCGCAGCGCCTTGCTGAGCGCCGCGGCCCCCGCCCGGACGCCGCCGACGGTGGCGGTGAGCACCTGTACGTCCTCGTCGGGCGCCAGCTCCAGGTCGGCCCGGTCGGCGAGGATCTCCCTGGCGTGGTGGAAGGCGTCCTGCAGCCGCGCCTCGGCCTCCCTGACGTTCTTGTGCTCGTACGGGACCGTGGCCAGCTGCTCGGCCACGGCCCTGGCCGCCTCCAGGACGGCCCGCACCCCGGCCTCGGGGGCCAGCTCCACCGGCGCCCGCGCGTCCGCCGGCAGGTGCCCGGCCGCCAGGCGGCGGAACCGGTCGGACACCTCGTCGCGCACGCGCCCCGCCTCGGCGTGCTTGTCCTCGGCGGTGCCGAGCTCGCCCCTGAGCTGGCCGAGCCGGGCGTTGAGGCGGGCCATCCCGTCGTTGACCGACTTGATCAGGCGGCGGCACGCCTGGTAGGCGGCCTGGGTGTCCTGGAGTTGTTCGAGGACGCGCACGTGCTCGACGCCGACCGTGGACTCGATCGCGGCCAGCCGCTCCGCCAGCACGACGGCGGCGGCCGCGGCCTCCTCGGCGCGTTCGACGGCCTCGACGGCGAGCCGTTCGTACTCGCCGGCGGTCTCGGCGGCCAGCTCGGCCCGCTCCCTGGCGGCGCGGGCGTCGGCGCGGCGGTCGTGCCAGACGGCGCCGGTGGTCTCGGCGGTGCGCAGGGCCTCCTCGAGGTTGTCGAGCGCGGGCAGCGCGGTGGGCAGGGCGTGCCGGTCCGCCAGCTCGGTGAGCCGGCGCAGCGACCTGCCGACGTCCTGCTCGCGCTCCTGCAGGCGCTGCTCGTACGCCCGGAGCTGGTCCTCCCGCAGCGCCACCTTCTTCACCGCGCCGTCGAGGTCCTGCACCGCGTCGGCGTACGGCCTGCGGTCGGGCCTGCGCCGCAGCTCGGCGGCCAGCGTCTCGCGGTCGCCGTCGACCACCGCGAGCAGATGGTCGCACTCGGCGATCCGCCCGGCCAGCTCGCCCAGCCGGTCGTCCAGCTCGGCGATGCGGCGCCGCCTGGCGCGCTCGCGGGCGGTGGCGCCGATGTAGGCGGGCTCGGGCTTGACCCACCGGCCCGCCGCCGGGCCCAGCCGCCAGGTGCCGTCGGCGCCGATGACGGCCGGGTGGTCGACGCCGATCGCGGTGGGCGCGAACGCGATGCCGCCCAGCACCGTGTCGGCCGGCACCGGGGAGTCGGCCTCGGTGAACAGCACGTGGGCCAGGCTGTAACCGGGGGCGGGCTTGGACAGCGCGGCCACAGCGAAGGCGTCGTGCTCGCCCGGGTCGAACCCGCCGTCGGGCCGCAGCCACAGGTCGAGCAGGCCCGAGGCCTCGAGCGCGGCCTCCACCCCGGCCTGCGCGACGGGGTCGAGCCCCGACCTGAACGCCACCGCCCGCCACAGCGGCGTCCCGGGCCGTCCGAGCCGGGCGGCCGTGGTGCGGGTGTGCGGGGCGGGCGGTTCGAGCACGGTCTGGTCGTTGAGGCTCTCGCGCTCCTGGGCCAGCTCGGCGCGCTCCGCGGCCAGGCCCTCGCGCAGCCGCCTCAGGTGCTGCTCGCGGGCGGCCAGCTCGACGGCGGCCATCGTCCGGGCGGTGCCGACCAGGTCGTCGGCGCCCTCGAAGTCGTCGGCCAGGCCGGCCAGCGTGCCCGGCTCCAGCTGCAGCTGGGTGCAGCCGCCCGCCCAGTCGGCCAGGGCGGCGGCCAGGTCGCGGGCGCGGTCGTCGCGCAGCCGCTCGGCCCGCCCGTGCGCCTCCTGGGCGGCGGCCAGGTCGTCGCGGGCCTGGTCGCGGTCGTGCTCGGCGGTGGTGCGGCGCTTGATCGCCTCCTCGTGCCCGACGGCTCCGGCGCGTACTTCCCTGATCTGGGCGGCACGGCTGGACACGGCGGCCCGCAGCAGCTCCCGCGCCCTGCGCACGGCCTCCTCACCGTCCGCCGCACTCCGCGCTCCCTCACCCGAGGACGCCACACCGCGCGCTCCCTCACCCGGGTCCGGCGCGCCCCGCGGTCCCTCGCCCCTGTCCGGCGCGGCCTCACCGCGCGGGGCCCCGCCTGCCCCTGGCTCGTGGCGCCGCCCATGGGCGGGTCCGGGCGGCTCCTGGGCCGATCCAGCCCGTTCCGTCTCCTCGTGGACGGCGAGCAGCCCGGCGCGTTCGGCCGCGTGGCGGGCCTCCGTCCGGGCGCGGTCGGCCAGCGCCGCCGCCTTGCGGGCCGTGTCGGCGGCCCGGGCCGACAGCTCCTGCTTGCCCGACACGGCGCGGGCCGCCTGCCCCGCCTGGTCGCGCAGGCGGCCCGCCGCCTCGTGCGCCGCCTGGGCCTCGGTGCGGAGCCGGTGCAGGTCGCCGCCGGCCTTGTACGCCTCGCTCTCCTTCAGCCCGTCGATCTGCGCGGCCAGGGCCAGCTCCTGCGCCTCCTCCTCGCCCAGCCGCACGGTCGCCGCGTCCAGCTCCCGCTCGGCCTCCTTCAGCGCCTCCCGCTTGGCCTTGACCTCGGCCGCCAGCGACTCCAGGGAGTATCCGGCGGAGGTCACGGCCGCGGCGGCGGCGCGCAGGACGCGCTGGGCGTAGTTGCGCTGCCGGGTGGCGAGCCGGTCGGCCTCCTCCACGTCGCGGTCGAGCAGGCGCAGCTCCTCGCGCTGGCGGTCGAGCCGCTCGAACCCCTCGGCGATCTCGTGGATCTCGCCCTCGCCGAGCGGCGGCAGGGCGCTCGACAGCAGCTCCGACAGCAGGCCGGGGTCGAGGCGTTCGGACAGCTTGGGGGTGCGGAGCTGGCGCAGCGCGGTCAGCAGCGAGTCGTAGCGCTGCTCGTTGAGCGCGCGGTAGAGCGTCTGGCGGACGACCGTACGGTAGGACTCGGCCGACTCGTGGACCTTGCCGGACGCGCCGAGCTCCTCCACGAGCTGGGCCTTGGTCAGCGGCTGGCCGGCGTCGCCGGTGAGCCGGACGCCGTCGGGGGCGTCGACGCGGGCCTCGGTCGTGAAGTAGGTGGCGGTGACGTTCTTGGTGTGGATGGTGGCCTGCAGCCGGGCGCCGCAGGTGAACCAGCGGCCGTCGGCGTGCCGGAACTCCAGCCACACGTAGCCGACCCGGGTGGTGCCGCCGGCGCCGTCGCCCATCAGGTTCCAGTGCATGGTGCGCTCGGTGCCGCCGAACGTGGACAGCCTGCTGGGCTTGAGGCTCGCGTCCAGCACGTACGGGAGCAGCAGTTCGAGCACCTTGGACTTGCCGCTGCCGTTGGGGCCGCGCAGCAGCAGCCTGCCCCGGTGGAACTCGAACACCTCGTCGTAGTAGCGCCACACGTTGAGGATCCCGGCGCGTACGGGGGTCCAGCGGGCGTCCACTCCCTGCGCGGCGCGCGGCGGGGCGAGCTCGGTGACTGTCATGAATCCTCCTGGACGGCCGCGCCGTGATCGACCCGGTAGCGGGCCGCGGCGGGCAGGGCGGCGACCTGGTCACCCGTGACGCGGGCCAGCCCGAACTGCGTGAGCACCTGCAGCGCGTCGGCGGCCAGCCGCGGCCCGCCGCCCTCGGACTGGTAGGCCTTGGCCCACTGCGGGAACCGCCGCAGCAGCCCTGCCGCCTCGCGGTCGAGCCTGGCGGCGGTGACGGGGCCGGAGGTGACCAGCAGGTCGAGCATGAGCAGGGCGGCCACCTTGGCGTGGCTGCCGTCGTCGGGGAACTTGGTGTCGGTGGCGATCGCGTCGGTGTCGATGAGCAGGAAGCCCTCGGCCCGCTCCTCCAGCACGAACCCGGCCTCCTCGGCGGCGCGGCGCAGGATCTGGCGGCCGGTCAGGGAGGCGGCGTAGGCGGACTGCGCGGGGGTGAGCTCGTCGCGGTAGACGACGGGGTCGTCGAGCAGGCGGCGGATGAGCGAGTGGCGCGCCCACAGGTTGCGCTGGGTCTCGGTCGGCTCGTCGCCGCCGTAACGAGCCTCGACCGTCAGCGCCCGCACCGGGTCGCTCGCCGGGCCGCCTCCCGGGTCGCGTTCCTCCAGCGTGGCATCCGGGACGGCCTCCAGGGCGGTCTCCATCGCGGCCGCCACCCTGGACGGCGGCACCGGCGCGGCCAGCAGCCGGATCACCCGTGTCGTGTCCACCCGGTAGAGCACCTTGGCGTCCTCGTCATCCAGGTAGGAGTCGGTGGCGCCGTCCATGGAGGTGATCGCCCCGTAGTGCTCCAGCAGCTTGAGCGCGTCCACGAAGGCCGCCCGCTCGTCGTTCCTGACCGGGTCGAACGCGGGCACGTCGGCCTCCACCGCGGCCGCCTGGACCACCCGCTGGGCCAGCATGCCGATCGTGGTGACCGGCGAGGTGAGCAGCTCGGCCGCGCACAGGCACAGCAGCGTGTAGCGGCGGCGGTCGAACGGCGCCCTGGTGGTGCGGCGGCGCCGCGCGGGCCGGGTGGCGCCCGGCTCGGACCCGATCTTGACCAGGCGGGCGTACCCCTGGCGCGACTCCACGACCAGCCGCCAGCCGCAGAAGTAGTCGAACCACTGGATCAGCGGCTGCCGCCGCTTCCTGATCAGGTCGAAGGCGGCGGGGTCGTCGTGCAGGGACACGAGGGGCCGGCCGAGCAGGGTCCTGATCGCGCGGGCGATCTCCTCCTTCTCGGCCCTGACGAGCTGGTTGGCCAGGCTGCTCACGCGCCCACCACCTTCCCGCGGCTGCCGGCCCCCGGAGCCCGTACGTCGATGAGGTAGTCGGGGCCCCGGAACCACCCCTCGGACGTGCGCAGCACCGCCACCGCCCCGTCGTCCGGCGCCCGCAGCACGATCTCCACCCGCCCGTCCGAGGTGACGGCCCGCCGGAACCCGAGCGAGTCGGGCCGCTCGGCCAGGGCCCGCCCCAGCAGGTCGAGCAGCCGCCCGAACGTGTCATGGTCGAGCTCCCCCAGCTGCGACAGCCGCATCGCGCCGGTCGTGGCCAGCGCCGACCAGGCGGCCTCCAGCTCGGCCCGCTCCTTCTCGGCCCGCGCCCTGCGCTCGGCCCGCAGCGCCGCCACGTCGCGCACCTTGCCCGTGCGGCCCATCCGCTCCGTACGCCCGCGCGAGCGCAGCAGCGCCGACACCTCGACCGGCTCGGCCTCCGCCCAGGGCACCCCGGCGGGGATCAGCTCGGCGTCGGCGTGCCCGAGGTGCGGGTGCCTGGCCGAGCCGAGCCCGAACGCCGCGTCCCACAGCCGGTGCGCGTCGTCCTCGCCGGGCGCGGTGGCGAACCAGCGGGCCAGCGTACGGAAGTCGGCGGCGGCGCTGGAGGAGCGCCGGCGGGAGTCGGTGATGCGGTCGAGCACCTGCAACAGCGACACGATCGCCCGCCGCGCCACATCATGCAACTGCCGCACCCGCGGCACCCCACCGCCCGCGGCACCCCGCCCGGCGCCTCCCGCGACCCCTCCCCCACTGCCTCCGCTGACGGCCCCCTCGGTGCCTTCCTCCTCAGCGCCTTCCTCCTCAGCGCCTTCCACCTCTGGGGCGAACCACAGCCGCAGCCCGTCCCACTTCGCCGCCCGGGCCGCCAGCCAGGGGGTGGCATGATCGGCCCCGGGCACCTTCGGCAGGTCGGCGCCGTCCAGCGCGCGGGCGTGCAGCACGCTGACCCCGTGCCGGGCCACGGCGCGCAGCGCGGCCGCGATGGTGTCGCCCCGCTGCTCCAGATTGGTCACGAACTCCTGAAGGTAGGCCACGGTGGCGGCCTTGACCTCGTGGAACGTGGCCAAATCCGACCCCTCGACGCGCAGCAGCCGCTGCAACTCCCCGTTGAACTGCTTGGTGTTGTTACGCAGCCCGTCGAGATGCCCCTCCAGCTCCTGCAGGCTGCTGAAGATGCGCCGGTTGCGCCCGGGGTCGGGGTCGCGCAGCAGGCTGTCCAGCTCCCCCAGCCGGTCGGCGATCGCGTCGAGCACGGCGGTCTGCAGCGCCCCCGCCGAGGCCAGCATGGCCATGGCGTGCTGCACCCCGGCGAACGCCGCCTCGCCCCGCCTGGTCAGCGAATATTGCAGGTTCTTGCGCTCGTACTCCTCGGCGGTCGCGAAGCTCCCCGCGTGATTGAAGATCACGTCGAGCAGCCCCCAGCCGGCCAGCTGCTTGAGCGTGCCGGCCAGATCCTGCTCGCCGACCGGCGCGTACCACCCCACCGCGCGCAGCCGCTCGCGCACCTCGTCCACCGTCAGCGCCGTCTCGAGCCGCTCGTTGGCCTCGCCGAAGGCATAGAGCACCGCGGTGTGCAGATCTGCCCGCTCGGTGGTGGTGAACCGGAACATCTCCGGCGGCACCCGTGGCGGCTCCGCCATCGCCCCGCTCCCCTCGCCACACGATTACCACCCACGCAACCGTAGCGGCAGACACCGACGGGGCGACCGCTGTTTGCGACCAGATCACAGGGGTACGGCGCTGGCATTGGAACTCGGGGGGACGGTATGGCGGAGTTCGAGGCGACGCGCGGGATGCCCGCGGAGAGCATGGTGGTGTTCGGCGTCGCGTCCGACGTGGAGATCATGGACCGCTGGCTGCCCCAGGGGCTGTCGGTGCATGACAGCGGCCCCGGCACGATCGAGGCGGACGGCTCGCTGGTGCCCGGCACCGGCAAGCACGAGGGCCTGTTCCGCGCCGAGGAGGACCAGCTCCGGGTGGAGTGGGGCGGGCGCGACCATCCCGACTATTCGGGATGGCTGCAGGTCTCCGACTCGGCCGCCGGGACCAGCGAGGTGACCGTGCACATCAGCCTCCTGGACGAGCCCGACTCGGGTGCCCGGGCCGATGAGGTGCGCGGGCTGCTGGACCGGTCGCTGGACCGGCTCGCCGAGGAGGTCCACCGACGCGTCTCCGACGCCAGCTGACCTCCCGGCAGAGCCCTCGCCGCACGACCGGGCCACTCAGGGCGCGCAGCGCCCCCGTGCGAGGTCCGCGCAGTCCGGCTCCACGGATGGACGCGCAGGTCAGCCGGGCCGTTCCCGGCGAGTTACATTTCTTGCAATGGATCTATTCCAGCGACTATAAAGGGCGCCGCAAGGTTCACCGCGCACCGTTCGAGCATGCGACGCCTAATCACAATCTTTACGCCTGTCATCGCGGGCCTGATCGCCCTGACGGGTTTGCCCGCCATGGCGCAGGCCACTGCCACCGACGGGCTCGACACTTATTACGGCCAGCGTCTTGCCTGGTCAGGCTGCGGTAACGGGTACGAGTGCGCGAAATTGTCAGTGCCACTCGACTATTCGAAGCCGAACGGCAAACGGATTAAGATCAGCATGGTCCGGCTCCCCGCCACCGGCAAGAAGATCGGCTCGGTCGTGCTCAATTTCGGCGGTCCCGGCGGGTCCGGCGTGACCGCCCTGAAAGCCGGCAAGGAAATCGTTTCCGCCGCCGTCAGGGAGCGGTTCGACGTCGTCAGCTTCGATCCGCGCGGCGTCGGCGCGTCCTCGCCGGTGCGCTGCCTGGGGACGCTCGACCTCGACGCCTACCACGCGCTCGACCCGACCCCGGACACCCGCGCCGAGGTCAGGCACTCGCGACAGTGGGCCAAGATCTTCGCCAAGTACTGCGTGGCGAACTCCGGCAAGCAGCTGCTGTCCAAGGTCGGCACGGTGAACACGGCGCGGGACATGGACGTGATGCGGGCCACGCTGGGTGACGCGCGCCTGACGTACCTGGGCTTCTCCTACGGCACCTATCTCGGCTCGATCTACGCGGACATGTTCCCGAAGCGGATCAGGGCGATGGTGCTGGACGGCGCCGAGGACCCGTCCCAGCACGCCGCCGAGTTCGTCCAGGACCAGGCCCGCGGGTTCCAGGTGGCGACGACGTCGTTCCTGCGGGACTGCTTCAAGGCCAGGAACTGCCCGTTCCGCAAGCACGACGTCAAGGCGGCGCTGAAGCAGCTCGACAAGCTCTACCGGCGGGCCGACACGGCGCCGCTGCGCAACGTGTACGACGGCAGGCAGGTCACCGAGGCCGTGGTGCGCGGCGCCGTGCAGTTCTCCATGTACCAGACCGCCAGCTGGCCCAGCCTGCGGCAGGCCCTGACGGACGCGTACAAGGGCGACGGCAGCAAGCTGCTGCTGCTGGCCGACGCGGGCAACGGGCGGACGATCGGCGGCCGTTACGACAACAGCTTCGAGGCCCTCGTGGCCATCAACTGCGTCGACCACCCGGAGAACCCCTGCCCGTACTGGCCGGTCAAGGGCACCCGCTACCCGAAGAAGGTGCACGCCAAGGGCTCGCCGCCGATCGTGGTCGTGGGCACGACGCGTGACCCGGCGACGCCGTACAAGCTGGCCAAGGCGCTGGCCGCGCAGCTGTCGAACGGCGTGCTGCTCACCCACGACGCCGACGGCCACACCGGCTACCGCAAGGGCTCGGCCTGCCTGGACCGCAAGGTCGACCAGTACCTGATCACGACCAGGGCCCCGCTCGCGGGGACCTGTAACGACCGGACCTGAAGCACGCGAAACGGCCAGTCCCACACCTCGGTGTGGGACTGGTGTCGTTCGGGTCAATCCCGGTCGCGCCTGTGTGGCGGTGGTGGCGCGGTGGGGGAGATTGGGCGGGCGTAGCCGGAAATTCCCGTCCGAGGAGCCCATGGAGTCGCTGCTGATCCTGCACGCGGCCGTGGCTGCCTGCGCTCCCTGGCTGGCCACTCGGCTGGGGCGAGCCTCGTTCGCCCTGCTGGCCGTCCCGCCGGCCGCCGCGTTCTGCTACGCCGGCTGGCTGGCGCTGCGCGGCCTGCCCGCCCGGGAGAGCACGACGTGGGCGCCGACGCTGGGCATGGAGCTGTCCTTCCGCGCGGACCCGCTGACCGTGCTGATGATGTCGCTGGTCACCGGGGTCGGGGTGCTGGTGCTGTGCTACAGCGCCCGGTACTTCGCGGCGGGCGACGAAGCGCTCGGCCGCTACGGCGGCGCGATGGTGGCGTTCGCGGGGTCGATGCTGGGGCTGGTCACCGCCGACGACCTGCTCCTCCTGTACGTGTTCTGGGAGCTGACCACCGTCTTCTCCTACCTGCTGATCGGCTACGACCCCATGAGCCGGATGAGCCGGCAGGCCGCGATGAAGGCGCTGACGGTCACCACGTTCGGCGGCCTGGCCATGCTCGCCGGGTTCGTGCTGGTCGGCCAGGCGGCGGGCTCCTACCAGGTGTCGGAGATCGTCGCCCGTCCGCCGGACCTGGCGCCGGTCGCCGTCGTGCTGGTGCTGGCGGGGGCGCTGGCGAAGTCGGCGATCTTCCCGTTCAGCACGTGGCTGCCCGCCGCGATGGCCGCGCCCACGCCCGTGTCGGCATACCTGCACGCGGCCGCCATGGTGAAGGCCGGCGTCTACCTGCTGGCCAGGCTGGGCCCCGCGTTCGGCGACCTGGCGCTGTGGCGGGCGGTGGCGGTGCCGCTCGGCCTGGTGACGATGCTGCTGGGCGGGTGGCGGGCGCTGCGGGAGAACGATCTGAAGCGGCTGCTGGCCTACGGCACGGTCAGCCAGCTGGGGTTCCTCGTGGTGCTGTTCGGCTCGGGGAACGAGGGCGCCGCGCTGGCGGGCGTGGGCATGTTGCTGGCGCACGCGCTGTTCAAGGCGGCGCTGTTCCTGGTGGTGGGCATCGTCGATCACGCGGCGGGCACCCGGGACCTGGGCGAGCTGAGCGGCGTGGGCCGGGCGATGCCGTGGGTGTGCGCGGTCGCCGTGCTGGCGGGGGCCTCGATGGCGGGGCTGCCGCCGCTGGTGGGGTTCGCCGGGAAGGAGGCGGCGCTGGAGGCGCTGCTGGGCGCGCCGCTCACGCTGGCGGGCGTGGTGACGGGCTCGGCCCTGACGGCGGCGTACACGCTGCGCTTCCTGTGGGGCGCCTTCGTCGACAAACCGGGCAAGCCGGCGCGGCAGGTGCACCCGGTGCCGGCGGCCATGTTCGCCCCGGCCGCGCTGCTGTCGGTGCCGGGGCTCGCGTTCGCCCCCCTGGCCTCCTGGTACGAGGGCGCGATGTCCGGCTACACCGGCACGTTCGCCGACCCGGGGCACCCCTCCCACCTGGCGCCGTGGAGCGGTTTCACGCCGCCGCTGCTGCTGTCGGCGGCGGCCCTGGCGGGCGGGGTGGTGCTGTTCCTGGCCCGGGAGCCGGTGGCGCGGGCGGGGGCGGCGCTGCACGTGCTCGACTCCAGCCAGGTCTTCTGGTCGGCCGTGCGGCGGCTGGACCGGTTCGCCATCCAGCTCACCGGCTTCATCCAGCGCGGCTCCGTGCCCGACTACCTGCTGCTGACGCTGCTGGTGACGGTCGGGGTGGGGCTGTTCTCCCTCCTGCACGGCGGCGCGCCCCGCCTGGACGTGCCGGTCGTCGCCTGGCAGCGGCCGGAGCAGCCTGTGGTGGCCGTGCTGCTGGCGGCCGCGGCCGTGCTGGCGCTGTTCTCCCGCGCGTACATCCTGCTGGCCCTGATCATCGGCCTGACCGGCTACGGCACCGCGCTGCTGTTCCTCGCGCACGGCTCGCCCGACCTGGCGCTGACGCAGTTCCTCGCCGAGACGCTGAGCCTGGTGGTGTTCGCGCTGGTGCTGCGGCGGCTGCCGATCGAGCCGGACCGGGGGCGGCTGCCGATCCCGTTCCGGCTCGGGGTGGGGCTGGCGTTCGGGGTGGTCGTCACGGGCGCGGGCATGCTGGCGATGGCCGCGCGCGGCGAGCAGCCGGTCGGCGCGCTGATGGGCCGGGCGGCCGAGCAGGCCGGGGCGCGCAACATCGTCAGCGCGATCATCCTCGACATCCGCGCGTGGGACACGCTGGGCGAGAGCGCGGTGCTCATCGTGCTCACGCTGGGCGTGACGAGCCTGGTGTTCCTGCGGCGCAGGTCGTACAGCATCGAGCGGAGCGAGGCCGGGCACCGTCCCGCGGAGCGCACGCACTGGCTGGCGGCCACGCTGCCGCGCGGGCAGCGGGCGCTGGCGTTCGAGGTGGCGGCGCGGCTGACGTTCCACACGGTGCTGGCGTTGTCGGTGTTCCTGCTGTTCATCGGGCACAGCGGGGTCGGCGGCGGGTTCGCGGGCGGCATCGTGGCCGGGCTGGCGATCACCGTGCGCTACCTGGCGGGCGGCCGGAACGAGCTAGCCGCGGCCGTGCCGGTGCACGCGGGCGTGCTCATGGGGGCCGGGCTGACCCTGTCGGCGGGGACGGCGCTGATCGGGCTGCTGTTCGGCTCGGCGGCGCTGGAGATGCTGGCCACGGACGTGGCCGTGCCGGTGCTCGGGCACGTGCACGTGTCCACGGGGCTGCTGTTCGACCTCGGCGTGTACGTGTCCGTGGTCGGCATGGTCCAGGACGTGCTGCGCGGCCTGGGCGCCGAGCTGGACCGGCAGATCGACGCCGAGGAGGGCTCGTGAGCCTGTCCCTGGTGCCGTTCGCGGCCTGCTGCGTGATGATCACCGTCGGGGTGACGCTGCTGCTGGAACGCAGCCTGGTACGGGTGCTGGCCGGCGTCATCGTGCTGGGCAACGGGGTGAACCTGCTGATCGTCACCTCCGGCGGCAGCGCGGGCGGCCCGCCCTTCACCGACGCACCGGGGTTCGCCGACCCGCTGCCGCAGGCCATGGTGCTCACCGCCATCGTGATCACCCTGGGCGTGACGGCGTTCCTGCTGGCCCTGGTGCACCGCTCGTGGCAGCTCACCGGCAGCGACGAGGTCCAGGACGACACCGAGGACCGGCGGGTGCGGCTGCGCGCGCGGCGCGGCGAGCTGGGCGACGCCGTACGCGCCCGGCGGGACGCCTACCGGCGGCTGGTCACCGAGCAGCGGGCCGAGCTGGCCCACCTGGAGGCCGAGCAGGCCGAGCTGGAGCGGCTGGAGGAGGCCGACCTGGAGCGGCGCATCTCCCGGGTGCACGACGAGCTCGACCGGTGGATGCGCGGGCTCAGGCAGGAGGGGGTGTCGGAGGAGGAGCTGCAGCGCCGTTTCGAGGAGGTGGGGCTGCGCGCGGGCTGGGACGCCATGGACAACGCCGAGCGCATCGAGCAGCTGCGCGAGCAGCACGAGCGGGGGCGGGAGGAGCAGGCGGCCAGGGAGAAGCGGCTGCGCCGCAAGCTCAAGGCCCGCCAGCGGGACGCGCGCAGGCAGATGCGCGCGGCCATCCGGGAGGAGCGCGAGCGGCAGGCCCTCGCGCAGGACCCCGAGCTGGAGGGCGAGGACTGACCCATGGAGAGCCCGATCACGCTGGAGAGCCTCGTCTGCGTGCCGGTGATGCTGCCGCTGCTGGCCGCCGGGGTGAAGCTGGCGATCGGCGGGCGGCTGCGCCGGCTGCAGTCGCTCATCAGCCTCGTCACGCTGGGCATCTCGCTGGCGGTGGCGGTGGTGCTGATGGTCGCGGCCGACGCGCACGGCCCGCTGGTGACCGAGCTGGGCGGCTGGCCGTCGCCGATCGGCATCTGCCTGGTGGCCGACCGGCTCTCCACGCTGGTGCTCGTGGTGTCCTCGGCGGTGACGCTGTGCGTGATGGCGTACTCGGTGGCCAACGCCTACGACGAGCAGGAGCACGACGCCCCGATGGCGATCTTCCATCCGGCGTTCCTGGTGATGGTGGCGGGGGTGGCCGACGCGTTCCTGTCGGGGGACCTGTTCAACCTGTTCGTGGCGTTCGAGCTGCTGCTGAGCGGCTCGTACGTGCTGCTGACGTTCGGCGGCACGGACTCCAGGATCCGGGCGGGCGCCACGTACACGCTGATGGCCCTGGCCTCGTCGATGTTGTTCCTGATCGCGCTGGCCGTCACCTACGCCGCCACCGGGACGCTGTCGATGGCGCAGCTCGCCCAGCGCTTCGCCACGCTGCCCGAGCAGGTGAAGCTGCTGGTGGAGCTGACGCTGCTGCTGGCGTTCGCGATCAAGGCGGCGATCTTCCCCATGTCGGCGTGGCTGCCCGACTCCTACCCGACCGCGCCCGCCCCGGCCACGGCCGTGTTCGCCGGGCTGCTCACCAAGGTCGGCGTGTACTCGATCATCCGCCTGGAGGCGCTGCTGTTCCCCGGCGGGCCGGTCTCGACGCTGCTCATGTGGGTCGCGCTGGCCACCATGCTCGCGGGGGTGCTGGGCGCGGTGGCGCAGACGGACATGAAACGGATGCTCTCCTTCACGCTGGTCAGCCACATCGGGTACATGGTCTTCGGCGTGGCCCTGTCCACGCCGGCCGGCATGGCGGGGGCCATCTTCTACGTGGTGCACCACATCACCGTGCAGACGAGCCTGTTCCTGGTGACGGGGATGGTCGAGCGGCGGACCGGCACCACGTCGGTGACCCGGCTGGGCGGGCTGATGAGGGCGACGCCGCTGATCGCCGTGCTGTTCTTCGTGCCGGCCATGAACCTGTCGGGCATCCCGCCGATGTCGGGGTTCCTGGGCAAGCTGATGCTGGTGCAGGCCGGGCTGGCGGCCGGGGGGTGGCTGCCGGTCACGCTGGTGGCCGGGGGCCTGGCGACGAGCCTGCTCACGCTGTACGCGGTGGCCAAGACGTGGGGCAAGGCGTTCTGGCGCGGCCCGCGCTCGGACCGGGTGGGCCGGGTGCTGGAGAGCGAGGAGTACACCGGTGAGGAGCCCACCGTGACGACGGCCACGCTGCCGGCGGCGCTGCCGCTGTCGGTGGTGGCGCTGGTCGCGCTCGGGTTGTCGTTCACGGTGCTGGCGGGGCCGCTGTCGGCGCTGGCGCAGCGGACGGCGGGCGAGCTGCTGGCCCGCGAGCCGTACATCTCGGCGGTGCTGGAGGGGCGGCCATGAGGCGGGACGTCCCTGGCGGCGAGCCCGTGCGGCGGGAGGTCCTGGCGCCGCGGGTGCTCGGCCGGCGGGTACCGCTGCCGCTGGTGGCCTGGCTGGCGCTGGTGTGGGTGATGTTGTGGGGCGACCTGTCGGCGGGCAACGTGCTGGGCGGGCTGGTGACCGGGCTGGTGGTGACGTGGCTGCTACCGCTGCCCATCCTCGATCCCGGCATCCGGGTGCGTCCGGTGGCGCTCGTCAGGTTCCTGCTGTGGTTCGGCTGGGACATGGTGATCTCGACCGTGCGGGTGGTGTTCTGGGTGGCGCATCCGGGGCAGCCGCCGACGCAGATCGTCCGGGTGCCGCTGCGCACGTCGTCCGAGGCCCTGACCGTGATGATCATCGTCGCGCTGTCCACCGTGCCCGGGAGCCTGGTGCTGGAGAGGTACCCCGGGGAGCTGCTGGTGCACGTGCTGGGCCGGCCCGGCGACGTCGCCGAGGCCGTGCGGGCGGACATCGCGGGGCTGGAGTCGCGCATCGTGGCGGCGTTCGGCACCCGCCGGGATCGGGAGGAGCTGCCGTGACGGCGGTGTACCTGGCGACGCTCGTCCTGCTCGGGTGCGGGGCGGCCGCCTCGCTGTGGCGGGCGGGGCGCGGGCCGTCGATGCTGGACCGGGCGGTGGCGCTGGACGTGTTCACGTCGTTGTCGATGTGCGGGGTGGGGGCGTTCGCCGTGGCCAGGGACGACTATTCGGACCTGCCGATCCTGCTGGTGCTGTCGCTGCTGGGGTTCGTCGGGTCGGTGTCGCTGGCCCGGTTCTTCGCGGACCGGACCGGAAGGGGGCCGCGATGAGCGCGCTGGAGGTGGCGGAGGGGGTCTGCCTGCTCCTGGGGGCTGCGCTGGCGCTGTCGGCCGGGGCGGGGCTGGTGCGTTTCCGCACCACGCTGGACCGCATGCACGCCGGCACGAAGCCGCAGGTGCTCGGCGTGCTGCTGGTGCTGCTGGCCATGTGGCTGCATCGGCCCACCTGGTCGAACGCCGGGCCGCTGCTGCTGGTGGCGATCTCCCAGGTGGTCACGGTGTCGGTCGCGGCCTACATGATCGCCCGGGCCGCGTACGGGCGTCAGTCGTCGGACGACGACACCGGGCTCCCGTCCGACGAGGACTGATCCGACCGGTTGAGCGCCGGCTGGCCGAACCAGGTCCACAGCGCCAGCACGGCCAGGGCGCCCGCGGTGATCCAGGCCAGCGTCGCGTCGAAGAGGTAGTCGATCACGAACATCGTGGACGTGGTCATCGACACGGCCAGGGCGAGCGCGCCGAGGATGCCGTAGAGGTTGGAGCGGCGTACCAGCGTCTCCTTGCGGCCCTGCCGGAACAGCACGCGGTGCTGGGCGGTCGGCGCGATGTAGCAGATCGACGCGATCGCTGCGCTGACCAGCGCCGCGTAGTACAGCCAGCGGTCGACCTGGTCCAGCCGGGCGAACCCGGAGGAGAAGGGCACGGTGAGCAGGAACGCGAACAGCACCTGCACGCCGGTGACCGCCACACGCGCGCCCTGGAGCAGCTCGACGAAATTGCGATCCGCGCGCTCCTGGTCCGACTCGTTCTTCACGCCGCCTCCCGCCAGTCAACGAGAGACTTCCTCTTCCTTGCCAAGAACGGCTAAAACCTCGGTAGGAGGATCTTCGCCGGCGTAATGGGCAACTCGCGGATGCGGCGGCCGGTGGCATGGTGGACGGCGTTGCCGATCGCGGCCGCCGTCCCGACGATGCCGATCTCGCCGATGCCCTTGCTGCCCATCGGGTTGAGCTCGCCGTCCTGCTCGTCCAGCCAGACCGCCTCCACGTCCGGTACGTCGGCGCACGCGGGCACGTGGTACTGCGCCAGGTCGCGGTGCAGGAAACCGCCGAACTCCTCGTCGGTGAGCGTCTCCTCCATCAGCGCCATGCCCAGGCCCATCGTCATGCCGCCGATGAACTGCGACCTGGCCAGCTTGGCGTCCACGATGTGCCCGGCGGCGAACACGCCCAGCAGCCGCGGGACGCGCACCTCGCCGGTCACGGAGCTGACCCGCACCTCGGCGAACTGGGCGCCGAAGGCGTGCCGGGCCAGCCGGGCGTCGCCCTTGATCTCCTCCCTGGTGTCGGCGCGGCCCTCCTTGCCGTCGCGCCGCAGCTCCTCGCAGGCCCGCACGACCGCCGAGCCCCACGAGGCCGTGCCCATGGAGCCGCCGGCGACGGGCGCGTCCGGCAGGTCGCTGTCGCCGAGCTCGACGTGCACCCGCTCGGGGGCGACGCCGAGCGCGCCGGCCGCGATCCTGGTCAGCGCCGTACGCGCGCCGGTGCCGATGTCCGCGGCGGCCACCTGGACGAGGAAGTCGCCGTCCCGCACGGTGGCCACGGCCTTGCACGGCAACCGCCTGGCCGGGTAGGTCGAGGCGGCCACGCCGGTGCCGACCAGCCACTCCCCCTCGCGCCTGATCCCCGGCTCCGGGTCGCGGTGCTCCCAGCCGAACCGGTGGGCGCCCTCGCGCAGGCAGCCGACCAGGTTGCGGGAGCTGAACGGCAGGCCACTGTCCGGCTCGGTCTCCGGGTCGTTGATGACGCGCAGCTCGACCGGGTCCAGGCCGGCGGCGTAGGCCAGCTCGTCCATGGCGGACTCCAGCGCGTACATGCCGGGGCACTCCCCCGGGGCGCGCATCCACGACGGGGTGGCCACGTCCAGCCGGACGAGCCGGTGCGCGGTGCGCAGCGCGGGCGTGCCGTACATGACGCGCGACGGGGTGGCGGTCTGCTCGGCGAACTCGACCAGGGTGGAGCTCTGCTCGTACGCCACGTGCTCCAGCGCCGTGAGCCGCCCCTCGGCGTCGGCGCCGAGCCGCACCCGCTGGATCGTCGGCGTGCGGTAGCCGGTGACGTCGAACATCTGCTGCCGGGTCAGCACGATCTTGACCGGGCGGCCGACCTCCCTGGCGGCGATCGCGGCCAGCACGGCCTGCGGCCGCGTGGTGCCCTTGGAGCCGAACCCGCCGCCCACGTGCCTGGCCACCACGCGCACCCGGTCCGGCGGCAGGTCCAGGGTCTTGGCGATCATGTCGCGGCTGGTCGAGGAGCCCTGCGCGGTGTCGTACACCAGCAGCCTGCCCTCCGCGTCCCAGAGGGCCAGGGCCGCGTGCGGCTCCATCGGGTTGTTGTGCAGGACGGGCGTCTCGTAGGTGACGTCGACCGTGGTCGCGGCGGCGGCGAGCCCCTCCTCGACGTCGCAGTGCCCGGTGTCGGCGGGGAAGTTCGGGTTGACGACCTAGGGCCGGTAGAGGCAGGGGTGCTCGGGGTGCCGGCGCACGTCGTGGTCGTCGGGGTCGTAGTCGACGCGGAGGGCCGCGGCGGCGGCGCGGGCGTTCTCGTAGGTGTCGGCGACGACGGCGGCGACGAGCTGGCCCCGGTAGGCGACCTCGCGGCGCTGGAACAGGGCCAGCTCCGGGTCGGCGTCCTCGGCCAGGTCGGGCGGGTCCTCGCAGGACAGCACGGCCAGCACGCCGGGCATCTCCAGCGCCGGGCCGCTGTCCACGCGCTTGACGCGGCCCTTGGCGATGTGCGACTGCACGGGGTAGGCGTAGGTGACGCCCTCGGCCGGGTATTCGGCGGCGTACGTGGCCAACCCCGTGACCTTGACGCGGCCCTCGATGCGGTTCACGGTGCCAGCTCCTCCAGCGTGGAGACGATCAGGTTGCGGGCCAGCGGCACCTTGAAGGCGTTGCGCGGCAGCGGGTGGGCCTGCTCCAGCTCGGCCTCGGCGGCCTGGAGGAACGCCTCGCCGGTCGCCGGCCCGCCGATGATCGCCCGCTCGGCCCGCTCGGCCCGCCAGGGGGCGTGCGCCACCCCGCCGAGCGCGATGCGGCAGCCGGTGACGACGCCGTCGGAGCCCACGTCGAGCACGGCGGCGATGGACACCAGCGCGAACGCGAACGACGCCCGCTCGCGCACCTTCCGGTAGACCGAGGCCCCCGGGGGCGGCGGCGGCAGCTCCACCGCGGTGATCAGGTCGCCGGGCTCCAGCACGGTGTCGCGCTCCGGCTCCTCACCGGGCAGGCGGTGCAGGCCGGGTATGGGGATGATGCGGTCGCCGCCCGGGCCGGTGACGTGCACCTCGGCCTCCAGCGCGGCCAGGGCGACGGCCATGTCCGAGGGGTGGGTGGCCACGCAGGAGCCGGAGGTGCCGAGGACGGCCAGGTTGCCGTGGTCGCCGGCGATCGCGGGGCAGCCGGAGCCGGGGCGGCGCTTGTTGCAGGGTCTGGTCACGTCCTGGAAGTACGCGCAGCGGGTGCGCTGCAGCAGGTTGCCGCCGACCGTCGCGACGTTGCGCACCTGGCCGGAGGCGCCGGTCAGCACGGCCCTGGCCAGCATGGGATAGCGGCTGCGGACGAGGGGGTCGGCCGCCAGGTCGGTGTTGCGCACGGTGGCGCCGACGCGGACGCGGTCGCCCACGGGCTCGATGATGTCGAGCGGCAGGCGGCTGACGTCGAGGAGGCGCTCGGGCTCGGCCACGCCCAGCCGCATGAGGTCGACCAGGTTGGTGCCGCCGCCCAGGTACATGGTGCCGGGGGCGAAGTCGCGCACGGCCTCCGCCGGGCTGACGGCGCGGGCGTACTCGAAGGGTTTCACCGGGCCACCTCGCCGATCGCGCCGACGATGTTGACGTACGCGCCGCACCGGCACAGGTTGCCGCTCATCCGCTCTCTGATCTCCTCGGGGGTCAGGTCCGGATCGACGAGGATGTCCTCGGTGACGGCGCTCGGGCCCGGCTCCCCCAGCATCCCGGCCGCCGAGCAGAGCTGGCCCGGCGTGCAGTAGCCGCACTGGAAGGCGTCGTGCTCGATGAACGCGGCCTGCAGGGGATGCAGGTCCTCGCCCCTGGCCAGCCCTTCGACGGTGGTGACCTCCGAGCCCGCCACCGCCACCGCCAGCGCCAGGCAGGAGTTGGCCCGCCGCCCGTCGATCAGGACCGTGCAGGCGCCGCACTGGCCGTGGTCGCACCCCTTCTTGGCGCCGATGAGCCCCAGCCGTTCGCGGAGCAGGTCGAGCAGCGACATTCGCGGATCCACGTCCACCGTGCGGGACACGCCGTTCACCTGCAGGGTGATTTCCATGGCGCACGACTACCCGAGCTCCAGGAGAGGCAACCCCTGAGCGGGGTAAAGCCGGGGCGGCCGTTCGTCCGTTTTGTGAAGACGGTCGGGGGTAGCCGGGCGGCATGGGCCGGGCAATGGACGAGCAGGTGGCGGAGTCGGCGGCGATACTCACCGTCAACGCCGGTTCGTCGAGCCTGCGTCTCGACCTCGTCCAGGGCGGCAGCGTGCTGGACAGCGCGCACGCCGAGCGGGCCGTCGACCCCGGATCGGCCAGGGAGGAGCTGTCGGCGTTCCTCGGCGGCCACTTCGACCGCGACGTCCGGGCGGTGGCGCACCGGATCGTGCACGGCGGCGACCTGCTGCGCGCGCCCGCGGTGGCCGACGACGAGACGGCCGCGGCGCTGGCGCGCCTGACGAGCCTGGCGCCGCTGCACCTGCCGCCGGCGCTGGCCCTGCTGGAGGCGGCCCGCGAGCAGCTCCCGGCCGTGCCGCACGTCCTCTGCCCCGACACCGCCTTCCACGCCGACCTGCCGGACGCCGCCGCCGTCTACGCCCTGCCGCACGAGTGGCGCGAGCGGTACGGCCTGCGCCGCTACGGCTTCCACGGCCTGTCCTACTCCTGGGCCGCCGACCGGGTGGCCGAGCTGCTCGGCCGCCCGGCCGCCGAGCTCGACCTCGTGCTGACGCACCTGGGCGGCGGCTGCTCGGTGTGCGCGCTGTCGGGCGGGCGCAGCCTGGACACCTCGATGGGGTTCACGCCGCTGGACGGGCTGCCCATGAGCAAGCGCTCGGGCGGCGTGGACCCCGGGATGCTGGTGTGGCTGCTGTCGCAGGGCCACCTGTCGGTCGACGAGCTGGGCGAGGGGCTCGAACGCCGCTCCGGGCTGCTGGGCCTGTCGGGCGGACGCTCCGGGGACACGCGGGAGCTGGTGGCGGCCGAGCGGGACGGGGACGAGGCGGCCGGGCTGGCGCTGCGGGTGTTCGCCCACCGGGTCAGCCGGGAGATCGCCGCCGCGGCCACCTCGCTGCGGCGGATCGACGCGCTGGTGTTCACCGGGGAGATCGGCTGGGACCAGCCGGAGGTGCGCGAGGCCGTCTGCCGCCGCCTCGGCCTGCTCGGGGTGCGGCCCCCGGTCCGGGGCAACCGGCCCGACGACGGGCCGGTCAGCGCGTACGACGCCGCCGTACCGGTGCTGGTGGTCCAGGTGCGCGAGGAGCTCCAGCTCGCCCGCGAATGCCTGCGGATGCTCGCGGAGGAGGACCCATGACCTCCCGCACGGCCCCGTCGGCTCGCGCGCCTGTCTCGGAGGAGGACCCATGACGAACCAGGACGAGGTGCGCCGCGCGGCGCTGCCGCTCACCGGCCCCGGCGACCTCGGCCCGCTGCTCGAACGCGTCGGCGAGGCCAGGTTCGTGCTGATCGGCGAGGCCAGCCACGGCACGCACGACTTCTACGCCTGGCGGGCCGCGCTGACCCGGCGCCTGATCGCCGAGAAGGGCTTCGGTTTCGTCGCCGTCGAGGGCGACTGGCCCGACTGCGAGCGGGTCAACCAGGCCGTCACCACCGGCGCCGACCCCTTCGACGCGCTGTACGGCTTCGAGCGCTGGCCCACCTTCATGTGGGCCAACGAGGAGGTCGCGGACTTCTGCCGCTGGCTGAGCCGGTGGAACGCCGAGCGCCCGCCCGGCGAGCGCTGCGGCTTCCACGGCCTGGACGTCTACAGCCTCTGGGACTCCCTGCGCGCCCTGCGCCGCTACGCCGCCGCCCACCTGCCGGACCAGGTGGAGACCGTGATGGAGGCCCTGTACTGCTTCGAGTCCTACGGCCACGACCCCCAGCAGTACGGCCTGGTCAGCCGCCTGATCCCCGAGACCTGCGAGGACGAGGTGGTGAACCTGCTGGCCGCGGTGGCCGGCACCGCCCCGGGCGGCGCGGGCGGCTTCGGCGTACGGCAGAACGCCGAGGTCGTGGCCGGGGCCGAGCGCTACTACCGGGCCATGGTGCGCGGCGGCCCCGACTCCTGGAACATCAGGGACGTCCACATGGCCGACACCCTCGACCGGCTGGCCGAGCACCATCGGGCCAAGGGCGTGGTGTGGGCGCACAACACGCACATCGGCGACGCGCGGGCCACGGACATGGCCGCCGCCGGGATGACCAATCTCGGGCAGCTCGCCCGCGAGCGGCACCACGAGGACGTCGTGCTCGTGGGCTTCGGCAGCCACCGGGGCACGGTGGTGGCCGGTGACCGGTGGGGCGCGCAGCACCACGTCATGCCGGTCCCGCCGGCGCGCCCGGCCTCCCTGGAGGCGTTCCTGCACGAGGCCCTCCCGGGTCAGGACGCGCTGTTCCTGGTGCCGCCCTCCGGCCTGCGGGCCGACTGGTACGACGAGCCGATGGGGCACCGGGCGATCGGCGTCGTGTACCACCCGGACCGCGAGCGCTGGGGCAACTACGTGCCCACGATCGTGGGCCGCCGCTACGACGCCTTCCTCTGGATGGACGAGAGCCGGGCGGTGCACCCGCTGCACGGCGAGCCCTGGGGCGAGGCCGAGCCCCGGACGTTCCCGACCGCCATGTGACCGATTGTCGGTGACGGATGGTTGGATCTCCCCTGTGGAGGCGTCCGTCGAGCAGCTCGTCTACGTCCGGGAGGACGAATACACCGTCGCGCGCATGAGCGCCGACGGCGTGCCCGACTTCGTGGCGACCGGGCGGGCGCTGGCCGGGGTGCAGCCGGGCGAGACGCTGCGGCTGTTCGGCGACTGGAGCCGGCACGCCCGTCACGGCCGCCGCTTCGCCGTGACCGGGTGCGAGCGGGTGACGCCGTCGTCGGTCCGGGCGATCCGCATCTACCTGGGGTCGGGGCTGATCAGGGGGATCGGGCCGCGGCTGGCGTACGCGATCGTCGACCACTTCGGCGAGGCCACGCTCAAGGTCATCGACGGCGAGCCCGAGCGGCTCACCGAGGTCGTCAACATCGGGCCGCTGCGGCAGGCGCAGATCGTCGAGGCGTGGCGGGAGCAGAAGTCCATCGCGGCGCTGATGGTGACCCTGCAGGGGCTCGGCGTCAGCCCGCTGCTGGCCGCCAAGATCTACCAGGTGTTCGGGCAGGACGCCGACGAGGTCCTGGCCACCGACCCCTACCGGCTCATCGGGCGGGTCAGGGGCATCGCGTTCCGCATCGCCGACCGGATCGCCCTGCAGTCCGGGGTGCCCGAGCGCAGCCCGCAGCGGGTCAAGGCGGCGCTGCTCGACCGGCTGGAGGCGGCCGGCAGCCGCGACGGGCACTGCTTCGTGCCGGTCGCCACGCTGGTCAGGGAGACGGCCGAGCTGATCGAGCAGGACCAGGACCTGGTGCGGCCGATGGTCGACGCGCTGGTGGCCGACCGGCGGGTGGTCGTGGAGGCGGCGCCCGACCAGCCGGGGCAGGTGCCGGGGCAGACGGTCGCGTACGCCAAGCACGTGCACAGCCGGGAGGTGGCGCTCACCGCGCAGCTCACCGCGCTCATGGAGGCCCGCTCGACGCTGCCGCTGCGCTCGTTCCGGGAGGACCCCGGGCTGCACGACGACCAGCGGGCCGCCGTCACCATGGCCCTGACCAGCACCGTCTCGATCATCACGGGCGGCCCCGGGTGCGGCAAGAGCCACACGGTCAAGGCCATCGCGACCACCGTGCGCGCGGCCGGCGGCACGGTCACGCTCACGGCGCCCACCGGCAAGGCCGCCAAGCGGCTGTCGGAGCTGACCGGGCTGCCCGCGATGACCGTGCACCGCATGCTGGCCCAGCAGCCCGACCCCGACCCGGAGACGCTGTTCGACGAGCGGCCCTCGCAGGCCGACCTGATCGTGGTGGACGAGGCGTCCATGCTCGACCTCCACCTGGCCACCCGCCTCACCGCCGCCGTGCGGCCCGGCAGCCACCTGCTCCTCATCGGCGACGGCGACCAGCTCCCCAGCATCGGCCCCGGCGACGTCCTGGCCGACCTGCTGCGCGTCACGGCGATCCCCCGGGTCCAGCTCACCCACGTCTTCCGGCAGGCGAGCGGCAGCGGCATCATCGACGCCGCCCACCGCATCCGCGCCGGCCGGCTGCCGGCGACGCCGGGCGGGGGCGGGTTCTGGTTCGAGGAGCTCGACGATCCCGAGCAGGTGGCGCGGCGGGTGGCGCACCTGGCGATGGTGGGCATCCCGCGCAAGCAGAACGTCGAGCCGGACCAGGTCCAGGTGCTGTGCCCGATGCGCAAGGGCGAGACGGGCGCCACGACGCTCGGGCGGCTGATCCAGGACCAGCTCAACCCGGCCGCCGACGACAAGGCCGAGCACTGGTCGGGGGCCACGGTGTTCCGGGTGGGCGACCGGGTGATGCCGATCCGCAACAACTACGACAAGGGGGTCTTCAACGGGGAGACGGGGACGGTGACGGCGGTGGTGCGGGAGGAGCGGGTGGTCGAGATCCGGACGGACGACGGGGAGAGCGTGCGTTACGGGTTCGACGAGCTCGACGACCTGACGCATGCGTACGCGATCAGCGTGCATCGGTCGCAGGGCAGCGAATACCCGTTCGTGGTGGCGCCGATCGTGGCCGAGTCCGGGGGGATCATGCTGCGGCGCAAGCTGCTGTACACGCTGGTGACACGGGCCAAGGCGTGGGTGGTGCTGGTGGGGCAGCGGGAGGCGCTGGAGCTCGCGGTCCACCGGCTCGGCCACCGCCGCAACACCGGCCTGTCCCGCCGCCTCGCCCTGACCCTCGACCCCTGACCGGCCGCCCCATCGCTCACCTGAGGCGCCCGCCGGGGTAACCCGGCCCCCGCCCGCCTGGCCGTCGCCACGGACGACGCCCCTGAGCCGACGCACACCACCCACCGCCTACGGCCCGCCCGGCGACGAGCGCGTCAAGCGGGTAGGCACACGCGCGGCCCGCGCAAGCCGTACGCGGGGCTATGGGCGGGAGAGGGCGGTGGAGAGGAGTTCGGCGAGGTGGCGGCCCTGGCGGCCGGTGCCGGCGGCGGCGATCTGGGTGCGGCAGGAGAAGCCGTCCGCCAGCAGCGCCTCCTCCCCCGCCGAGCGCACCGCCGGCCACAGCCCCTCCTCCGCGCACGCCACGGACACGTCATAGTGCTCCCGCTCGAACCCGAAGTTCCCGGCCTGCCCGCAGCACCCCGAGTCGAGCACCCGCGTACGGATCCCGAACCGGTCCAGCACCGCCCGGTCCGCGTCGTACCCCATGACGGCGCTCTGGTGGCAGTGCACCTGCGCCACCGCCGACCCGCCGGCGGAGGCCGGCTGCCAGTCGGGGGCGCGGTCCTGCAGCAGCTCGGCCAGCGTGAGCGTGCGTTCGGACAGCAGCCGCGTCTGCGGCGTGTTGAGCAGTTCGGGCCCGTCGGAGCGGAACACGGCGGTGCAGCTCGGCTCCAGCCCCACCACCGGCACCCCCGCCTCGGCCCACGGCGTCAGCGCCCGGACGCTGCGCGACAGCACCCGGCGGGCGATCCCGAGCTGCCCCGTCGAGATCCACGTCAGCCCGCAGCACAGCGCCACCGGCGGCACCAGCACCTCGAACCCGGCCGCCTCCAGCACCTTCACCGCCGCCCGGCCGACGCGCGGGTCGAAGTTGTCGGTGAACGTGTCCGCCCACAGCACCACCCGCCCCCGCGTGCCCGATGGCGAGGCGCCGCGCCGGCGGAACCAGTCGGTGAACCGCTCCTCGGCGAACCTCGGCAGCTCCCGCCGCGCCGCGACCCCGGCGGCGGCCTTGATCAGCCGCGACAGCACCGGCAGGTGGGTGACGGCGTTCACCGCCCCGGGCGCCGCCGCGGCGAGCGCCGCCCACAGCGGCAGCCAGCCCATCGAGTAGTGCGCGACCGGCCGGAGCCTGTGCCGGTAGTGGTGGGCGAGGAACTCGGCCTTGTACGTGGCCATGTCCACGTTCACCGGGCACTCGGCCCGGCAGCCCTTGCACGCCAGGCACAGGTCGAGGGCGTCGCGCACGGCCTCGGACCGCCAGCCGTCGGTGATCAGGTCGCCGCGTACCATCTCCTCCAGCAGCCGGGCCCGCCCGCGCGTGGAGTGCTCCTCCTCGCGGGTCACCCGGTAGCTGGGGCACATCACGCCGCCCTCGAACGTGTGCTTGCGGCACTTCCCGATCCCGACGCAGCGGGTGGCGGCGTGCCCGAAACGGCCGTGGTCGTCCGGATAGTCGAAGAACGTGTGCCGGGGCTCCAGGGGGTAGAAGTGCCGCTGGGCGAGGTCCTGGTCGAGGCGGTGCGGGTGGACGACCTTGCCGGGGTTCATGCGGTCGCGGGGGTCGAAGATGGCCTTGAGCCGGCCGAAGGCCCCGACCACGGCCTCGCCGAACATGCGCGGCAGCAGCTCGGCCAGCGCCTGCCCGTCGCCGTGCTCGCCCGACAGCGACCCGCCGTAGGCGGCGACCAGGTCGGCGGCCTCCTCGGCGAACCTGCGGTAGTTGGCGATCCCGTCGTCGGTGTGCAGGTCGAGCGGGAGCCTGCCGTGCACGCAGCCCTGCCCGAAGTGGCCGTACAGGGCCGATTCGCGGTAGCCGTGGCGGCGCCGCAGCCGGTCGT
Source organism: Nonomuraea sp. KM90 (assembly GCF_052246675.1). Taxonomy (NCBI): domain Bacteria; kingdom Bacillati; phylum Actinomycetota; class Actinomycetes; order Streptosporangiales; family Streptosporangiaceae; genus Nonomuraea; species Nonomuraea sp. KM90. The sequence goes on along the minus strand of NZ_JBQQCB010000009.1, from coordinate 59,730 downwards.
AGTCGCGCAGGTAGGCGCCCAGCCGCGCGGGCGGGACGGCCGCGTCCGACCATCCCTCGTACGTCTGCCGCCCCGTCGGCGGGTACGCCTCCACGCCCAGCCCCGACTCCCGCAGCCGCCACAGCCGGTCCTCCCTGGCGGGGTCGCCCAGGAACGCGTGCGTGGGCGGCGGTGTCCCGTCGTTCCGGGCGGACCGGCCGGACAGCTCGCGCATCATCTCCTCGGCCCGCTGGCGTGCCTCATCGGGTGTGTCGCCGCCGAACTGCACCAGCAGCCACCCCGCCCCCGGGGGCAGGTCGCGCAGCGCCGGGTCGTGCGGGTGCTCGGCGCGGGCCAGCCGGTACATCGTCTCGTCCATGGCCTCCAGCGCCAGCGGCCGGTGCGCGGCCACGGCGGGCACCGCGTCGGCGGCGGCGAAGATGTCCTCGAACCCGAGCACGGCCAGGGACCGGGCGGCCGGGACGGGCACCACGGCCAGCTCCGCGCGCAGCACGGTGACGAGCGTGCCCTCGCTGCCGACGAGGGCGCGGGCGAGGTTGAAGCCGTTCTCGGGCAGGAGCTGGTCGAGGTTGTAGCCGGACACGCGCCGCTCCAGCCGGGGGAAGCGGGTGCGGATCAGCTCCATGGTGTCGTCGCGCAGGTCGCGCAGCTGTCGGTAGATCTCGGCCAGGCGCCCGCCCTCGGCCTGGATCCGGGCGTACTCCTCTTCACCGGTCGGCCCCACCCACGCGCGCACGCCGTCGTAGGTGAGGATCTCCAGCCGCAGCACGGAGTCCGCCATCTTCCCGTACGCCTGCGCGGACGCACCGCACGAGTCGTTGCCGATCATGCCGCCGATCGTGCAGGTCGGATGGCTGGACGGCTTGGGGCCGACCATCAGCCCGTCCGGCGCGAGCACGTGGTTGACCGCGTCCAGCACCGCCCCGGCCTGCACCGTGACCCGCCGCCGCGCCACGTCCACGGCCTCGACGTGCCCGCAGTGCTTGGACCAGTCGATCACCACGGCCGCGTTGCAGCACTGCCCGGCCAGGCTGGTGCCGCCGCCGCGCGACAGCACCGGGACGTCCCTGGCCCGGCACACCGCCACCGCCGCCACCCCGGCGTCGAGGTCGCGGGGCACCACCACGCCGATCGGCGGCTGCCGGTAGTTGGAGGCGTCGGTGGCGTAGGCGGCGCGGGTGCCGGTGTCGAAGCGCACCTCGCCGTCCACGGCCTCCTCCAGACGCCGGCGCAGCGCCTCGACGTCGATCTCGCGTGGCGGGGGCGTGTGGGTGACGGGCATACTGACCAGGCTGTCCATGCCCGGGCCCGTACCCCGGCCGGCCCAGCCGGGCCCCAACGACACGCCAAGCCGCGCCCCGGTTTCCGTACGGCCTCTCGTGGCGATCACCACGTGCCACAATGAGAGGAAATGTCAGCCGACTCTCGTGCGGTCACCGGGAGAAGGTCTCAGGTCCGTGGGGCCCGGGGGAACGTCGAGACGCATTGGTCATCGGGTTGGCGGCGGGGGGCCGGGCGCGGCAGCATGGCACCTGATGGATGAACGGAGAATGGTACGCGTCTCGAAATACCTCGCCAGGCACCTGCGGCACGACCCGCAGCGCATCGGCCTCACCCTTGACGCCGGCGGCTGGGTGGAGGTGGCGGAGCTGCTCCGGGCGGCGGCCGAGCACGGGTTCACGATCACGCCGGAGGAGCTGAAGGAGGTCGTGGCGGCCAACGACAAGCGCCGCTACGCGATCGAGGACGGCCGGATCCGGGCCAGCCAGGGGCATTCGGTGCCCGTGGAGCTCGACCTGCCCGCGCTGGAGCCGCCCGAGGTGCTCTACCACGGCACCGTCGGGCGCTTCGTGACCGCGATCAGGCGGGAGGGCCTGCGGCCGATGAGCCGGCACCACGTGCACCTGTCGCCCGACCGGGAGACGGCCACCCGGGTGGGGGCGCGGCGGGGCGCTCCGGTGGTGCTGGTGGTGGCCGCCGGGATGATGCACGCCGACGGGCACGTCTTCCGGCGCAGCGCCAACGGGGTGTGGCTGGCCGACCACGTCCCACCTGGCTATTTGCGCTTTCCGTCCTGACGCGGGCGGGAGCTCGGCTGGGGTTATCCCTAGGGCGTTCCCGGAGGCGGGCCCAGGAGGCGGGCGATTAGCGTGACTGCCGACCCCGTTCGGGGCGACCGTGCGCCGGAAACCGTCCGGCGGTGGAGGTCTCCATGGCTCAGGCACCATTCGCCCAGGGAGACGCGCGGCAGTTCGGGGACTATTGGCTGGGAAGGCAGCTCGGCTCCGGCGGCCAGGGCGTCGTCTACGAAGCCTACGATCCGGCCGGTACGCGGGTGGCCATCAAGCTGCTGCGATTCGACCGCGCGGAGAGCGAGCAGGCGCGGGTCCGGTTCGTCAAGGAAGTCGCCGCGACGCGCCGGGTGGCGCCGTTCTGCACGGCCCGGGTGATCGACGCCGAGCTGGACGGGGCGCAGCCGTACATCGTCGGCGAGTACGTCGACGGGCCCAGCCTGCGCCGGGCGGTGGACGAGCGCGGTCCCTACGAAGGGGCGGAGCTGCACCGCCTGGCCACCGGGGTGGCCACCGCGCTGACCGCCATCCATCTGGCGGGGGTCGTGCACCGCGATCTCAAACCCGACAACGTCATGCTCGGCCCCGACGGCCCCCGAGTGATCGACTTCGGTATCGCCCGGGTCGAGGGCGCCACGCTCACCGACGACGGCCCGTACCCGCTGGGGACCCCGGGCTACATGTCCCCGGAGCGGGTGCGCGGCGAGCCGGCCACGCAGGCGGCCGACGTGTGGGCGTGGGGCGCCGTGGTGCTGTTCGCCGCGACGGGGCGGCCGCCGTTCCTGGCGGACACGGCGGCGGCCATGTACAACCTCGTGCTGGTCAGGCGGCCGGACCTGGGCGCCCTGCGGGGGACGTTGCGCCGGCTGGTGAGCGATGCCATGTCCTACGACCCGGGCGACCGGCCCGACGCGAAGTTCCTGCTGGAGAACCTGCTCGACGGCAAGGGCGAGACCCGGCTGCTGCTCGCCGAGGGCAGCCGGGTGGCCGAGACCGTGCGCCGACCGTACGAGCTGACGACCGAGGCGGCCGGACGGCCGCTGGGTGACGTCGCCGAGGAGATCTTCGCGAGTCTCGGCCCGGACGACCAGGCCGTCGTGCCCGGCGTGCTGCTGCGCATGGTCCTGCCCGGCGACGGCGCGGACGGCGTGCTCCGGCGGGCGCACGTGGACGACCTCATGGACGGCACGCTCGACACGGTGCGGGTGGGACGCGTGCTCGGCGGCTTCTCGGGGGCGCGGCTGCTGCAGCACGAGGGCGAGACCGTGACCCTGGCCAGCCCGGCGCTGCTGCGCGCCTGGCCGCGATTACGCGCGTGGATCGACGCGGATCGCCAGGGCCTGCTCCTGCACAGCCTGCTCGGTGAGGCGGCCCGGCTGTGGGAGGCGGGCGGGCGCAGCGACGACGACCTGTACCGCGGCACGGCACTGCGCGCCGCGCTGCGCGGGCTCGCCGACGGGACCGGCCTGCTGGCCGTCACCAGCCTGGAGCGGACCTTCCTGGAGGCGTCGCGGGCCCACGAGCGCCGGCGGAACCTGCGCCGCCGCCAGGTCAGGGCCGCGGTGGCCGGTCTGGTCGCGGTGACGCTGGCCGCGGCGGGGATCGCCGTCGTGGGCGGCACGTCGGGGGCCGAGCAGCGGAATCTGATCGCGGCCAGGAAGGCCGCCGAGACGGCCGACCGGCTGCGCGCGTCCGATCCGGCCAGGGCGGCGCTGCTCAGCCTGGCCGCCTGGCACCTGGCCCCCCGCGAGCCGGTGACCAGGAGCGCCCTGTACGGCGCGCTCGCCCAGCGCGAGACCCGCACCCCGCGCCCGGCGGCGGCGGACGGCGGCGGGCGCTTCGACCTCAGCCCCGACGGCTCGGCCCTGGCTGTGGTACGTGACGGGACGGTGAGCCTGTGGGACGTGGCCACCGGCCGACCCGTCCCCACCGCCCTGTCCGGCGTGGCCGGGAACGTGACCGCGACGGCCCTGGGCCGCACCCTGCTGGCCGTGGCCGCGCCGGACGGGGTGCGGCTGTGGGACCGCGCGACGGGTCGGCCCGCGAGCGACGGGTTCGGCCTGCGCTCCGCCGAGCGGCTCGCCTTCAACGCCACCGGCACCATGCTGACCGTCATCAAGCGGCCGGAGGGCGGGCAGGTATGGGACCTGTCCGATCTGCGCCGGCCCGTGCTGACGAACACCGATCCCGGCCTGGAGGCCATCGAGGTGTCCGGCGACGGGCGCCTGATGGCCCTGGTCTCCACCCAGGCCCCCTACCGGCTGCTCGACCGGCGCGGCCGGCGGCTCGCGATGCGCGGGTCGGCGCCGGCGGGTGGCGGCGCGGCGGCGTTCGCGCCGGACGGCGGGACGCTGGCCGTCACCGTCGGCAGCGCCGTGAAGCTGTGGGACGTGCCCGCCGGCCGCTGGACGCGCACCCTGCGGGGTGCGGCGGGCAGGGCCCTCGCGTTCAGCGCGGACGGCGGCCTGCTGGTCTCCTACGACGGCGAGACCGTCTCGGTGTTCCGGAGGAGTGGCGCGCGGCTGCTGGCCCAGCCGGTCAGGAACCTCTCCGGCGTGCCGCGCTTCGACGCCGCCGGCAGCACGCTCGGCTATCTCCTCACCGGCGGCGAGGTCGCGCGGCTCGATCTCAAGCCGCTGACCGGCGGCGCCGTCCTGCGCCGCCCCGCCCAGGCCGGCGCCATCGACGATCGGGCGCAGTCGGCGGTGCTGCACGGCGGCGCCACCACGATGCTGGCCCGGATCGGCGGGCCCGCCCGGTCCCTGCGCGCCGCCCGGGGCCCCGACGTGCGCATGGCGTTCAGCCCCGGCGGCGGCACTCTCGCGGTGACCGTGCCCGGCACGGACCGGGTCGTCCTCTGGGACGTCGCGACCCGCCGCCGGCTGCGCACGCTGACGGTGCGCACCGCCGGGCAGGTCGGCGGCCTGGCCTTCTCGGCCGACGGCGGCACGCTGGCGCTGGCTCCCTACGACGACGTCTGGGAGAAGGTGCAGCTGTGGGACGCGCGGCGCGGGGTGCTCGTCCGGCAGCTGGACCAGCCGGGCAGCTGGCAGCTCGCCTTCAGCCCCGACGGCCGCCTGCTCGCGGTGAACGGCCCCGACCGCAACGGTGTGGTCAAGCTCGCCGGGCGGCCGGAATACCGCCCCGGGATCTTCGGCGAGCAGGGGGACAGCGGGCGGGCCGTCGCCTTCAGCCGTGACGGCAAGGTCATGGCCGCGGGCGGCGCGACCTCGGGGATCGACCTGTGGGACGCCGCCGGGCTGCGCCGGCTGCGGCACCTGAGCCTGCCCGAGCAGGAGTCCGACCAGCTGCCCGCCGCGGCCTTCTCCCCTGACGGCAGCGTCCTGGCCGCGGGCGGGACGAGCGGCCGGATCTGGCTGTGGAGCGTGGCCGACGGCCGCCGCCTCGGCCCGCCTCTCCCGCAGCACGGGGGCGGCGTGCTCGGTCTCGCCTTCACCCCCGACGGCGGCACGCTCCACAGCGTGGGCGCCGACGGTGCCCTGCGCACCCTCCCCGTCGATCCGCGCCGCGCCGCCGACGCCGTCTGCGCGCGCGTGCCCGCGCCACCGACCGAGCGCGAATGGAGCGCGCTGGTCCCTGACGCGGATTACCGGAAAGTCTGCTGAATCCGAAGGGAAACGACCCGTCATGTCCGAATCACCGAACGACACCGCCGAGCCCGCCGAGATCCCCGACGTCCACGCGATCGAGATCCTCCCCGAGACCGTCGTGCTCGGCGACCGGCCGGTCGACGTGATCTTCCACGTCACCGTCGACGGCCCGGCCACCGTGGAGGGCCGGCTGGTCGACCCCGCCGGCAAGGTCTACGAGCTGAAGTTCAACGGCACCCCCGGCGGCCCCGAATGGTTCGCCGAGCACACCTACGACCCCCAGGACGGCACCGGGCTCTGGCTGCTCCAGGTGAGGGCGGGCGATGTGCAGGCCGAGCAGGACTTCGAGGTCCAGTGGGCCACCCCGCGCCATCCCATCCGGATCTCCTTCGACGTCCAGCCGCGCGAGATCAACGAGGGCGATCCGGTCAAGGCGAGCGGGATCGTGGAGCGGCAGCTGCCCAGCGGGCGGTGGGTGCCGTTCGGCCGCCAGCTCGTCAGCATCCGCTTCCGCGCCGACGCCGGCCAGAAGGCGTACGAGCTCGGCTCGGCCATCACGGACCGGGCGGGCAGCTTCGCCACGGAGACCTCCCCGCCCGAGAGCGGTTTCCTGCACGCCGAGGTGACCGTCAGCGCCGGCCCCGGCCCCGACCATACGCTCGTGACCCTGCAGGGCAGCCCGGAAGTGCACGTCACGGTCTCCGACGCCGCGGGCACCGCCGTGTGCCACAAGCCGAAGGTCATTCCGGTGGGCAACAAGCTGAAGCACAAGGTCTACGTGGAGGTCGGGAACAGCCCGGCGACGTCGGGATACGTCACCATCAGCTACAGCGTGGCGAGCACCGATTTCAACGACCCCGACGATCACGGCAAGACGTACCGGCACGGGTACCCGCCGACGAAGGGCTACCCCCAGGGCAACGGCTGGTTCACCGTCACCACCGGCCACTACGCGAACCGCAGGTGGCAGGCCCGCTACGTCAACTCGCCGTCCGATTACAGCAAGTGGACCGGGGTCATCCCGTAGCCAGGCGGGCGCGGGCGGCCATGAGCGCGAAGCCGAGCAGGTTGAGCCCCCGCCAGCCGGCCGGCGAGGCGGCGCGCTGGTCGTCGGCGGTCAGGCCGATGCCCCACACCCGGTCCTGCGGGCTGGCCTCCACCAGGATCCGGTTCCCGGTGCCCAGGAGGTAGTCGGCGAGCGGCGGGTTCCGGCCGAACTTGGCCACGCTCCCGCGTACCACGATGTCGAAGCGGTGCTGCTGCCACGTCGCCTCGTCGAAGCCCCGTACGGTGCGGCCGAGCGCCTTGGCCTCGCCCGGGTGCCCGGTCGCGAGGATCGCGGCCGCGCTCTCCTCGTCGCCGAACAGCCACGCCTTGTGCGCCATCATGTAGTGCTCGGCGGAGGCGTACGTGTGCCCGTCCTCGGTGAAGGTGACCGGCCACCACTGGCTCAGGCAGCCCGGGCCGGCACTGCCGTCGCGGGCGGGCTGGTGGCCCCAGAAGAACACGTACTTGAGGCGTTTCCCGGCCCGCTCGGCGGCGACCAGTTCCTCGACGGTGAGGGGGAGCTCGTCAGACATCCCCCTACCGTCCCATATCGCCCGCCGCCCTCCTGAGCCGGTCGGAGAGTTCGCGCAGCACCGGCACCAGCTCCGGCGGCTCCAGGACCTCGAAGTCGAAGCCCTTGGCCGCGACGTACACCGCCAGCTCGTCCAGGTGGTCGGAGCCGGCCAGGAACAGGCAGGTGCGCGCGTCCACCGCCGCCAGCCGCCCGGCGCCCGGCGAGGTGCGGGGCGCGACCGCCTCCAGCGGCGCGTGGAACAGGACGCGGGCCTGGTAGCGGTAGGGGGCCGAGGTGATGGAGCGCGACACGTACGCGGCCACGTCCTCCTGCGGCAGCGGCCGGGGCGCGAAGCGGGCGCCCGGCAGCCCGGGCGGCCCCTCGATCCGGTCCACCCGGAACGTCCGCCAGTCGTCCTTGCCCACGTCCCACGCCAGCAGATACCACCGGCGCGGCGTGTGCACCAGCCGGTGCGGCTCCACCTCCCGCTCCGAGCCCCCGTCGCGCCCCCGGTAGCGCAGCCGCAGCCGCCGCCGGTCGCGGCAGGCGGCGGCGAGGGCGGTCAGCAGGTCGGCGTTGACCGGCGGGGCGGCCGCCCCGGCCAGCGGGACCGTGGCGGCCTGGAACGCGCTCACCCGGTGCCGCAGCCGCGACGGCAGGACCTGCTGCAGCTTGGCCAGCGCGCGCAGCGAGCCCTCCTCCAGCCCGGCGACGCTGCCGGTCGCGGCGGTGCGCAGGCTGATCGCCACCGCGACCGCCTCCTCGTCGTCGAGCAGCAGCGGCGGCAGCGCGGCGCCCACGCCCAGCCGGTAACCGCCGGCCACGCCGGGCGTGGCGTCCACGGGATAGCCGAGCTCGCGCAGCCGGTCGATGTCGCGCCGCACCGTGCGCAGGCCCACGTCGAGGCGTTCGGCCAGCTCGGCGCCGGTCCAATCAGGCCGCGACTGGAGCAGGGACAGCAGGCGGAGCAGCCGCGCCGAGGTTTCCAGCATGGGGCTCATCTTGCCGTTCATCGGTGCCGGAAGCTGACACCAATTCCTTCTAACGTCGGAGACATGACGAACAGCGACAGCACCCCCCAGGTCCGCCCGTATCGCATCGACATCCCGCAGGAGCAGCTCGACGACCTGCGCGACCGGCTCCGTCGTACGCGCTGGGCCCCCGACCTCCCCGGCACCGGCTGGGAGCGCGGCGTCCCCACGAGCTACCTGCGCGACCTGGCCGCGTACTGGGCCGACGGGTTCGACTGGCGCGCCCAGGAGGCGGCGCTGAACGCGTACGCGCAGTTCACCACCACCGTCGACGGCGCGGACGTGCACTTCCTGCACGTCCGCTCCGCCGCACCGCACGCCACCCCGCTGCTGCTCCTGCACGGCTGGCCGGGCGGGGTGATCGAGTTCCTCGACCTCATCGGCCCGCTCACCGACCCGGCGGCGTACGGCGGCGACCCGGCCGACGCCTTCCACCTGGTCATCCCGTCGCTGCCCGGCTACGGCTTCTCCGGCCCGCTGCGCGACACGGGCTGGACGGACGGCCGCACGGCCGCCGCGATGGTGCGGTTGATGGCCAGGCTCGGATACGAGCGGTACGGCGTCCAGGGCGGCGACGTCTCCGCCTTCATCGCGCCGCTGATGGGCCGGGCCGCGCCCGACAGCGTCATCGGCGTGCACGTCAACGCGCTGCTCACGTTCCCGACCGGCGACCCCGCGGTCATGGGCGCGCTGACGGAGGCCGAGCGCGGCCGGCTGGCCGGGATGGAGGAGTGGCAGGAGAGGCTCGGCGCGTACATGCGCCTGCAGGGCACCCGCCCGCAGACCATAGCCGCCTCGCTGCACGACTCCCCCGCCGGGCAGCTGGCCTGGATCGTGGAGAAGTTCAAGGACTGGACGGACCCGGCCGCCAAGCTGCCCGAGGACGCGGTGGACCGGGACCGGATCCTCGCCGACGTGAGCGTCTACTGGTTCACGCAGACGGCGGGGTCGTCGGCGCACACGTACTTCGAGCGGTTCGACGACTTCGCGGCGTGGGGGCCGGTGGAGCGCGGGACCGTGCCCACGGCGGTGGCGGTGTTCCCGGCGGACTACTCGGTGCGGCCGCTGGCCGAGCAGGTGCACAACGTGGTGCGCTGGTCGGAGTTCGGCCACGGCGGGCACTTCGCGGCCCTGGAGACGCCGGACGTGCTGGTCACGGAGCTGCGCGAGTTCTTCCGCTCCCTCACCTGATTTCCCCGGCCGTCGGCAGGCCGGTCGCCACGGCTGGGAATCCCATGGCCGCCCGCGCGGGGGCGCGTCAAGAAGGCATGCTTTTCGCGTCAAGGAGGCGTAGGTGCGCTGGCGCTCATATGGCCTGTTACGGTAGTGCGCGGTGCGCCGGGAAGTCTGGTCGGCAGGAACTGGCGGTCAGATCTTCGGGGGAGGCGTTCACGATGCGTGACCGTTGCATCGGAGTTCGGTAATGGGCGTGCTGTCCCCCCTTTCGGCCCGCTTCCGGCATCCCGCCCAGGTCGTGGTGGCCGGATTCGGGGTGGCCATCGCCATCGGCACGGCCCTGCTCATGCTGCCGGTCGCCACCACGTCCGGCGAGCCCGCGGACTGGGTGGCCGCGCTGTTCACCGCGACCTCGGCCGTGTGCGTGACCGGGCTGGCGGTGGTCGACACCGAGTCGCACTGGACGGTGTTCGGCGAGCTGGTGATCGCCGGGCTGGTGCAGGTGGGCGGCCTGGGGATCATGACGCTGGCCACCCTGTTCACGCTGCTCGTCTCGGGCCGGTTAGGTCTGCGGGCCAGGATCGTCGCCCAGGCCGAGACGAAGACGCTGAGCATGAGCGACGTGCGCAAGGTCGTTCTCAAGGTGGTGCTGTTCAGCCTGCTGTGCGAGGCCGTCGCCGCCGCCGTGCTCACCGGGCGCTTCCTGATCGGCTACGGCGAGTCATTCGGCCGCTCCGTCTACCTGGGCGTCTTCCACGCCGTCACCTCGTTCAACAACGCCGGGTTCGCGCTCTGGCCGGACAACCTCATGCGGTTCGTGGCCGACCCGTGGATCTGCCTGACCATCGCGTTCGCCTGCATCCTGGGCGGGCTGGGCTTCCCCGTGGTGTTCGAGCTGGCCCGGTCGTGGCGGCACCCGCGCAGGTGGACGGTGCTGACCCGGATCACGGTGGGCGTGACGCTGGCCCTGCTGGCGCTCGGCACCCTGGTCTTCCTGGTGACCGAGTGGCGCAACCCCAGGACGCTCGGGGCGCTCGACGATCCCGCCAAGGTGCTGGCGGCGTTCTTCACCGCGACCATGCCGCGCTCGGCCGGGTTCAACGCCCTCGACATCTCCCAGATGTACCCGTCGAGCTGGCTGACCACCGACCTGCTGATGTTCATCGGCGGCGGCAGCGCGGGCACGGCCGGGGGCATCAAGGTGACCACGATCGGGCTCCTGGCCTTCGTCGTGTGGGCCGAGATGCGCGGCGAGGGCCGGGTGAACATCGGCCACCGCAGCCTCCCCGACACCACGCAGCGCCAGGCGGTCACGATCACGGCGCTGGGGGTGGCGCTCGTGGGCGTCGCCACGTACGCTCTGCTGGCCCTCACCCCGCACGGCCTCGACGAGGTGCTGTTCGAGGTGATCTCCGCCTTCGGCACGGCGGGCCTGTCCACCGGCATCACCGCGAGCGTCGGCACGGCCGGCCACCTGCTGCTGATCGTGCTGATGTTCGTGGGCCGCATCGGCCCCCTCACCCTGGGCTCCGCGCTGGCCCTCAACAGGCGCGCCCGGCACTACGAACTACCCGAGGAGCGAGTCATCGTTGGCTGAGTACAAAGGCGACCCGGTGGTCGTCATCGGCCTGGGCCGGTTCGGCACGTCGCTGGCGCTGGAGCTCACCAGGCGCGGCACCGAGGTCCTGGCCATCGACAACCGGCCCAAGATCACCCAGAGCCTGTCGGGCCAGATCACCCAGATCGCGACCGCCGACGCCACCGACATGCAGGCGCTGCGCCAGCTCGGCGTGCCCGACTTCTACCAGGCGGTGGTGGCCATCGGCGGCGACATCGAGGCCAGCATCCTGGTCACGTCGCTGCTGGTCGAGCTGGAGATCAACGACATCTGGGCCAAGGCGATCAGCACCCAGCACGGCCGCATCCTGAGCCGCATCGGCGCCCACCACGTCGTCTTCCCCGAGCACGACATGGGCGAGCGGGTGGCCCATCTGGTGAGCGGGCGCATGCTCGACTACATGCAGGTGGACGAGAACTTCGCGCTGGCCAAGACCAGCCCGCCCAAGGAGTACGTGGGCATCCCCCTCGGCCGCTCCAACCTGCGCCGCAAGTACGGCGTCACCATCGTGGCGGTCAAGCCGCCGGGCGAGGAGTTCACCTACGCGACGGCGGAGACGGAGCTGTCGTACGGCGACGTCATCCTGGTCTCGGGCCGGACGGAACAGGTCGAACGCTTCGCCGAGCTGCCGTAGCCGGCCGGGCCGCCGTCATCACCCGTGCCTCCGGACGAGGTTGGCTAGGCTGGGGCGCGGAGGCCACTGATGCGCGCACGCGATCTCGCCGTCGAGTTCCCGACGGTCACGCTGGACACACCGGCCCTGGAGGCGGCCAAGCTGCTGGCCGAGCGGGACCTGCCGGGGCTCATCCTGGTCGATGAGAGCGGGCGGCCGCTCAGCATCCTGCCCGGCACGCAGGTGCTGCGGCTGGCGGTGCCGGCCTACTGCCAGGACGATCCGGCGCTGGCCCGGGTGGTGGACGAGGCCCACGCCGACCGGTTCCTGCACCGGCTCGGGGGCAGGACCGTCCGCGAGTGCCTGCCGGAGCAGCCGCGCGAGCTGCCGGTGGCCGACACGAAGGCGACGGTGCTGGAGCTGGCGGCGCTGATGGCCCGTACGCGCAGCCCGCTGGTCGCGGTGGTGGACGAGCGCCGGCTGATCGGTGCCGTCACCCTCCAGTCCCTGCTCGACCACGCCCTCCAGCTCTGACCCCGCCGAGCACGAGGGCCCTCCTGCACTAGTGCAGATCCCGGCATTCCGCCAGGTGGGACCGGCCTAACAGCGTGTCCTGCGTACGTTGTCCCCATGAAGTACCTGGAAGGCGCGTTCGCGCCCGTCACCGAAGAGATCACCGCCTACGACCTCCCCGTCACCGGCCGCATTCCCGCCGAGCTCAACGGCCGCTACCTGCGCAACGGCCCCAACGCCCTGGGCGTGGAGGACCCCCTCGTGCACATCTGGGGCATGGGCCAGGGCATGGTCCACGGCGTCCGCCTGCGCGACGGCCGGGCCGAGTGGTACCGCAACCGCTTCGTCCGCACCCCGGGCGTGGCGCCCATGGTGCATGTGATCGAGCACGCACGGCGTACCTTCGCGCTGGTGGAGGGCGGTGCGCCGCCCGCCGAGCTGGACGAGGAGCTGAACACCGTGGGCGTGTGCGAGCTGGGCCTGACCCCCGAGGGGTTCACGGCCGGGGCGCACTCCAAGCACGACCCGCGCACCGGTGAGCTGCACTCGCTCTCGTACATGGTGGGCCGCGAACACGTCCAGCACATCGTGACCGCCGCCGACGGGAACGTGGTGCGCTCGACCGGCATCCCCCTGACCCGTACGCCGTTCATGCACGACTTCGCGCTCACCGAGAACCACGTCGTGCTGTGGGACACGCCGTTGGGGTTCGACGGGTTCGCGTGCCGGTGGCTGCCCGGGCATCCGACGCGGGTGGGGGTCATGCCGCGCGACGGCGGCGAGGTGCGCTGGCTGGACATCGATCCCGTGCACGTGAGCCACACCCTCAACGCCTACGAGGACGACCACGGCGTCATCGTGGTGGACGTGGTCACGGCCGAGGGGCCGTTCGATCCCGCCGATCCGGGGGCGATCCGCCCGATGCTGGACCGCTGGACGATCGACGACGGCAAGATCCACCAGCGGCGGATCGACGACCGGCCGCAGGACTTCCCGCGCGTCAACGACGCCCGCGCCTCGCTCCCCCACCGCTACGGCTACTCCGCCGCCGCCGCTCTGTACGGGATCCCGTTCGCGCCCGAGGGCCCGCCGCCGGACGACGCCTTCACCAACGCCCTGGTCAAGCACGACCTGGAGCGGGGCACCAGCGAGGTGCACGGGTTCGGCAGGGAGGCGGCGGTCGGCGAGGCGGTGTTCGCGGCCACGGGGGCGGGCGAGGACGACGGCTACCTGCTCGCCTACGTGCATGACGCCACCCGCGGCGCCGCCGACCTGGTGATCCTGTCCGCCCAGGACTTCACCGGCGAGCCGGTGGCCCGGGTCCACCTCCCGGTACGGGTGCCGCTCGGCCTGCACGGCAACTGGCTGCCCGACCGCTGAGCCGTGGCAGAGTGGGCGTCGTGACCGATACGCGGCCTCCGTACCTCAGGATCGTCGCCGACATCGAGCGCCGCATCGCCGGCGGCGAGCTACGGCCGGGCGACCCCGTCCCCACCACCCGGGCGATCATGCGGGAGTGGGGCGTGGCGATGGCGACCGCGACCAAGGCGCTGACCACGCTGAAACAGGCGGGGACGATCGAGGGCACGCCCCGGTCCGGCGCCGTGGTCGCCGCCCGGCCGCTGCCCGCGCGCTCCGGCGGCGGGCTGGAGCTGGAGCGGATCGTCCGGGCGGCCATCGAGGTCGCCGACGAGGCCGGGCTGGCGGGGCTGTCCATGCGGACGGTCGCGACCCGGCTCGGCGTGGCCACCATGGCCCTCTACCGGCATCTCGACGCCAAGGCCGAGCTCTCCCAGCTGATGGCCGACGCCGCGTTCGCCGGGATCGACTACCCGGAGCCGCCCCCGGGATGGCGCTCCCACCTGCGGGTGGCCGCCCAGCTCCAGTGGGCGCTCTATCACCGTCACCCCTGGCTGCCGCGGGTGATCTCGGTCGTGCGGCCGGCTCCGCTGCCGGGGCTGGTGGCGTACGGGCAGTGGTCGCTGCGCGCGCTCGACGGGCTGGACCTCGACCCGGGCACCCGGCTGCACGTCTACGGCACGATGGTCAACTACGTGCGGGGCACGGCGTTCAGCATCGAGAGCGAGTACGGCGCGGAGCGCGACACCGGGATGACGAGCAAGCAGTGGGTCCGGTCCCGGTTCCCGGCCGGCGCGCCGGTACCGGTTCCGGGGCAGGCCCTGGAGCCGGGCGCTGACCTGGACCTGGAGTCGCTGTTCGCGTTCGGCCTCGAACGCCTGCTGGACGGCCTGTCCACCGTGATCACCCCCAGGAGACCCCGGGCGTGAAGGCATCCGGCCTTCCCCGCTGGACGTCGCACCTGGGCGAGCGGTCCGATCGGGACGGCTGTGTACGGGGCGACACGGCCGGGGCCGTCACGTGGCGGAGGCAGTCCCCGGCCGATGCCGAGGCTGACGACGTTCCTGGAGCCGGGAGACGTGCGTATGGATCATGGCCATCCGTTCGGGCAGCGGGCTCGCGGGGATCTCGACGAGCCGGTAGCCGAAGGACCGGTAGGTCTGCTCGTGGAGGCGTTCGAACGTCAGCGAGTCCTCGAAACTGATCCGGCGGGCCTCGGTCGGTTCGCAGAAGCCGAGGTTGCGGACGAAGAACACGTGCCGGTCGTAGACCTGTTCCCGGGTGATCCGGTCGATCTCGGCGGAAAGGGCGGGGGAGATCGGGTGGCCGATGTGGGTGCTGAGGGCGTAGGTGCAGATGGGCGAGCGGTCGAAGAACTGCACGGCCGGTGTGGTGGTGGTGACGGCCGGCCGCAGCTGCCGCCGCCGTTGCAGGGTCACGATCGTGTCGATGAAGGACGGCCGGGTCCAGGGCTCGGCGACACCGCGCGCCTGCTCGTCGGCGATCACCGCCGTGGCCGCCTCCTCGACCGTCGCGTACCCGAGGGCCGCCAGGCCGCGCAGGATCGTGGTCTTGCCGGAGCCGGGGGTGCCGGTGAGGATGTAGCGCTTCATGGTGGTCTGGCCGCCTTTCTGATCGGGCGCAGGAGTGATCGCGGTCGCGGGATCGGCTGATGATCGCTGAACTTCCGGCCGGGAGGACGCACGGACGGAGCCGGCCAAGAGGAGAAACCCGGTGGAATCGGCACAGGGCCGCCGGCAGATGGCTCGGCCGGCCCTGGAACGGGTTGACCACGAAGATACACCTGGCGGGCGAGCCGCTCCACCACCCTGACCTGGCCGCACCGGCCGAGGCGTGTCGGCGCCCCCTGACGGGGAAACGCCGGCCGACGCCGTAGGGTGGTCATATGGTCAAGACCGCGGCACGACAGCCCGTACCCGCACGGCGGGCGGACGCCGAGCGCAACATCGCCGCGATCCTCGAGGCCGGCACCCGGCTGCTCAGCTCCGATCCCACGGCCAGCGTGGCCGACATCGCCAAGGCCGCCGGGGTGGGCCGGGTCACGCTGTACGGGCACTTCCCCTCGCGGGAGGCGCTGGTGGACGCCGTGCTCGACCACGCGGTGGACATGGCGGACGCCGTCCTGGAGAACGAGTCGGTCGACAAGGCCCCCGCGCCGGAGGCGATGGCCGGGCTGCTGCGGTCGTCCTGGGAGGTCCTCGACCGGCATCGCCGCCTCTTCCTGGCCGCCGACCGGGTCCTGGCCACGGAGCGGATCAGGGAGCACCACGAGCGTCCGCTGCGGCGGGTGGAGCGGCTCATCGCGCGGGGGCAGCGCGACGGCGCCTTCCGTACGGACCTGCCGCTGCAGTGGCTGGTGACCGCGTTCTTCTCGATCATCCACAGCGCGGCGCAGGAGCGGGAGCTGGGGCGGCTGGAGCCGGAGGAGGTCGAGCACGTGCTGATCAAGACGATGCTGTCCCTCCTGACGTCCACGGGCGGCGCCTCCCCCGCCTGACCGCGGCACGGCGCCCGACAGCACGGCACGGCACGGCGCCCGCACAGCGCGAATGCCTCCCCCCAGAGCGGCGCGCCCTTCCCGCACGCCCTCGCGCTGCAGCGGGGCCGCTTCTTTCCGAGCCGGCCTCCCCCAAGGCACCGGTCTCTGCGCTCCAAGACACCCTACCCACGTATCGTTTGCGTGTGTTAACTTGAACACCGATGTTCAAGTTAAGGAGTTCCGGATGAGTCTCGACCCGACTCGAGCCCAGACCCGCACCGGCGGCTGGGCCGTGCTGGTGCTGCTGTGCCTGGCGCAGTTCATGCTGATCGTCGACATCACGGTCGTACAGGTCGCCCTGCCCACCATCGGCACCGATCTCGCGCTCGACCGGGAGGCGCTGACCTGGGTGGTGACCACGTACACGCTGTGCTTCGGCGGCCTCATGGTGCTCGGCGGGCGGCTCGCCGACGCGCTCGGCGCGCGGCGGACGCTGCTGGCCGGGCTCGGGCTGTTCACGGCGGCCTCGCTGGTGTGCGGGCTGGCCGGGAGCGGCGGCATGCTGGTCGCGGGGCGGGCGCTGCAGGGGATCGGCGCGGCGCTGCTGTCACCCGCCGCCCTGGCCGTGATCACCACCACCTTCCACGACGAGCGGCGCGGGCGCGCGCTCGGCGTGTGGGCCGCCATCGGCGGCACGGGGGCGGCCCTCGGCGTGCTCCTCGGGGGCCTGCTGACCGCGGGGCCCGGGTGGGCCTGGGTGTTCTTCGTCAACGTGCCGATCGGGCTGGCGCTGCTGGCCGCCGTACCCGCCGTCGTGCCGCCCGCGGCCGGGCGCCGGGAGCCGGTCGACGTGCCCGGCGCGCTGGTCGTCACGCTGGCGACGGCGCTGCTCATCTACGGCCTGGTGACCGCGGGCGACGCCGGATGGGCTGCGGCGGGCACGGTGCTGCCGCTCGTCGGGGCGGTGCTGCTGTACGTGCTGTTCGTGGTCATCCAGCGGTCCGTACGGTCGCCGCTCATGCGTGCCGAGACGCTCGCCCGGCGGCCGGTGATCTCGGGGACGTTCGTCATGCTGGTGGCCACCGGGCTGATGCTGGGCCTGTTCTTCCTCAGCTCGCTCTACCTCCAGCACGTGCTCGGGTTCAGCGCCCTGGAGACCGGGCTGATCTTCCTGCCCGCGGCCGTCGCCATCACCGTCGGCGCGCAGCTCGGCGGGCACCTCATCGGCCGACTCGGCGGGCGGCCGGTGGCGGTGGCGGCGTTCGTGGTGACGGCGGCGGGGGCGGGGCTGATGACGCGCATCTCGCCGGACGCGAGCGCGTACACCACGCTGCTGCCCGGCTTCGTGCTGGCCTCGCTGGGCATCGGGCCCGCGTTCGTGACGGCCACCACGACGACCATGGCCAACATCCCGCCGGGGGAGAACGGGGTCGCCTCCGGGGTGATCAACACCTTCCACGAGCTCGGCGGCTCCATCGGGGTGGCCGTGGTCTCCACGGTGGCCGCGGCCAGCCTCGTGCCCGGCTCGGGGGCCGGCATCGAGGGGTTCGTGTCCGGGCTCACGCTGTGCGCCGTGGTGGCGGGAGTCGCGGCGGTGGTCGCGCTCGGGCTGGTGCCGCCGGGCAAGCCGGCCACCGCCTTCGTGGGGCACGGTCACGGCCACTGATCCAGGCTTTGGCGCGGGGTGAGAAGGGCGCCACTCCGGCGGGCGCGGGGGCGTGCGGGAGGTCGTCCGCACCCGCGCCCATCGGCGGGGATTCACCGCCACGGCCCGAAAACCGGGATATCGCCGACGACTCCGGCAGACTATCCTTCATTGATGGTCATGTTCCGCCGGCGAAAGCGGTGAACCCGTAGATGCCGCCATTAACGCTGGCGCACCAGCACCTGCCCGGAGTGATCGTGATCGCTGTGACCGGCGAGATGGACGCCACCAATCGGGCCCAGCTCGAGACGTACCTCCGCAAGGCGCGGACGGATCCCTCGGAAGGGCTGGTGTTCGACCTGTCGCAGGTGCCGTTCATGGACAGCTCGGGCCTGCATGTCCTGCTGACGTGCGCCACCGACTGCCTCAGGAACGGCGGCGCCGTCCACCTGGCCGGCGTCCGGCCCCTGCCCGCCCGCCTCTTCGAGATCACGGGCGTGGTGGCGCACATTCCGGTGCACGACACGGTGGAGGACGCGATCACCGCCGCCCTCACCTCGGAACGCTCCATTTGATCGCAGGGCTGGTAGGCGCCTGCGAAATTTCCCCCTCACCTTGCGTGTACGTCGTGTGATAGACAGATGACAACTTGCGGCTAGCGCGCACTGCGGGCGCGGCCGGTTACTCTCTCCGCTACCTGAGGAAACCCGGGCGACAACGGAGGACCGGTCATGAGCGATCCCACCGTCGGCACGTCCCGTCCGCCCGCGCGCGGCAAGCGCGCCAGAGGCGCCGGCGAGGGCGGCGAGGAGCCGGAGCTGCGCCGGCTGCTGGCGGGGCTGACAGCGGTGAGGGACGGCGACTTCCGCACCAGACTTCCCGACGACGCCGACGGGCTGCTCGGGGAGATCGCGTCGGTGTTCAACGGCATGGTCGACCAGCTCTCCCTGTTCACCTCCGAGGTGACGCGCGTGGCGCGGGAGGTCGGCACGGACGGCCGGCTGGGCGGCCAGGCCGACGTGCCTGCGGTCTCCGGCACCTGGAAGGACCTCACCGAGTCCGTCAACGCGATGGCGGGCAACCTCACCGACCAGGTACGCAGCATCGCCCAGGTCACCACCGCCGTGGCCCGCGGCGACCTGTCGCAGAAGATCACCGTGCACGCGCGCGGCGAGATCCTGGAGCTGAAGAACACCGTCAACACGATGGTCGACCAGCTCTCCTCCTTCGCCGACGAGGTCACCCGGGTCGCCCGCGAGGTCGGCACCGAGGGCCAGCTCGGCGGCCAGGCGGACGTCAAGGGCGTGGCCGGCACCTGGCGCGCGCTGACCGACTCGGTGAACTTCATGGCCGGCAACCTCACCGACCAGGTGCGCAACATCTCCCAGGTCGCCACCGCCGTGGCCCGCGGCGACCTGTCGCAGCGGATCACGGTCTCGGCCCGCGGCGAGATCCTGGAGCTGAAGAACACCCTGAACACGATGGTCGACCAGCTCTCCTCGTTCGCCGACGAGGTCACCCGGGTCGCCCGCGAGGTCGGCACCGAGGGCAACCTGGGTGGCCAGGCCACCGTCCGGGGCGTGTCCGGCACCTGGAAGGACCTGACGGAGAACGTCAACGTCATGGCCTCCAACCTGACCAACCAGGTGCGCAGCATCGCCCAGGTCGCCACCGCCGTGGCCAGAGGTGACCTCTCGCAGAAGATCACCGTCGAGGCCAAGGGCGAGGTCGCGGCGCTGGCGCAGACGATCAACACCATGGTCGACACGCTGGGCGCGTTCGCCGACGAGGTCACCCGGGTGGCCCGCGAGGTCGGCACCGAGGGCCAGCTCGGCGGCCAGGCCCGGGTCCCCAACGTGGCCGGCACCTGGAAGAACCTCACCGACAACGTCAACTCCATGGCCGACAACCTGACCAACCAGGTGCGCAGCATCGCCCAGGTCACCACGGCCGTGGCCAGGGGCGACCTGACCCGCAAGATCGACGTGGACGCCCGGGGCGAGATCCTGGAGCTGAAAACCACGATCAACACGATGGTCGACCAGCTCTCCTCCTTCGCCGCCGAGGTGACCCGGGTGGCCCGGGAGGTCGGCAGCGAGGGCCGGCTCGGCGGCCAGGCCGAGGTCGAGGGCGTGTCCGGCACGTGGAAACGGCTGACGGAGAACGTCAACGAGCTGGCCGGCAACCTCACCCGCCAGGTCCGCGCCATCGCCGAGGTGACCAGCGCCGTCACCTCCGGCGACCTGACCAGGTCCATCACCGTGGATGCCGAGGGCGAGCTGGCCGACCTGAAGGACAACATCAACTCGATGGTGAAGTCGCTGCGCGAGACGACCAGCGCCAACGAGCAGCAGGACTGGCTGAAGTCCAACCTGGCCCGCATGTCGGGCCTCATGCAGGGGCACCGCGACCTGGCCACCGTGGCCGAGCTGGTGATGAACGAGCTGGCGCCGCTCGTCTCGGCGCAGTACGGCGCGTTCTTCCTGGCCGAGGAGAGCGAGCTGAAGCTCATCAGCGCCTACGGCTACCCGGTGGACCCGGAGCGGCCGGCCCGGTTCCGGCTCGGCGAGGCGCTGGTCGGCCAGGCGGCGCGCAGCCGCAGGACCATCGCCATGACCGACCTGCCGCCCGGCTACATCACGATCTCCTCCGGGCTCGGCAGGACCGACCCGACCTCGGTGATCGTGCTGCCGATCGTGGTCGAGGAGCAGGTGCTCGGCGTGATCGAGCTGGCCTCGGTGCAGGCGTTCACGCCGGTGCACCGGGCCTTCCTCGACCAGCTCATGGAGACGATCGGCGTCAACCTCAACACGATCGTGGCGAACGCGCGTAC
Source organism: Nonomuraea sp. KM90 (assembly GCF_052246675.1). Taxonomy (NCBI): domain Bacteria; kingdom Bacillati; phylum Actinomycetota; class Actinomycetes; order Streptosporangiales; family Streptosporangiaceae; genus Nonomuraea; species Nonomuraea sp. KM90. The sequence goes on along the minus strand of NZ_JBQQCB010000009.1, from coordinate 39,198 downwards.
CGACGAGCTGCTCAACGAGTCGCAGCGGCTGGCGGTGGAGCTGCAGGCGCGCTCGGAGGAGCTCCAGCAGCAGCAGGAGGAGCTGCAGCGCTCCAACGCCGAGCTGGAGGAGAAGGCGACGCTGCTGGCCAGCCAGAACCAGGACATCGAGACCAAGAACCTGGAGATCGAGCAGGCCAGGCAGGAGCTGGAGGACCGGGCGCACCAGCTCTCGCTGGCCTCCACGTACAAGAGCGAGTTCCTCGCCAACATGAGCCACGAGCTGCGCACCCCGCTCAACTCGCTGCTCATCCTGGCCCAGCTGCTGGCCCAGAACCACACGCGCAACCTGACGCCCAAGCAGGTGGAGTACGCCGGGATCATCCACTCGGCCGGCTCGGACCTGCTGCAGCTCATCAACGACATCCTCGACCTGTCCAAGGTCGAGGCGGGCAAGATGGACATCAACCCCGAGTGGGTGCGGCTGCGCGGGCTGCTGGACTACGTGGAGGCCACGTTCCGGCCGCTGACAGGCCAGAAGAGCCTCGACTTCCGCATCACGACCGCGCCCGGGGTGCCCGCCGAGCTGCTCACCGACGACTCCCGGCTGCGCCAGGTGCTGCGCAACCTGCTGTCGAACGCGGTCAAGTTCACCGAGACGGGCGGCGTGGAGCTGCGCATCGAACCGGCCGCGCCGGCCGAGCTGCCCGCCTCCGTACGCGCGCACGGCCCGGCCATCGCGCTGCGGGTCGTGGACACCGGCGTGGGCATCCCCGAGCAGCAGCTGGAGGTGATCTTCGGTGCGTTCCAGCAGGCCGACGGCACCACGAGCCGCAAATACGGCGGCACCGGGCTGGGGCTGTCGATCTGCCGCGAGATCGCCTACCTGCTGGGCGGCGCCATCACCGTGCAGAGCACGCCGGGGCAGGGCAGCATGTTCACGCTCTACCTGCCGGTGGCCCGGCCCGGGTTCGACCCCGACCCCAAGGCCGGTCTCACGCCGGCCGAGGGCGGCGAGCCGGCGCAGGCGGCGGAGCGGGAGCCGGTGGCCGCGCGGCGGCTGCTGGTGATCGAGGAGCGGCGGCACGGGCTGCTGTCGCTGGTCTCCGAGAGCGTCGTGGGCGACCTGGCCGGGGCGCGCGACCTCGGCGGGGTCATGGAGGTCGTCACGGCGGCGGGCGCGGAGGAGGCGGCCGGGCTGCTGGCCGGGCAGCCCTGCCACTGCATCGTGCTGGACCTCGACATGCCCGATATGTCGGCATACCGGCTGCTGGAGGTCATGAACGGCGACCCGCGGCTGCACGGGGTGCCCGTGCTGGCGTACAAAAACTGGCGCTCACGCACCCAGCAGGAGGTGCGGCTGGCCCACCAGCCGCTGGAGATGCTGACCAGCCTCGACGAGCTGCGCGAGCGCATCGCGCTGCACCTGACCGCCGACCAGCCCGGCGACGTGCTGCCCCTGGTCAGGGCCGAGACCGTGGGCACCGCGGCGGGACGGGAGATCGACAACGCCCTCGCCGGCCGCACGGTCCTGGTCGTGGACGACGACGCCCGCAACCTGTACGCCCTCACGAGCATGCTGGAGATCCACGGCATCCACGTGCTGCACGCCGAGAACGGCCGCAAGGGCATCGACACGCTGACCGCGCACGCCGAGACCGACCTGATCCTGATGGACGTCATGATGCCGGAGATGGACGGCTACACCGCGACCGAGACGATCAGGGCCATGCCGCAGTACGCCGACCTGCCGATCATCGCGGTCACCGCCAAGGCGATGCCGGGCGACCAGGAGAAGAGCCTGGCGGCGGGGGCGAGCGACTACGTGACCAAACCGGTGGACGCCGACCATCTCATCGAACGCATCCAGCACTGGATGGACCTGTCCTGATGGGCGGCGAGCCGAACGGCGGGCAGGATCTCGACCGGCTGGCCGCGACCGTCGAGCGGCTGCGGCGGGAGGCCGAGCGGAGCCGCCGCGCGGCCGACGACCGCGCCCTGCTCGAGCTGGCCAAGGGCATCCTGGTCGAGCGGCTGCGCTGCGGCCCCGCACAGGCGGCCGAGCAGCTCGCCACGCTCGCCGCCAAGGCCGGCGTGACGCGGCTGGAGGTGGCCGCCGACGTCGTCAACGAGGTCGCCCGCGACCGCGTCGGCGAGGCGGGCGAGGCCGCTCCCGAGGTGTCCGTACGCCTGCGCGTCGCCGAGAGCGCCGTGCTCGGCGCCCGTGACACCCAGGCCGTGGCCGCCGCGCTCCTGGAGCACGCGCTGGCCCCGCTGGGCGCCACGGCGGTGGCGGTGTGGGCGGCCGAGCCGGGCGGCGCCCTCGCCCTGGCCGGCTACGCCGGGTTCGCCACCGAGGAGGCCCGGCGGTGGCGGCACATGCCGCCGGGCGTGGTCACGCCGGCCGGGCGCGCGCTGACGGAGCGGCGCACGATCTGGCACGCCGACGCGGGCCTGCCCGCCATCGGCCGGCACGTCGCCGGCGGCCGCGTCACCGTGCCGATGCTCTCGGGCGGGCGGGTGCAGGGCGTGCTGGAGATCTGCTGGCCGCACACGCTGCCGCCGCACCCGCCCAGGATCGAGCGGCAGGTCGAGGCCCTGGCCGAGCTGTGCGCGCACACGCTGGACTCGCCGTTCGCGCCGCTGGCGCCCGCCGCCGCGGCCCTGTCGGAGCTGGTGGACCTGGCCGACGCGCTGCCCGACCCGGCCCTGGTGCTGCGGGCGCACCTCGACGCCCGCGGCGAGCTCGCCGACTTCCGCGTCCGGCACGTCAACGAGCGCATCACCGCCGGTGACGGGCTGCTGCTGGAGGCGTACCCGCTGGTGTCCGGGGCGCTGCTGCTGGAGGCCTATCCCCGCGCGGCGGGCGGCATGTTCGCGCAGCTGGAGCAGGTCCACGCCACCGGCGAGTCGTTCCGCGCCGAGCGGATGGCGCTCGGCCTGAGCACGACGGGCGTGGCCGACGTCAGCATCACCCGGCACGGCGACAGCCTGCTGCTCGTGTGGCGCGAGCACGACGAGGACGGGCGGCTGGCCGGGCTCCTGGAGCACGCCCAGCGGCTGGGCCGCATCGGCGGCTTCGAGGAGAACACGGTGACCGGCCAGATCACCTGGAACGCCCAGCTCTACTCCCTGTACGGCCTGTCCCCCGGCGACCAGCCGGTCCCGCTGGAGCGGCTGCGCGACCACGCCCACCCCGACGACGAGATCGCGATCGGCCGCTTCCTGCGCACGGTGCTGCACCACCGGCGCTTCGCCGCCACGGCGTTCCGGCTCACGCGTCGCGACGGGGTCGCCCGCCACATGCGCGTGGTGGCCGAGCCGGTCTTCGGTCCAGACGGGCGGCTGATGGCGGTCCGGGGGGCGTACCAGGACATCTCCTCCCAGCACTGGACGGAGGTCGCGCTCGCCGTCACCCGTGACCAGCTCGCCCACACCGAGCAGGAGTCCGCCGCGCGCAGCCGCCTGGCGCTGCAGCTGCAGCAGGCCATCATGCCGCCCTCGCACGGCACGATGGAGTCCTTCGGCCTGCACATCGCCGTCCGCTACCGGCCCGCGCAGAAGGAGCACCTGGTGGGCGGCGACTGGTACGACGCCGTCGCGCTCCCGTCCCGGCGGGTGCTGCTGTCGGTGGGCGACGTGGCCGGGCACGGCGTGGAGGCCGCCACCGGCATGGTGATCCTGCGCAACGCGCTGCGCGGCCTGGCCACCACCGGCGCGGGCCCGGCCCAGCTCATGGCCTGGCTCAACATGGTCGCCCACCACCTCACCGACCGCATGACCGCGACCGCCGTCTGCGCCCTGTACGACCCGCCCACCCGCATGCTGCGCTGGGCCAGGGCCGGTCACCTGCCGCCCATCCTGCTGCGCGAGGGGGACGGCGCGGAGCTGCCCATGGTCAAGGGGCCGCTGCTGGGCGCGTTCACCGACGCCCGCTACGAGGAGGGGCGGCTCCAGCTGCGGGCCGAGGACACGCTGCTGATGTACACCGACGGCCTGATCGAGCGGCGCGACCACAACCTGCGCCACGCCCAGGACCGGCTGCTGGCCATCGCCAGGCGCGCGGCGAGCACGCTCGACCACCGCCTCGACGACCTGCTCACGCACTGCAACTCGGACACCGACGACGACACCTGCCTCATCGGCGTGCACCTGAGCTGACATCCGGGCCGGCATCCGGGCCGGCATCCGGGCCGGCATCCGGGCTGGTCCGCACCGATGTACGCGGGCCCTCGGGCTACGGCATCCTTGGTCCGGTGGAATTCCGTGACGCGGACCGGCTCCTGGCCGACGCACGCGCCCTGCTCGACGAGCACGCCGCCGTGCGCGCGCAGGCCGCCCGCACCCTCGACGCGCTGCGCCGCGACGTGGCCAGGGCCGGGCTGGAGGGCGTGCCCGTCTCGCGGCTGAAGGACGTGACCGACGGGCGGCTGCGCATCGGCACGCTGGAGAAGGCCGGGTACACCACGGTCCGGTCGGTGCTGGAGGCCACGCCGTACGCGCTGCAGCTGCTGCCGGGCATCGGCGCGCGCACGGCGGGGCAGGTCCACGCGGCGGCCCGGCAGATCGAGCAGGCCGCCGTGGACGCCGCGAGCCTGCGCCTGGACGTCGACCGGCCCGACCACCACACCACGGAGCTGGTGATCGCCCTGCACCGCCTGGTGAACGTGGGCCCCGACCTGCCCCGCGCCCTCGACGCCGCCCGCGACCTGGACGGGCGGCTGGGGCCGCTGCTGGCGCAGGCGCGGCCGGCGCGCAGCCGGCTGCGGATGATGTTCACGCTGCCCGCGCGGCGCCGGCGGGCGCGCGAGGCGGTGGCCGCGATCGACGGGCTGCTGGCCGGCACCGGGGAGACGCGGCTGCTGCTCGCCCAGGTCACCACCGACCTGCTGCGGCCGCCGGCCCGGGACTTCGAGGCGTGGGCGGACTTCGAGTCCCGCTCGCCCGAATACTTCGGCCTGCTGGCGGAGCTGGCCGGGGAGCCGGTCGGCAGCGGGCAGGGGCTGCTGCCCGACGACCTGGCGGCCAAGGTCGCCGCGCAGCCGCTCGACGACACCCACCGGCGGGTGTCCCTGCGCGGCTACCAGGCGTTCGGGGCCCGCTTCGCGCTCGTGCAGGAACGCGTGATCATCGGTGACGAGATGGGGCTGGGCAAGTCGATCGAGGCCATCGCGGCGCTGGCGCACCTCCGGGCGGACGGGGCGACGCACTTCCTGGTGGCCTGCCCGGCGAGCGTGCTGATCAACTGGGTGCGGGAGATCGAGTCGCGCAGCACGCTGCACGCCTACCGGCTGCACGGCCCCGACCGGCTGGCGGCGCGGGAGGAGTGGGCCCGCCGGGGCGGTGTGGCCGTGGCCACGCTGGACGGTCTGCACCGGCTGGGCGGCGGGCTGCCGGAGGTGGCGCTGCTCGTCGTGGACGAGGCCCACTACGTCAAGAATCCGGAGACCAAGCGCTCCCGGGCGGTGGCGGCCTGGTGCGGGCGGGCGCGGCGGGTGCTGTTCCTGACCGGCACGCCGATGGAGAACCGGGTGGAGGAGTTCCGGACGCTGATCTCGTACCTGCGGCCCGACCTGGCCGCCGGGCTGCGCAACAGCGACGTGGTGGCGGTGGCGCAGGCGTTCCGCAAGGCGGTGGCGCCCGTCTACCTGCGGCGCAACCAGCAGGACGTGCTCGCCGAGCTGCCCGATCGGGTGGAGGCCGACGAGTGGGTGGAGTTCAGCGGCGCCGACTTCGAGGCGTACAAGCAGGCCGTGGCCGAGGGCAACTTCATGGCCATGCGGCGGGCCGCGTACGCCGAGCCGGCCACCTCGGCCAAGCTCAAGCGCCTGCTGGAGCTGGTCGAGGACGCCGAGGCGAACGGGCTGAAGGTGGTGGTGTTCTCGTACTTCCGGGCGGTGCTCGCCGCCGTCGGGGCCGCGCTGGACGGGCGGGCGCACGGGCCGCTGTCCGGGGACGTCGGCGCGGCGCGGCGGCAGGGGCTGGTGGACGAGTTCTCCGCCGCGGCGGGGCACGCGGTGCTGCTCAGCCAGATCCAGGCCGGCGGGGTGGGGCTCAACCTGCAGGCGGCGTCGGTGGTGATCCTGTGCGAGCCGCAGGTCAAGCCGAGCATGGAGACGCAGGCCGTGGGGCGGGCGCACCGGATGGGGCAGGTACGCAGGGTGCAGGTGCACCGGCTGCTCTCCGTGGACTCGGTGGACCAGCGCATGCTGGACATCCTGCGGCACAAGTCGGAGCTGTTCGACGCCTACGCCAGGCGCAGCGACCTGGCCGAGTCCTCGGGCGACGCGATGGACGTCTCGGAGCAGTCGCTGGCCCGGCAGGTGATCGAGGAGGAGCAGCGGCGCCTGCTGTCGTCCTGAACGGCTGACAGGCACCTTCAGCCGGCGCCGAAGCACACGAACGTCGAGGCCGGCTCGTCCAACGAGGCCATCGCCAGCGCGTCGGCCGGGCTCGCCCCGTCGGCCACGCGCCGGTGGTAGGCCATCATGACCCGCTCGGCCACGTGGTCGGGCACGCGGGTGAGGCTGGAGATCACGGTGGGCGTGCCCAGGTAGAGCAGCGCGGCGGTGAAGCCCAGCTGCTCGTCGCCCGCCCTGACCACCGCCTGCCCCACGTCGCAGGCCGACAGCACGACGTGCCCCGGCGCCTTGTCGAGGAGCTGCAGGTCGTAGGCCATGAGCGGGCCGTCGGCCAGGTCGAGGCGGGAGAAGAGCACGTTCTCGCGCTCGTGGTGCCCGTGGGCGGCGAAGTGGGCGAAGGACGCGCCGTCGAGCGCCTCCAGGGTGGCCGACACCGTGGCCCGCTCGCCCCTGAGCCGGCGTGCCTTCGGGTGCACGGTGCCGAGCTGCTCGACCTCCCGCTCGGCGTGCTCCAGGTCGGGCCCGGCGACCAGGACGGAGGAGCTGCCGTCGCTCACGTACGGCTCGCCGGCGTGCCTGGCCGCCAGCCAGACCAGCGCGGACGGGGCCACCACCAGCGGCCGGCCGCGCAGGTCGGGCAGCAGCCCCCAGGGCACCGCGGACAGGCCCATGGTCGGGATGAGCACGATCCCCCGGGCGGCGGACAGCGCCTGCCGCAGCGGGGCCTTCAGCGCGTCGGTGATGACGCCGAGCTGCCGCCGGACGGACGCCTCGATCACCGCCTTCAGCGCGGGCCGCAGGTTGCGTCCCGCCTGCGCGTTGAGGTCCCCGGCCAGCCGCCGCGCGGCCTCCGCCACCGGTTCGTACGCGCTCAGCCGGTGCAGGTGGCACCGCCCGCGGACGAGCACCAGCGCCAGCAGCCCGCCGTCCACGTTGAGCAGGCTGACCAGCGCGAGGTCGTCCGCGGCCAACGCCGCCTCGACGGCCGCCGCCGAGGCGGGGGCCAGCCGCTCGCCGACCCCGGGAAGCTGCCAGCCGCGCTCCCTGATCACCTGCTCCAGCTCCAGGCACCGCCGGCGCAGGGCGGGCCGGCGGTGGCCGGCGGCCTCGTCGGCGTGCATCTGCTGGGCGAGCTGGCGCAGCTCGGCCAGCGCCTCCGCGGTCCGGTCGTCCTCGGGCGCCTGCGGTGGCCGGAACCGGAACGCCTGCGCCCGGCACCGCTCGGACCAGGCGAACACCTGCCGCGTCGAACCGCCGTCGAGCGCGGCCCGCAGGCCGTGGGCGGCCAGGTCGGCCCCCAGGGCGGCGACGCCGGTGAGCAGGTCGAGGCTGCCCAGCCGGCCGCGATGGGAATGGATGAGGGCCAGCCCGGAGCGTACCTTGCGCAGGGCGAGGCCGCGCTGCCCGTGCGCGCCGGCCAGCTCCGCCCCGGTCAGGTGCCGCATGAGACGCACGTCGAGCGGCGCGCCCCGGGACGTGGCGCCGGATGCCTGGCCGGACGCCGCGGTGGTGGTGGCCTCGGTGACCCGGCCGGCGGCGATCAGCGCGCGGACCGAGACCAGCCGGGCCATCTCCGCGTCGTCGCGCATGTCCAGCTCGGCCAGGCGCGCCGCCAGCTCGCCCGCGCGCCGGGCCACGGATCCCGGCGCCGAGCCGTGCGCCAGCTGCGAGCGCAGGCGCATGAGCGTCGCGCGCAGCGCCCACGCCGTGCTTCCCCTGCGGCGGAAGTGGGTCTCCGCGCGTCTGGCCCAGTCCCGCGCCTCGGCGTGCCGCCCCGCGTCCAGCGCGCACTGCGCCCTGGCCAGCTCGCCCTCGGCGTAGTCCTGCATCAGGCGCTGCCTGCGGAACCCGTCGATGGCCTGGTCGAGCGTGCGGCCGGCCTCGTCGGTCAGCCCCACGGCGAGCAGCGCCCGCGCCCGGTCGAGCGCGAGCACGGGCAGGAAGCCGGGGTTGACCTCCTGGTAGAGCCGCTCCACCCGGGCGAACACGCGCAGCGCCGCCGGCACGTCCCCGAGCAGCAGGTCGCAGTAGCCGTCGTTGTGCAGGGCCTTGGCCGCGAGCACGTGGTGGCCGTGGGCCTGCGCGAGCTGCGCGCTCCTGCGGGCGTCGTCCCTGGCCAGCCGGACGCGGCCGGTCGTGGCGTGCAGGACCGACCGGTTGAGCAGCACCCTGGCCAGCTCGACGCGGTCGGTCTCGAGGAGCATGGGAGCGGCGATGTCCAGCTCCCGCAGGGCCTCGGCGCCGGCGCCCAGGCGCAGGTGCAGCAGGCCGCGCTGGGCGTGCACGAGGGCCAGCTCGGCGCGGGGCGCGCGGCGGGCGGCCTCGTCGAGCAGCTCCATCCCGAGGCCGGAGTTGCCCTGCTCGGCCTCGGCGTGCGCGAGGCTGGTCAGCAGGCGGGCGAGCAGGTCGTCGTAGCCGCCGGCGGGCTCGCCGCTCCCGGCCGCCGGGCCCCTGCCGAGCAGTTCGAGGCCCTGCCGGAGCCTGCGGGCGGCCAGCGCCGGGCGGCCGTTGTCGGTCGCCTGGACACTGAGCCTGTGCAGGCGCTCCACCTGCTCGCGCAGCGTCGCCGCACGCTCGCTGTCGCGCATCCCGCCTCGCGGTGGTCAGAGGATGAGTGAGGGCGTCACCGCCAGTATCGTCGCCTGCGCCGGATCATCAAGTCCCTGGCGCACCACGAGTTGCGACAGCCCTCTCGGCACCACGTCGAGGACGAACCTGCCCTGATCGTCGGCCCTGACGACGTGCGCCCCCGCCCCGGTGCGCAGCTCCACCAGGTGGTCGGCGGGCGGCGCCAGCCAGCCGTCCACGCGTACGGCGTGATCGTCGCGGGCGCTCACGCTGATCATGATGGTGACGATCTCGCTGTCGAAGGTGATCGTCCGGCTGTCCTCGCCGCCGCGGACGCCGGCCGGGAGCACGGTGTCCTCGTACGGCCGCAGGACCGCGAAGTCCGGCGACTCCAGGGCCAGCGCGAACTGCAGGCGTTCGACCAGCGTCGCCGGGACGGGATCGACGATGCGGTAGACGTCGGCGATCTCCTCGGCGAGGGCCTGGTCCTCGGGGGTGACGTGGGGAGAGTTGCTCCCCTCTGCCGTGTTCATCACGAACTCCAATCCGGGTCCTTCGCGAGCACGTGGCGCAGTTTCGCGAAGCACCGGCCGCGCGTGGGCCCGATGCTGCCGAGCGGCATGTCCAGCGCCGCGGCCACCGCGTCGTAGTGCGGGCGCGGCACGAAGGCGATGATCCTGAGCAGCTCGGCGCACCGTTTGGGCAGGCTCTCGACGGCGTGCCAGAGGGCGCGCCGCCGTTCGTCGTCCACGAGGAGCTCGTCGGGGGTGAGCACGCCGTCGGGCAGCTCGTCGAACGTGTCGTCTCCCGGCAGGTCGTCCTTGCGGGAGGCGGCACTGACCCGCCACGCCTCGCGGCGGGTCGTGGTGACGAGCCACTCGATCAGCGCGCCGGGCACCGAGATGGCGTGCAGATGACGCAGTAGGGTCAGCCACGTCGTCTGGATCACGTCCTCGGCGGCCTGCGGGCTCAGCCCCTGGTTCCTGGCGGTGTGCCAGAGCACGGGCGTGAGCTCCGCGACGATGGCGTCGAGCGCGCCGCTGTGGCCCTGCCGCGCCTCGATCAGCAGCGCGGCCAGCCGGTCGCGGCGCTGGGCGCGCGGGTTCGGCGGACGCTCGGTCGCGGGTTCCCGAGTCATCAGATCGGGACGATTTCCGGCCGGGCGACCTTGTCGTTGATCATCGTGTCGATGACCGTCCTGGCCCGTTCGACGGGATCGACGGCCACCTGCCCGATGGTCTTGGTGAGCTCGGCGGCGACGGCTCCCGCGACGATCGGGGCCGCGAACGACGTGCCGCTCCAGCCGCAGAACGGGCCCATGGCGTCGCAGTCCAGCGAGGCCCGATCGCCGGTGGAGAGCATGGCGTTCTGGGCGCCGCGGAAATGGGGCGGGAAGGTGCTGACGACCATGGCGCCGGGGGCGCGCCACCGTACGGCGGGGTGCTCGTTGCTGAAGATCGCGATCGTGCCGTCGGGGTTCTTGGCGGCGACGCCGAGCATGGGTGCCAGCGGCGGCCCGGGGACGGCCGTCTCGGAGAGGGCGGCGAGGTAGAACGGCCTGGTCGTAGCGTAGTTGCCGGCGGCGTTGACCACGACCACGCCGCGCGCCCGCAGCTGGTTGACCTTGGCGAACAACGCCGCCATGGCCGCGTCGCCGGTCTCCGCGAAGCCGCCGAAGGAGCAGCACAGCACGTGCACGTCCTGGCCGGCGTCCATCAGCTCCAGCAGGCGGTCGAGCGCCGCGTGCACGGCCTCGCCGGGGACGATGCCGTCGCTGTGCATGACCTTGTACATCATGACGCGGGCGTCGGGCGCGATCTGCGCGATGAGGCCGGCCAGCATGAGGCCGTGGCCGGTGTGCGAGTTGAGCGTGCCGACCAGCGGGTTGGGCAGGTGGCCGAGGTCCTCGTAGCCGACCAGCCTGGCGATGTCGCGACCGGCGTAGGCGGGGTGGGTGTCCTCGATGAGCTGCTGGCCGGCGGGGTCGACGGTCAGGAACGCGTCCGGGTCGGTCACCGGCTTGAACCAGGGGTGCGCGGCCACGCCGGTGTCCAGCGTGACCACGGTGATCCGGGGCCCGCCGAGCTCTCCGAGCGACCGGCGGCGCGGCGGCCCGGCCACGACCGTCAGGGGGACGCGGCCGTACCCGTGACGGGTGCTCCCGCCCGGCTCGTCGATCACGGCGTGCCCGCTGGTGGCGGGCTCGCCACCGAGGTTGAGCGAGCCGATCCCGCTCGTGGCCGACCCCACGAACAGGTGGTCCAGCGAGATGTCGGCGAGCCCCGGCGCGAAAGACAGGTCGTCGGACGTCTCGCGCAGCGCCCTGCGCACGGCCCGCAGGGCCGGCCAGGCGTCGGCTCTGACGTCCCGGCTCTCGCCGTCGATCTCCAGGACCGCGGGCACCCAGACGGTCTCCTCGGGGTACTGCCTGTTACGGGCCCGCTCGACGCTCTCGGGCGACAGCCTCAGCCCGACGCCGGACAGCGCCGAGTCGATCCAGTCCGTCGCCGCCAGGGAGGTCAGCACCTGCCCCGGGATCAGGAGCACGTCCGCGCGGTAGACCGTGGAGTCGGGCCGGGGCTCGCCCGGGTCCAGCCCGACGGCCCAGGGGTCGAGGACCTTGGCCCCGTGCCGGTCCAGGAGCTCGCGGGGAAGGGTGACACCTTGCCAGGGCGGCCCGAACTTCTCGGCTTCGCCGGCTCTGGCCGGTTCGGGGATGTAGTCGATGGTCATTCGCCGTCTCCGTTCTTCCCTCTGTGGCCTAACGAGAGCGGATCGCGGGCGGCGATACGAGCCGAAAGATAACGGAATGATGACGATCCTCGGCGCCCTGACTCCCTCACCAGGGGCGGCGCCGTGTGGTGGGACGTCCATCAGCCCGCCGGCGACAGCCTGACCAGCGAGGTCGGCAGCTCGGCGACGAGCAACGCCACCTGGAGGTGGGCGGGCCGGTCACGCGCCGATGGCCGCGCGCAGCATCGGCAGGGCCCGCTCCAGCGCCCGCTCCCAGTACGGCCACGTGTGCGTCCCCGCCCCGTAGAAGTCGGTCGTGACCCGGGCCCCGGCCGCCCGCGCCCGCTCGGCGAAGACCGTGGCCTGGCCCAGCAGCGCCCCTTCGTAGTCGCCCGCCGCGCCCGGCGGATCCAGCGGGCCCGGCCGCCCGTCGCCGCACGACACGTAGATCGGCATCCCGCCCAGCCGCCCGGCGAGCTGGGCGGGGTTGTGCGCCTCCCACACCTTCCGGTCCCGCTCGGGGTCGCCCCAGAGGGCCGCCGGGTCGTCGCCGTTCTCGCGGACCAGGCGGCGCACCCCGGCCTGGTCGCCGGTGGTGTCGAGGACGCCGGAGAAGGACGCGGCGGCCCGGAACAGGCCGGGGTGGCGGGCGGCGTACCCCATCGCGCCGAGCCCGCCCATCGACAGCCCGGCCACCGCCCGCTCGGCGCCGGCGCCGAACTCCGCCTCGATCAGCGGGATCAGCTCCTTGATGTGGAAGGTCTCCCAGCGCGGCCCGCGTAACCAGTCGGAGTAGAACCCCACCCGGCCGCCCTCGGGAACCACCACGATGGCGGGCATCGCGGCCGTGAGCCGCTCCGCACCACCCTCGTCCACCCAGCCGAGATGGCCGGCGCCGCAGCAGCCGTGCAGCAGGTAGAGCACGGGCCAGGGCCCGGAGCCGTGGGTCCAGCCGGACGGCAGCAGCACGCGTACGGGGGTGTTGCGGCCGAGCGCCGGCGACCGGACGGTGAGGTCCTGTCCCCGCTCCCCCGCCTTCTCCCGCGCCACGACCCGCGCCCCGGCCACCCCGGGGCCCGTCTCCGCCGGGGCCAGGCCGCACCCGCCGAGCAGCACCGCGACGGCGGCGGCCAGCGCGGCCCAGCCCTTCATCGCCCGGCCAGCGGGTCGAAGCCGCGCAGCATCATCCCCTGCCCCCGCGAGCGGTGCACGTCGTCGGCGGGCCGGTCCAGGGGGTCGCGGAACTGGATGAGCAGCGTCGTCCTGGCCTCGTCCGCAGTGTTCACCCCGGAGCCGTGGACGGTCAGGTAGCCGAGGAACAGCACGTCCCCCGCCTCGGCCTCGACCGGCACGGCCGCCTCCAGCGGCCAGTCCGACGGCGGCAGGTGCCAGCCGCCCTCCTCCACGTGCGGCAGCGGCCCGCTCTTGTGGCTGCCCGGCACGACGCGTACGCAGCCCTTCTCCTCGGGCGCGTCGTCGAAGTGGAAGATGGCCGCGCCGACCGTGTGGCGGGTGTGCGGGAAGTGCGCGGCGTCCTGGTGCAGCGGGAACGGCGAGCCCTTCTCGGCCGGCTTGACGAAGATCTTGGTGTGGTGGAGCTGGACGTTCTCCGACCCCATCACGGCCGCCGCCACGTCGGTGAAGCGCGGATCGACCATGAGCCGGGCGAAGGCCGCCGAGTGGAACTGCGCGTCGTGGCAGTGCCGCAGCTCGGTGGCGCGCCCGGCGAGCTGCCTGGCGCTCCCCCACGTCGGGTCGGCCGGGCGCAACCGTGACAGGACCGCGTGGCACTCCTCGCGGTACGCCTTCGCCTCGTCCTTGCCGATCAGCCCTTTGACCAGCAGATATCCATGGTCCTGGTAGAACCGGGCCATCGATGAGTCGGCCATCCCATCCTCCCGCGCCGGTGCCGTCCATCTCTGTGTGCCCGCGAAGCGGGTGGCGGAAGAGTGGCGGGCATCGGGGACGGGTGCCTGGGATGTCGAAGCCCGGGCGACCGCTCCGACCTCTGTTCCGGGGGCGGCCACCCGCGGGCGCTCCCGGAAAGGATGGATCATGGGACTGCCAGTGGTGCACTTCGAGATCATCGGCCAGGAGCCGGAGCGGCTGCGCGGCTACTACGGCGAGCTGTTCGGGTGGGAGTTCGCGACGGGGGACGCGGCCACCGAGAAGGTCTCCGCGCCGGGCGCGTACGGGTTCGTGGGCGCGGCGTCCACCGGGCTCAACGGCGGGGTCGGGGGCGGGGCCGGGTACGAGCGGCGGGTGCTGTTCTACGTGGGCGTCCCCGACGTGGAGGCCGCGCTGCGGGAGGCGGAGCGGCTCGGCGGCACGCGCCTGCTGGGCCCGGAACGGGCGCCGGGCGGGGACCTCGTGGTCGGGCAGTTCACCGACCCCGAGGGCAACCTGATCGGCGTCGCCGGCCCCGCCTGACCCGACCCCCGGCTCCGTCCCCCGGGTCGGGGCCTGGGACCGTCGCCGGGCGGTTGCGCGGTGGCGGCTCCCGTCCCGGGGGCGGGGTCAGCCCTGTCGGGCCGGCTCCGCCTGGCTGCCGGCGCCGGTCTCGTCGGCGGGCCCCGTGCCCGGGACGGGACCGTCGGTGGTGTCCGGCCCATCGGCGGACCCCGTGCCGGAGGCGGGACCGGTGGTGGTGTGGGGGTGGAGCCAGGCGTAGGTGCTCACGGCGATGCCGGCGACCGTGACCGCCGCCCCCGCCAGGTAGACAGCGCGCAGCCCGAGCCCCCCGTCGATGACGACACCGCCCAGCCAGGCGGCGAAGGCGGCGGCGAGCTGGTAGGCGGAGGCGTTCACCGCCATGGCCAGGGTGGGTGCCTGCGCGGCCGTGGCCAGCACGCGGGCCTGCATGCCGGGGATGACCGAGAACCCGAGCGCCCCGACCACGAACACCATCACCGCCGTGACCGCCATGCTCCCGCTGCCCGCCCACATGCCCACGAGCGCCACGGCGAGCACGGCCAGCAGCCCGAGTTGCGAGCGCATCGGCGAGCGGTCCGACAGCCAGCCACCCAGGAAGTTGCCCACCGCCGCGCCCACCCCGTACACCAGCAGCAGGACGGCGACCGCCCCGCCGGCGAACCCGGTGACGTCGGTGACCAGGGGCGCGAAGAACGTGAACACCATGAGCAGCCCCGCGTTGGCCACGGCGGTGACCGCGATGGCGAGCTGCACGTCGCGGCGGCGGAAGACACGCAGCTCGGCGACGGCGGAGGTGGCGGGCGTGGCGTCGCGTACGTCCGGCACCAGCCGCAGCACGAGCAGGAACCCGGCCGCGCAGCACGCGGCGACGGCCAGGAACGTGGCCCGCCAGCCGTGCCCGTTGCCGATGAACGTGCCGATCGGCGCTCCGAGGATCATCGCCAGGTTCATGCCGAAGACGAGCTTGGAGACGGTGGACGCCTGCTTGCCCGGCGCGGCGGTGGAGACGGCGATGACGATCGCGTTGGCGAAGAACGTGGAGGTGACCAGGGCGGTGACGACCCGGGCCGCGAAGAGCACGGGGTAGGAGGGGGCGAGCGCGGAGGCCAGGTTCCCGGCGATCGTGATCCCGAGCAGGATCATGATGAGCGGCTTGCGCGGGAAGCGGGCGGTGAGCGCCGTCAGCACGGGCCCGCCGACGATCATGCCGATGGCGTACGCCGTCACCAGCAACCCGGCGGCCGGGACGGAGACGGCCAGGTCGTGGGCGACGTCCGGCAGGATCCCGGCGATGACGAACTCGCCCGTCGTGATGCCGAACACGCACACCATCAGCGACGGCACGCCGGCCTTGGCAAGCGGTCTCATGAGCGTCTATTCCTTCTTTACAGGTTGGTACAGAATGCGGGCGAAGTAGAACCGGGCCCCGGCGGGGACCCGGTCAGAGGGCGGCGACGGCTCCCTCGACGACGTCGAGCAGCACAGCGCGGTCGTCGGTGACCTTGGCGAGCACGCGCAGCCCGTAGTAGGCGCTCTGGAACGCCCGCGCCACCTGGAGCGCCGGCCGGTCGGACGACAGCTCGCCCGTGGCCTGGCCGACCCGCACCATCCGGTGGATCGCCTGCTCCAGGTCGTCGAACTGCCGCCGCACCAGCCCCGCGACGGCGCCGGTGCGCCCGCCGGCCTCGGTGGCGGCGTTCAGGGCCAGGCAGCCCCGGCGGCCGGGGTCGTTCATGTCGGCGTCGATGACGCCCAGCATCAGGTCACGCAGCCGGTCCCTGACGGACCCGGACCCGGCCAGCTGTTCGAGCTGGGCCTCGGCCTTGGTGGCGGCGTAGCGGCGGATCGCCTCCTCGTACAGGTGGTGCTTGCTGCCGAAGGCGTTGTAGAGGCTGCCCCGGCCGAGCCCGGTGCGGGCGCACAGGTCCTGGGTGGTGGTGGCCTCGTAGCCCTTCTCCCAGAACACCTCCATCGCGGCGTCGAGGACCGCCTGGTCGCTGAACTCTCGTGGCCTGCCCATGGGGGACGCTACCGCATTCTGTACAGAACAGTAAAGAAGTCAGGAGGCCAGCCGGTCCAGGTGATAGCGGACGGCTTCGAGGGCCCGCCCGGGGTCGCGTACGCCGAGCAGCAGGTCGCCGGCCAGCCCCTCGATCATGGCGAGCAGCGCCACGGACTCGAGCCCGGCGTCCAGCCCGGGCCGCAGCTCACCGTCCCGCTGCCCCTGGGCGATCAGCTCGGCGACCCGGTCGTGCAGCCAGCGGTTGCCCTCCCGCAGGTCCCCGATCAGCTCGGGCAGGCCGACGGCCCGGGCGGCGAACGCCTGCCCCGCGCGGCGCTCGGCCCGGCGGCGATCGTCCAGCGGCAGCATCTCGGCCGCCATCGACAGCAGGAACGCCCGCACCGGGGACGCCTCGGAGACCGAGCACATCCCTGCCACGATCCGCTCGGTGACGCGCTCGCCCAGGTAGCCGACCACGTAGCGGAGCATCTCGTCCTTGCCTGCGAAGTAGTGCTGCACGGAGCCGAGCGACATGCCCGCCTCGGCCGCGACGTCACGCAGCCTGGCCTGGTCGAGCCCGTCGCGACCGGCGATGCGCAGCACGGCCTCGGCGATGTGGCGGCGCCGCTCGTCGTGGTCGACCTTCTTCGGCATGGGCCTCCTTTTTTCATACCGGCGTATTATAATACAGCGGTATGGCAACCATCGCGTTCTTCGCCCCCATCGGGGCCGGACACGTCAACCCCACCCTCGGTCTGGCCGCGGAGCTCGTCCGGCGCGGTCACCGGGTCACGTACGCCACCACCGAGGCCAACGCGGAGCGCGTGGCCGAGACCGGCGCCGAGATCGTCCCCTGGATCTCGACCTGGGACGCGCTGGACGTGGACGACGTGCCGCAGATGCACGGCAAGGAGCTGATCAGGGCGATGGGGCTGCTGCTGGAGGAGACCAGGGCGGCGCTGGCCCAGCTCGGCGACGGAGAGCCTCCCGACCTGGTGGTGCACGACGGCCCGCTGTGCTGGTGGGGTCGGATCCTGGCCGAGCGCTGGCGGGTCCCCTCGGTCGAGACCTGGCCGAACCTGGTCGGCAACGACCACTGGTCGATGCACCGGAAGTACACGACGTTCAATCCGCTGAGCCTCGGCTTCCTGCGCATGGCGCTGCGGCTCCGCCGCCTCCTGCGCGCGGAGGGGCTGGGCGACATGCAGGGGTTCATGCGGGGCGACCGGGCCGCGGTCAGGCTGGTGCTGCTGCCGCGCGCCTTCCAGTACGCGGGCGAGACGTTCGGCGACGGCTACGCGTTCGTCGGGCCGGCCCTGACCGAGCGCGCCTTCCAGGGCGGGTGGGAGCCACCCGGCGACGGCCTCCCGGTGGTGCTGGTCTCGCTGGGCACCGGCTACAACAACCGGCCCGACTTCTACCGTACGGTGCTGCGCGCCGCGGAGGGCCGGCCGTGGCACGTCGTGCTGGCGGTCGGCGGCGTGGACCCCGGCGCGCTCGGCCCCATCCCGCCCAACGTGGCGGTGCACCGGCACGCGCCACAGCTCGCCGTGCTGCGCCACGCGCGGGTGTTCGTCACCCACGCCGGGATGGGCAGCACGATGGAGAGCCTGCACTTCGGCGTGCCGATGGTGGCGGTGCCGCAGATGGCCGAGCAGCGGGCCAACGCCGACCGCATCGCCGAGCTGGGCCTGGGCCGTACGCTGCCGCCCGACGGGCTCACCGGCGCCGCGCTGTGGGAGGCGGTGGAGCAGGTGGCGGCCGACGAGGGCGTACGCGAGCGGCTCGGCTGGATGCGCGGCGAGCTGGCGGCGGCCGGCGGGGCCAGGGCGGCGGCGGACGAGGTGGAGAAGGTGCTTAACTGGGGTTCGTAAAACGTTTCATTACGATCTCTGCGGAAGGTCCCCCTTGGACTACGAACGCCAGCCGTACAGAAGGTGCGGCCGCAGCGGACTCCTCCTGCCCGCCGTCTCGCTGGGCCTGTGGCACAACTTCGGCGAGGGCAAGCCGCTCGACAGCCAGCGCGCGATCCTGCACAAGGCGCTCGACCTCGGCATCACCCATTTCGATATCGCCGACCGCTACGGCCCGCCGATCGGGGCCGCCGAGTCCGCGTTCGGGCGGATCTTCCCGCGGTCGCTGCGCGACGAGGCCGTGGTCACCACCAAGGGCAGCAACCCCATGTGGGACGGCCCGTACGGCAAGGGCAACTCGCGCAAGCACCTGCTGGCCACCCTCGACCGCTCGCTGGCCCGGCTCGGCCTCGACTACGTGGACATCTTCTACCTGCACCGCGACGACGACGAGACGCCGCTGGAGGAGCAGGTCGCCACGCTCGACCACATGGTCCGCACCGGCCGCGTCCTCTACGTCGGCGTGTCCAACTTCTCCCCCGAGCGCACCGCCGAGGCCGCCCGCCTCCTGCGCGGCCTCGGCACCCCGCTCCTGGTGCACCAGCCGTCCTACTCCCTCCTCAACCGCGGCATCGAGGCGTCCCTGCTGGGCGTGCTGGAGGAGGAGGGCGTGGGCTGCGTCGTGTACTCGCCGCTGGCCCAGGGCCTGCTGACCGACCGGTACCTGAACGGCATCCCGGCCGACTCGCGGGCGGCCGAGGGGCGCTTCCTGACGCCGGACCGGGTGACGCCGCAGGTGCTGGCGTTCGTACGGGCGCTGGCGGAGCTGGCCGGCGCGCGCGGCCAGACGGTGGCCCAGCTCGCGCTGGCCTGGGCGCTGCGCGACTCCCGGATCACCTCGGTGCTCGTGGGCGCCTCCAGCCCGGAGCAGCTCGAGGCGAACGTGGCGGCGGTGGACCGCCTGGACTTCACCGAGGACGAGCTGTCGGCCATCGAGCGGGCCGCCAAGGAGGCCGGCGTCCCGGCATGACGTAGCGGGAGAACGCCCCTCCCGGGCGTCCTCCCGGGCTGGCGTCCTCGCGGGCGTCCTCCCGGGCGGGCGTCCTCGCGGGCGTCCTCCCGGGCGGGCGTCCTCGCGGGGGTCGGGGGGCGCCCGTCCGGTCACCCGGCGAGCCGGGCCCGTACGGCGGCCAGGGTGTCGCCGAGCGTGGCGTGCACGACCTCGCCGGGCCGGGCCAGCCGCGTCTGCCAGCGCACGTCCGCCGCTCTCGGATAGCCCGGATCGGCCCCGACCACCATCCGCCGGGCCGGGTTGTCCAGCGCCGCCCCCAGCTCCAGCAGCGCGATCGGCTGCGTGCTGTCCCCCGGCGGGAACCAGAACATCGTCAGCACCCCCGGCAGGTGCAGGTGACGGTGCTCCCAGGCGATCTGGACCGGCGTCTGCCGCGGATCCCCCATGGGGAAGTCGCGGCGGCGCGGGTTGAGCACGATCACGCCGAGCCGGCCGAGCTCCCGGGCCGCCCCGCTCTGCCAGTCCGCCACCCCGGTGATGCCACCCGCCAGGAAGACCGCGGGCGGGTCGCCGGGCGCGGGCTCGTAGGGGTCGGGCGCCTCGAAGTACGCGCTCACGGCGGCTCCTCTTCTCTCGTTACGGTTCGGCCTGGTCTGATGCCGGTGAGAGCGCCCCGCGGCCTTCACCCGCGCAACCAAAGTATTGAGGCCGTACATCGATCGATGTACCGGATATTTCGCTCCACGGGATGATCGGGGCGGGCTCGCGCGCCAGCAGAGTTGACGGTGTGGACAGACGCATCGGCGCACTCGACGTGCTGCGCGGCGTGGCCATCATCGGCACGCTGGGCACCAACATCTGGATCTTCACCGATCCCGCCGGACCCACGGCGTTCCTGAGTTCCGGCGGGGACGCCGGGGCGGTGGAGACGTTCCTGCGGTTCCTGTCCAACGGCAAGTTCCTCGGGCTGCTGACGCTGCTGTTCGGGGTCGGGCTCGAACTGCAGTACCGCGGCGCGGTGCGCCGGGGCATGTCCTGGCCGGGGCGCTACCTGTGGCGGGCGGCGCTGCTCCTCGTCGAGGGGGCCCTGCACTACGTCCTGGTCTTCGAGTTCGACGTGCTGATGGGTTACGCGCTCACCTCCATGATCGTCGCGTACCTGATCGGCCGGAGCGACCGCGTGGTCACGGCCTGGATGGTCGCGGCCGGGACGCTGCACCTGGCCGTGGTGGGCCTGGTCACCATGGCGCTGATGGCGGCCCCGGCGGGCGGCCCGCTGCCCGCGCACCCCGCGGGCTGGCTCGACCAGGTGCACCTCCGCCTGCAGAACGCCGTGCTCTTCCGCGCCGAGCTGGTCTTCATCGTGCCCCTGGGCATCGTCCTGTTCCTGCTCGGCGCCCGCCTGCTGCGCGCCGGGGTGTTCGAGGAGCGCGGCGCGCGCCTGCGCGGCCGGCTGATGGCCGTCGGGCTGGGCCTCGGCGTGCCGCTGAACCTGGCCACCTCCTTCGCCGGGCCGGCCTGGTTCATGGTGGACCGCTACCTCCTGGCGCCGCTGGTCGCCCTGGGGCTGCTCGCGCTCATCACCTCGATCGTGCTCGGCATGCGGGGCTCCCCCGGCGTGCTGCGCCGGGGGCTCACGAGCGTCGGCCGGACGGCGCTGTCCTGCTACGTCTTCCAGAACCTGGCGGCGAGCGGGCTCTGCTACGGCTGGGGCCTGGGGCCGGCCGCCCGCTTCGACGGGCTGCGGCCCTGGTGGGTGCCGGTGGCGTGGGCGGCGATCTGCGGGTCGTTCATGGTGCTGTCGTCGTTGTGGCTGCGCCGGTTCGAGCGCGGGCCCCTCGAGCTGGCCTGGCAGTGGGCCTACCAGGCGCCGTGGCGGGCGCGCGATCAGGCGCGCCGGTAGGCGGCACCCGGGAAGCACGTGATGTCGTTAACAGGTATTGCCTACCTGCATTGCAGGAATTACGGTGAGCCCTAACGTCATACGCAGAACGGACGAAACAACATGACCCACGTGATCGCCGACGACGCCGAGGCGCTGGCGACGGCCCGCGGACTCGCCGGGGAGTTCGCGGCGGAGGCCGGGGCCCGCGACGCCGAGCGGCGGCTGCCCGGCCCCGAACTGGACCGGCTGTCGGCCTCCGGCCTGCTCGCGATCACCGTGCCGCGCGCGTACGGCGGCGCCGACGTGAGCGCGCGCACGATCACCGAGGTGTTCCGGCTGCTGGCCGCCGCCGATCCCAACATCGCACAGATCCCGCAGAGCCACTTCGTCTACGTCAACGTGCTGAGGCAGCAGGGCACGGACGTGCAGCGCAAGTTCTTCTTCGGCGAGGTCCTGGACGGCAGGCGGTTCGGCAACGCCCAGTCGGAGGCGGGCACCAAGCACGTCCAGGACCACCGGACCGCGCTGGTGGCCGCGCCCGGCGGCGGCTTCCTGCTGAACGGCACCAAGCACTACAGCACGGGCGCGCTGTTCGCGCACTGGATCCCCGTCCTGGCCCGGCGCGAGGACCGGACGCTGCACGTGGCGTACGTGCCGCGCGACGCTCCCGGCCTGACCGTCGTCGACGACTGGGACGGCATGGGCCAGCGCACCACCGCGAGCGGCACCGTGCGCCTGGAGGACGTGGCCGTCCCCGAGGACCGGGTGGTCCCCCATCACCTGACCTTCACCGGGCCGCAGCTGCACGGCGCGTTCGCGCAGCTCCTGCACGCCGCGATCGACGTGGGCATCGCCGGGGGCGCGCTCGCGGAGGCCGTGGCGTTCATGCGGACCACGGCCAGGCCGTGGTTCGAGAGCGGGCAGGAGCGGGCGGCCGACGACCCGCTCGTCATCCAGCGGGCCGGCGAGCTGGCCGTCAAGGTACGCGCCGCCGAGGCGCTGCTCGTCGCGGCCGGCGAGGCGCTGGACGCCGCTGGGGACCCCGCCCGGGGGGACCTGACCGACGCGTCGGCCGCCGCCGTCTCGATCGCGGTGGCCACCGCCAAGGCGTTCGCCGACCCGGTGGCGGTGGAGCTGGGCAACGCGATCTTCGAGCTCGGCGGCACCCGGTCCAGCCTCGACGGGCTCAACCTGCACCGCCACTGGCGCAACGCGCGCACGCACACCCTGCACGACCCGGCCCGCTGGAAGATCCAGCACATCGGCCGGTACGTACTCGACGGCCGGTTCCCGCCCCGGCACGGCCTGCTCTAGGAGAGACGATGACCCTCACGTTCCACTGGTTCCTGCCCACGTACGGAGACAGCCGCGACGTGGTGGGCGGCGGCCACGGACTGCCCGCCGGGTCGGCCGGCGGTGCCCGCCCGGCCACGCTGTCCTACCTGCGGCAGATCGTGCAGGCGGCCGAGCAGGTCGGCTTCGTCGCCGCCCTGACGCCCACCGGCGCGTGGTGCGAGGACGCCTGGCTGACCACCGCCCTGCTCGCCGACACGACCGAGCGGCTGAAGTTCCTGGTGGCCTTCCGCCCCGGCCTGGTCTCCCCCACGCTGGCCGCGCAGATGGCGGCCACGTTCCAGTGGCACTCGCGCGAGCGGCTGCTGCTGAACGTGGTGACCGGCGGGGAGAGCCACGAGCAGCGCGCGTACGGCGACTTCCTGGACAAGGACGCCCGCTACGCGCGTACCGGCGAGTTCCTGCACATCGTGCGCTCGCTGTGGCGGGGCGAGACGGTGACCTTCGCCGGCGAGCACCTCCAGGTGGAGGGCGCCCGGCTCAACCGGCTGCCCGACCCGGTGCCCGACGTGTACTTCGGCGGCTCCTCGCCCGCGGCGGGGCGGGTGGCGGCGCGGCACGCGGACGCGTACCTCACCTGGGGTGAGGTGCCCTCCGCCGTGGCCGAGAAGATCGCCTGGGTGAACGGGCTGGCCGCGGCCGAGGGGCGTACGCTCAGGCACGGCATCCGGCTGCACGTCATCAGCCGCGACACCAGCGAGCAGGCGTGGGCGCAGGCCGCCAGGCTGCTCGACGGCATCGACCCGGCCACCGTCGCGAAGGTGCAGGCCGGGCTGGGGCGCAGCGAGTCGGAGGGGCAGAAGCGCATGCTCGCCCTGCACGGCGGCCGGCGCGACGACCTGGAGATCTACCCCAACCTGTGGGCGGGCGTCGGCCTGGTGCGCGGCGGGGCCGGCACGGCGCTGGTCGGCAGCCACGCCGAGGTGGCCGACCGGATCGAGGAGTATCACCGCCTGGGGCTCACCGAGTTCGTCCTGTCCGGGTATCCGCACCTGGAGGAGGCGTACTGGTTCGGCGAGGGCGTCCTGCCCATCCTGCGCGAGCGGGGCCTGTGGCGGCACCCCGCGCGGCCCGCCCAGGACGAGCCCGCCTCGATCCCGTTCGCCTCGGCGGGCGCCCGGTGACCACCCTCCCGGAGCTGCGGCGATGCGCCGCCGCGTTCCGCCCCGAACTGGCGGCCGGGGCCGCGGAGCGGGAGCTCACGCGGGCGCAGCCCTGCGCCATGACCGCCGAAGGACTCCGCACGTTCCGCGCGGTCGCCTGACCGGCCGATCCGGCTCCTTCATGGGCGCGCCCACCTCGGGCGCGCCCTTTCGAGGCCCGCTCGCTCCGGGCGGGCGTCAGGGCGCGCGTCATTGCAGGGGCGCTCACTTCGGGTCGTCGAGGGCGAGGGAACCGGTCAGGCCCCTGGCCACCAGGCCCAGCAGCGCGTCGGCGGCCTTGCCCAGCAGGGCGAGCAGCAGGATCGACAGCAGCAGGATGTCGGTGCGGCCGGTGTTCTGGCTGTCGATCAGCAGGAACCCGAGCCCCATCGAGGAGGCGATCAGCTCGGCGGCCACCAGGAACAGCCAGCCCTGGGCCAGGCCGAGCCGGAGCCCGGCGAAGACGGCGGGGGCGGCGTACGGGAGCTGGATGCGGGTGAGCAGGCCGACCCCGCGCAGTCCGTACGCGCGGCCGGCCTCGACGAGGTGCGGATCCACGTGGGCCAGCGCGGCCGACACGGTGGTGTAGACGGGGAAGAAGGCCCCGATCGCCACCAGGACGATCTTCGGGCCCTCGGCGATGCCGAGCCAGAGCACCAGCAGCGGCACCCACGCCAGCGAGGGCACCGCGCGCAGGGCGGCGACGGTGGGCGCGAGCAGGGCCCGCACCGGGCGGTACAACCCGACGGCCGCCCCCAGCGCCAGCCCCGCCGACGCGCCGGCGGCGAATCCCAGCAGCACGCGCTGCCCGCTGATCGCCACGTGCCGCCACAGCTCCCCGCGCCGGATCAGCTCGGTCACCGCAGCCAGCACGGCTGACGGGGAGGGGAGCTGGCTCGGGGTGAACAGCCCGGCGCCGGTGGCCAGTTGCCAGGCGGCCAGGGCGATCAGCGGCACGACCAGCCCGGCGGCGAGCGTCCCAAGACGCCTCCGACGGCCCTTCGACCGCCGCCGCGACGGTGGAGCGCCGCCGTGCGGCGAAAGCGCCGGAGACGGCGCGGCCTTCGAGCGTGGCCGGGCGGTCGTCACGAGGCCTGGGCCTTCTTCGCGAAATCCGGCGCGAACAGCGAGTCGAGCGCGGCCTTCGCCTCCTGTTCCGAGCGCACCTGCCCCTCACGTACCAGGGTCGGCAGGATGCGCTCCAGCACAGCGCGCTGCTCGTCGCCCGGGACCGGGCTGACCTCGATTTTCGTCCGCTCCTTCAGCACCACGGTGGCGACCTCGGGGGCGAGCTTGGCCTCGGACGCCAGCAGTCGCACCGCCTCGTCCGGATGGGCGCCGATCCAGGCGCGCGCCCTCTCATAGGCGTCCAGCACCTTCTGCGCGAGGTCCGGATGCTCCGTGAGGAACCCTTCCCTGGCGTTGAGGAAGCCGTAGGAGTTGAAGGCCGGGTTCCGGTAGAGCAGCTTCGTGCCCGAGTCGACCTGGCTCTGCGCCATCAGCGGGTCCAGCCCCGCCCAGGCGTCGACGTCGCCGCGTTCGAGGGCGGTCTTCCCGTCGGCGTGCTGGAGGTTGACGACCTCGACGTCCGTGCCGTCCAGCCCGGCCGCCTCCAGGGACTGCAGGAGGAAGAAGTACGGGTCCGTGCCCTTGGTGGCGGCGACCTTCTTGCCCTTGAGCTGGGCCACTTCGAGACGGTCGAGTCCTCGCCGACGACGAGCGCCGTCCACTCGGGCTGGGTGTAGATGCCGATCGTCCTGATCGGCGTGCCGTTCGCCCGGGCCTGCAGCGCGGCGGCCCCGGCCGTGGAGCCGACGTCGATGGTCTCGCCGCGCAGGTTCTCGTTGGCCTTGTTGCTGCCGGCCGACAGCACCCAGGTCACCTCGGTGCCCTTGAGCTCGCTCTCCAGCCAGCGCTGCTGCCGTACGACGAGGCTGAGGGGGTTGTAGTAGGCGTAGTCGAGCCGGAGCTGCCCCGGCTCGGGGGTGGCGCCGCTGCTTGCGCCCTCCCCCGGCACGCAGGCGGTGGCCAGCGTGACGAGCAGGACGGCGGCCAGCAGGGGACGGCGGTGGATCATGGAGAGTGCTCCTCGGCGGGGGTGGGTCGGGGTACGCCGAGTCGCTCCAGCAGGCCGGCTCGGAGCGCGGCGAGCTCGGGACGGGCGCGGTCACGGGGCCTGGGGTAGGGAACGTCGTACACGACCGCCACGGTGGCCCCGGCCCGCCCGTCCGCGTGTCCCGGTGCGGCGCCGAGCAGGACCACCCGGTCGGCCAGGTGCAGGGCCTCGTCCACGTCGTGGGTGACGAGCAGGACGGTGGTGCCGGCCGCACGTTGCACCTCGGCCAGCAGGTCCTGCATGCGCAGGCGGGTGAGGGCGTCCAGAGCGGCGAACGGCTCGTCCAGCAGCAGCACGCCGGGCTCCCTGACCAGCGCCCTGGCCAGGGCCGCGCGCTGCGCCATGCCGCCGGAGACCTGCCGGGGCCGGTGCCGGTGGAAGCCGTCGAGGCCGACGACGTCGAGCCAGTGCCGTACGGTCCGCGCGCCGCCCGACCGGGAGGTCCCCTTGGGCAGGCCGAGGGCGACGTTCCCGGCCAGGTCGCGCCAGGGCAGCAGCCTGGGCTCCTGGAAGACCACCGCGCACCGCTCGTCGATCCCGGTGACGGCGCGCCCGTCCACCGTGATCGTCCCCGCCGTCGGCGCGTCGAGGCCGGCGACCAGTCTGAGCAGGGTGGACTTGCCGCACCCCGACGGTCCCAGGATGGCTGCGATCTCGCCGGGGGCGACGTCCAGCTCGACGTCGCGCAGCACGGTGTGGCCGTTGCCGTACGTGTGGCCGACGGCGCGCAGCCCGACGCCCGCCGCCCGGACGGGAACGGTGGCCTGGACGGTCGTCATGCGCCTCCTCCGGTATACCTAGTCAAACAGTAGGAAAAATAGGTTAATAATGTCAACGCCGGACGGCCGCCCCTTGCGCACATACTTTCGGCGACGGGTTCTTGGCGCGGAAGGCCGGAAGGAGGAGCTGTCTAGCCTTTCCGCGTGGGACGGCGGCGGATGAGCAGGATGAGCGCGCCGGCCAGGAGCAGGAGGGCGGCGGCCACGCCGCCGGCTGTCAGGGCCGGGCCGAGGGCTGGGTCGCCGCCGGCTGCCACTGTTGGCGAAGCCGCCCCCGACGTGGCGGGCGTCGAGGCCACCGGGGAAGGGGTGACCGGGGAAGGGGTGCCCAGGGCGGCGAGGAGGGCGGTGTTGACGGGGCCTGCCAGGCTTTCGTGGTTCGTGGTCCGTTCGTCGCCGGGTCGCAGGGGGCCCGTGCCCGGGTCGACCGGTACGTTGCCCGAGCACAGGTTGGACGTCAGGTCGACGCCCGGGACCGGGTCGAAGAGGCCCGACGGGCACGAGGTCGCGAACACCAGGTAACGCGTGCACCGCTCGAAAGGGTAGCCGCACGAGGCGGAGTCGGCGCTGGTCGCGAGCGTGAGCTCGGCGGCGGGAGCACCCTTGTAGACGTTGTCGGCCCGGAAGGTGTAGACGATCGGCGGGCGCGGGCCGAGCGGGTCGCCCTCGCTCTCCCGGACCCCCGTCACGGTGCCGGTGAACACGGTGTCCGCGTGCCCGACCGACTCGGCGGGCGTCAGGTCCGCGCAGGAACACGCGTACGCGGCGGTGGACGTGCCCACCAGGAAGGAGGCGACGAGGGCGAGGAGAGCGAGCGAACGAAGGACCATGCCCGTACGACGTCCCGGGCCGGGTGAACAGTTCATCCCTCTTCCCGTTCGCCTGAATGATGATCCATGTTCACAAACAAGCCCAAACCAGCCCATAGATTCCAACTTCATGGCATTTAACGACATGTCCCCCGTGATAGACCGTGGCCTCTCCCGGCGGTCCCTGCTCGCCGGCCTGGTGGGCGGGGCCGGGGCCACCGTGCTGGGCGCAGGTGTCCCGGCGCAGGCACAGGCACGGCCGGGCGGCGGGAAGGCGCCGCGCGTCCTGATCGCCACGAACGAGCCGTGGGGCACCTACCACTCCGCGCCGCTGCTGCCCGAGGCCCGGCGCCTGGGGTGGGACCTGGTCCAGCTCGTGCCCGACCGGTCGGGGATCAAGCCCGGCGATCCGGTGCCGGTCGCGCTCCCCGGCGAGGTCACGGAGGCCGACCTGCTCGTGGTGACGGGCGCCGGGGACTGGCCGGCGGACTGCGCCGCGACGTTCCCCCGCCTGCCCATGGTCGCGAGCTCGCTGGCCTACCAGCTGCCGGTCGAGGCGCCCCGGGCGAAGGAGTTCAGGGGGCGGCTGCGGGCGATCACCGCGTCGTCGCCGGCCGAGGCGAAGGTGTTCGACGACTACCTGGGCACGCGCCGCCCGATCGAGGTCGTGGGCACGCCGCAGACCGACGACCTGCCCAGGCACGCTCCGGAGGCGGGGACCGTACTGGTGCTGACCAGCGTGACCCGCTCCAGCGAGACGGGCGGCTCGGCGCCCGGCACCGAGCTGCTGCTCGCCGCGGCGGACCGGCTCGCGGCGGCCGGCAAGCACATCCTGGTCGGGCTGCACCCGCGCGAGGACCGTTCCCTGTGGGAGCGGTACGAGATCAGCACCGTCGCCTCGGTCCAGGCGTCGGCCCGGGCGGAGGCCGCGATCGGGATCCCCGGGACCGTCTTCCCGGTCGTCGCCGCGGTGGGCGTCCCGCTGGTGGGGTGCACGGACCCGCGCCTGCAGATCCCCGGTTACCTGCTGAGCGTCTGCACGCACACGATCACCTCCGCCGACGACGCCGTCACCGCCGTGGAGTCGGCCGAGCCGGTCTCGCGGAAGGTGCTCTACGAGGCGGTCGGGCCGGTGGGCGGCTCGGCGAGGCGCCTGCTCAAGGTCTGGCGCAAGGCCGGTCTCCGGGCTGCTGCGGCCTGAGCCCCACCTGAGCGCGGCGGGCCGTGGGGGGTGGATCGATCGGACAGGTGGCCCAGGATTCTGGACCTACCCGCCGGAGGGACTCGGTGGTGGGCGGGCCGGCGGGCGAGGGTCTCGGGTATGAGTGACATCTCTTCCGAGTCCACCGTCCCGGCGGCCGGGGCGGCGCGCCGTGCGCTGATCGGCGTCGCGCGCCGCTGGCCCACGTGGTGCGGGCTGGCCGCCGCCGCCTTGAGCGCCCTGGATCTGGGGGACGGCCGCGGGCAGGCGCTCGTCGTGTTCCTCGCCGCGCTCATCTACCTCGGCACCGCCGTGGTCGGCCGGCCGGGCGTGGTGTGGCCGCTGTTCGGCGCGTCCGTGGTGGCGGTGACGCTGCTGCGGCTGCTCGACGCCGACCCGTGGCCCGCGCTGGTGGGCGGTGCGGTGTCGATCGCCGTGATCGGGCTGATGGACGGCCTGCTGCGGCGACCCCGGCTCACCGCCGCGCAGTTCCCCGCCATGCTGGTCTTCGGCGGCGCCGCCCTGATCGCGATGTCCCTCTCCCCCGCCGTCGGCGGCTACCTCGTCGCCGCCGCCCTGATCGCCCACGGAACGCTGGACATCGTCGTCTGGCGGGCGAACAAGGTCGTGGCGCGGTCGCTGGCGGAGTTCTGCGCCGTCCTCGATCTCACGCTCGGTGTGGCCATCCTGGTGCTGATCTGACGCCGCTTTCTTACGGAACGCGGACGGTACGGGCCGCGGCGGCCCTTCCCGGGCACCGGGATGTCAGGCTCCGAGACATGAGCAGGCACCTGACACGCATGGGCCGGTCGCTGTCCGGCCGGTTCACCAGCCCGCTGCGTTCGGAGCGGGTCGCGGCCAGGCTGGGCACGTGGCTGGGGATCAGCTTCACCGTCGCCTTCGCGACCGGTCTGTTCAGCCACTTCACCCAGCACCCGCCCGCCTGGCTGCTGTGGCCGTCCCGGCCGGTCAACCTCTATCGGGTCACCCAGGGCCTGCACGTCATCAGCGGCATCGCCACGGTCCCGCTGCTGCTGGCCAAGCTCTGGACGGTCTACCCCAAGCTGTGGCAGTGGCCGCCGCTGCGCTCCGCCGGACACGCCGTCGAGCGGCTGTTCGTGCTGCTGCTCGTGGCGGGCGCGCTGTTCCAGCTGGTCACGGGGCTGTTCAACATCGCCTACCTGTACCCGTGGCCGTTCGGCTTCCTCCAGGCGCACTACTGGACCGCCTACATCGTGTACGGCGCGCTCGTCATCCACGTCGTCAACGAGTGGGCCAAGATCCGGCGGCACCTGTTCACCCGCGTCGAGGAACCGGGGCGGCGCCGGTTCCTGTACACCGTCGCCGCGGCGTCGGGCCTGGTGGCGCTGGTCACCGCCGGGGAGGCGCTCACGCCCCTGGAGCGGCTGGCCGTGCTGGCGCCGCGCGATCCGGACGTGGGGCCGCAGGGTGTGCCGGTGAACCGGTCGGCCGCCGCGGCGGGGGTGACGGAGGTGCTGCGCGACCCGGCGTACCGGCTGGTCGTGACGGGAGCCGTACGCACCGAGCTGTCTCTCAGCTACGCCGACCTCCAGCGGTTGCCGCAGCACACGGTCAGGTTGCCGATCGCGTGCGTGGAGGGCTGGAGCGTGGAGTGCGAGTGGTCGGGCGTACGCCTGCGCGACCTGATCGGCCGGGCCGGCGGGTCGCCGGAGGCGTACCTGACGGTCGAGTCCCTGGAGCGGTCCGGCTACTACCGCACCAGCGAGGTACGGCCCCCGCACTGGAACGACCCCCTCACCCTGCTCGCGCTCACGCTCAACGGCCGCCCGCTCGACCCCGACCACGGCTACCCGGCCCGGCTCATCGCGCCCAACCGGCCGGGTGTCATGCAGACCAAGTGGGTCGCGAGGGTGAGGGTCTCATGAGGTGGCTCGGTCACGCGGCCGGCGGCGGGCTCGTGGTGCTCGGCCTGGCCGGGCTGGTGATGGAGACCGATCCGGTGGGCTGGGCGTTGTGGTTCGGCCTCCTCCTGGTGGCGCACGACGCGGTGCTGATGCCCGCGATCCTGCTGGTCGGGCTGGTCGCGGGCCGTCTGGGCCCGGTGCCGAGGGCGGCCCTGATCGTGGCAGGCGCGGTGACGCTGGCGACCCTGCCGACGGTGCTGGCCCTGGGGCGGCGGGCCGACAACCCGTCGATCCTGCCGCTCGACTACTTCCGCAACCTGCTGCTCGTCCTGGCCGCGATCGGGCTCACCGCGCTGGTCTCCCGGCTCGCGGGCCGGGCCTGGGCCTCCCGGATGGCGGCCCGGCCGAGATCGGCCGTCTCCCGCCTACGCCAGAGGTTGACGAAGCGTCGCTGAGCCCATACGGTTCCGGCGACCGGTGAAATTATCGTCATGCTCCCGAAACTTTCGGGAGCGTGTCGCCTCTGGCACCCCCCGGCTTCGGCATCGGAGGTCTTTCGGTGAAGCCACTGATCATCGCCCTCGCACTCGTCCTCGCCGCCCCCCTGCCCGCGTCCGCCCACCCGCGACCGCCCCGGGACCTGCGGGCCCTGGCCCAGCAGCACGGCATCAAGATCGGCTCCGCCGTCGACATCGCCGCCCTGCGCGCCGAGCCCGACTACCGCAAGGTGCTCAACCGCGAGTTCAGCCACGTCACCGCCGAGAACGCGATGAAGTGGGAGTCCGTGGAGCCGGAGCGGGGGGTGTTCACCTGGGCCGACGCCGACGCCCTCGTCGAGAGCGCCCGCCGCAACCGCCAGCAGGTACGCGGCCACACCCTCGTCTGGCACAACCAGCTCCCCGCCTGGCTGACCACCGGCGTCGAGGACGGCTCGATCGACGCGGCCGAGCTCAGGTCGATCCTGCGCGACCACATCACCGCCCAGGTACGCCGCTACAAGGGCAAGATCCGGGCCTGGGACGTGGTCAACGAGGTCGTGGAGGAGGACGGCACCCTGCGGCAGAGCCTCTGGCTCACCCACCTCGGCCCCGGCTACATCGCCGACGCCTTCCGCTGGGCGCACCGCGCCGACCCGCACGCCAAGCTCTTCATCAACGACTACAACCTGGAATGGAACGCCCCCAAGATCGAGACCACGCTGTCCCTGGTCAAGGACCTCCAGGCGCAGGGCGTGCCGATCCACGGCGCCGGCTTCCAGGGCCACCTCGGGATCCAGTACGACTACCCCGGCGACTGGGCGAACGTCATGCGCCGCTTCGCCGACCTGGGCCTGGAGATCGCGGTCACCGAGCTGGACGTGCGCATGGAGCTGCCCGTGACCCCGGAGAAGCTGGCCACGCAGGCCACGTACTACAGCCGGGCGCTCACCGACTGCCTCAGCGTCCGGGCCTGCCGCGAGCTCACCGTCTGGGGCTTCACCGACCGGCACTCGTGGGTGCCGGGCTGGTTCGAGGGACAGGGCTCGGCGTGCCTGTTCGACGAGAACCTGGCGCCCAAGCCCGCGTACCAGGCGTTGCTGGCGGTGAAGAGCCCCCGCTAGGGCCGGCTCCTCACGGCTTCGTGAGGACCTGGTGCAGGCCGTAGACGAAACGGGCCCGGTACGTCACACCGTCGTGGGGAAAGTCGACGGTCCAGTGGTGCGGTGCCGGGCCCTCGATCTGTACGGCGCCGGGGAAACTCGCGCCGAGGTCGGCCACCACGCACGTCCACGGGGTGAGGTCGGCGAAGGTCAGGGCGGCGGCGCCGGCGGGGCGGACGAACCACTGGTTCCACACCTCGCCGCCGGGGCCGACCAGGGCCTCGAACTCCAGCCCCGGCCAGGACGGCAGCGGCCAGCGCAGGACGTCGCAGGTGAGACTTCCGGCCGGCCGCCTGCCCCGGTAGGGGGCCGGGCCCAGGGCCATCCGCAGCGCGGCCGCCCCCTTCGGCGCCCTCGGGGCGTGGGCCAGCCGCGTCCAGTGGGCGTGCGCCTCCCGCAACTCGGCCCGGGAGGCGCCCATGTCACGCAGCGCCTCCTCCACCCTGGCGGGGTTGAGGTCCCGCATGCGGTGCATCAGCGCCAGCTCGAACTCCCGCACCCCGAACGCCATGCCCTCCAGCTTGCCAGCCCCCTACCCCACCTCCGACCGCAACCGGGATCCGCCCATCGGCTCGAAGCGGCGGGCGCGGCGCGGCCAGCGCGACCCGGCAGACGCGAGGTAACCGGCGGACGCGGCATGACGGACACGGCATTGGCGGGCGGCGCGGCGTGGCGGGCGCGGCGTGGCGGGCTGCGCGAGGCAGGCGGCGCGACCCGACGGACGCGACCCAGCAGGCGCGGCGCGGCCAACGCGAGGCGGGCGGCACGAGGCGGGCGGCACGAGGCGGGCGGTCACCGTGCCTCCGCGCCGACGGCCCCGCGTAGGGGGCGGGGCGGTCGCCGGGTCTTCGGTCGAGGGTCCCGGGCAGGGGGCGGGGGCGGGGCGGTCGCCGGCCTTTGGGCTAGGGTCCTGGGACCGGGGCGGTCAGTGGGTTTCTTGTTGGGCCAGGGCGGTCGGGTGGGTGCTGGAGGCGACGACGTCGGCGAGGGTGATCTCGCTGAGCAGGGCGTCCTCGTGGCTGCGCAGCCGGTCCCAGATCTCGGCCAGCGGCGCGGCCGCCGCCGGGAAGGGCCGGGCGGCCGGTTCGACGCCCTCGGTGACGCGGATGACGTCGGCGAGGGCGATCTCCCCGGCCGGGCGGGCCAGCCAGTAGCCCCCGTCCGGGCCGCGCTGGCTGCGGATGAGCCCGGCCCGGCGGAGCTGGAGCAGAATGTTGTCGCAGAAGCGGCGCGGGATCTCCTGCGAGTCGGCGATCCACTCCGCGTGCACCGGGCGGTCGGCCCCGGCCAGGGCGAGCATGGCACCGAGGGCGTACTGGGTGCGGGCTGAGATTCTCATGGGCGATCTCAGGCGGGGGCCGTCTCCTCCTCGGCCGACGTACGCTGCCGCAGCTCGCTCTCCACGGCCTCGACCGACTCGTTGGCCTTGTCGCGGCGGTATTCGCGGACCGAGTAGGCGATGGCGGCCGCCCAGATGACGGCGATGGCGATGTAGGCGACCGCCTGGACGCCGCCCGAGGCGTCGACCCAGTCACTGCGCAGCAGCGTCCGTACGTTGGTCAGCACGATGACGCCGCCCACGGCGGAGCCCAGGATGCGCGGCGGGATGTGACGGACCAGCCAGGCCGCGATCGGTGCGGCGATGACGCCGCCGAGCAGCAGCACCCCCACCCACGCGAAGTTGATGTTCTCCGAGCCGATGCCGACGAAGAAGCCCACGCTGGCGGCGATGGCGACGAGGAACTCGCTGGCGTCGACGGAGCCGATCACCTTGCGCGGGGCCAGGCGGCCACTGGCCAGGATGGCGGGCGTGCCGACCGGGCCCCAGCCGCCACCGCCGGTGGCGTCGACGAAGCCGGCCAGCAGGCCGAGCGGGGCCAGGAACCGCCTGCGCAGCGGCTTGCCCAGGTTGCCGCGCGGCAGGCCGAAGGCGGTGAAGCGGATAAGAATGTAGACGCCCAGCGACAGCAGGATGAGCGACATGACCGGGGCGGCGATCTCGGTGGACAGGCTGGACAGGAACGTCGCACCGGCGAACGCGCCGATGGCGCCGGGGACGCCGATCTTGGCGACGACCTTCCAGTCCACGTTGCCGAAGCGCCAGTGGGAGATGCCGGAGGCCAGCGTGGTGCCGATCTCAGCGAGGTGGACGGTGGCGGAGGCCGCCGCCGCGTTGGTGCCGATGGCCAGCAGCAGCGTCGTCGACGTGACGCCATAGGCCATGCCGAGGCTGCCGTCGACGAGCTGGGCCGCGAGACCGACCAGCCCGAGCAGGATGAGCGCTCGCACGATCTCCCCTTCCCTACCATTCCTACTATACAAGTAGGAATAATAATTTAAGGAGCCGGGCGTTCTGTCAACCCCTGGACCGCAGAAAGCTTCCACGAGCGCGACCGTCCCGCCCTCCGGCCAGGGGCGGGACGGCCGGTCTAGTCGGTGATCAGTGCCTTGACGGCAAGCTGTTCCTCGCCCGCCGGGCCGTCGAGCCGGATCGACAGCTCCCAGACGCCGCTCATGGAGAACAGCTCGCCGGTGGCCACGAAGCGGCCCGGCTCCCGCTCGGCGGCGGCGAGCTCGGGCGTGGAGTGCCCCATGTCGGCCATCACCGCCGAGAGGGTCACGGTGTCGGCGTCGCCGGCGTTCACCACGACCTCCACGGTGCCGGGCCCGGGGGCGGGGTCCTCGATCAGGACGGTGGCGGCGTAGCGGGATCCCGTGGTGCTCAGGCTGAGCGGCTCGGCCGCCACACTCCTGCCCACGACGAACAGCGCCACGGCGGCCACGACGAGGGCGGCGGCGACGGCCAGCGCGCGCCTGCCGTTCATCGCAGGGTCCCCGAGGCCGTCACGTCGACGGTGAAGGGGGCGGTGACGATGCGGTCGGCGGTGGCGTACTGGGCCCAGGCGAGGTAGCGGCCCGGCTCGGGGAAGCTGAAGGTGAAGCGCAGCCGGGAGCCGGGGGTGCCCATCTCGTGCACGTGGCCGAAGAAGGTGCCGTCCTGGCTGCGTACGAGCAGGTGGCCGGTCATGCCCAGCCAGGGCCGCACGCCGGCGGGGGCGGGCAGCTCGATCGTCGCCGGACGGCCGGCCACCGGGACGGCGGGACGCAGCAGCGGCGAGACCGCCTCGCCGGCCGGCACGGAGGTGCCCGGGGCCGCTTCGCCGCCGATCTCGAAGCCGGCGGTGACGAGCTGGCCGCCCGAGTCCTCGCGTTCCAGCTCGGCGTGCGCCAGGTACCGGCCGGGCCGGTCGGCGCGCAGCCTGACCTCCAGGCGGCCGGGAGCCGTGCGGAGGGGGTGGAGGTGGCGGAAGTACCGGCCGTCCGCGCTCGTGACGACCACGTGGGCGAGCGCCTCGTGGTGCACGGCGAGGTCGTCCACGGGCCGCCCGGTGGAGCCGTCGACGAGGTCGACCCGCAGCGTGAAGTCCTGCCCCGCCGCCGGCCGGGCCGGCACCGTGGCCACCCGGGCCTGCGCGTACGGCCGCCCGCCCGCCGGCGTCCCGGCCACCGGCGCGGCGCCGTCGGGCACAGTGGGGGGCAGCTGCGGTTCGAACACGATGACCATGGCGGCGACCGTCACCCCGGCCGCGGCGCCCGCGGACAGCAGCATCGCCGTGGCCCGCCGGGCCAGCCCCCCGGTGAGCAGGCCGCCGACCAGCAGCAGCCCGGCCACGAACAGGCCGCCGTAGATCAGGAGGTCCCCGGCCGAGCCGCGTTCGACGAGGACGCGGAACGGGACGACGGCGACCTCGTCCCCCGCGCTCAGCTTCAGCTCGTGCGGCCCGGTCCGCTCCACTCTGAGCTGCGCGTACTGCGGGTCCCGCGCCGCCGCCCCGGCCGTGCCCGTCACGGTGCGGCCGTCCTCGACGGAGCGGACCTCCAGGCCGACGGGCAGCCCGGCGACCGGCTGGTACGCGATGACCCCGATCCGCAGCGGCCCCGGCACCCGGGACGTCCCCTTGATCACCACCGTGACCTCCGCGCCGGCGATGCTCTGGGCGATCCGCAGGTCCGCCCCCGCCGTGACGTTGTGCGCCGCGGCGGGAGCGGCCAGCGCCAGCACCAGGACGGCGGCGAGGCACAGGGCTCGGATCATGCCCGCTCTGCTCGTCCCGGTCCAGGCATGTCGACCGCGTTGGGCAGCATCAGCGCCCCGAGCGCCAGCCCGATGAGCCCGGCGATGATCGGGGCGCCGGTCCACAGCTCCGGCACGCCGGGCAGACCGCCACCCGTGGCCGAGGCGACCCCGATGTAGAGCGACCAGGTGGCGAAGGCCGACAGCCCGGCGAAGGTCCAGTAGGCGCCCCGCCGCGCGCCGGACGGGCGGAGCCAGCGGATCAGCAGGTCGCTCACGAATCCGGCGGCCACGAACGACAGCAGCATCGGCAGGTTCTCGAACTGCGTCTGCGCGCCCGGCATGAGGATGCCGATCGCGTACATGACGGTCACCGAGCCGAACGGCAGGGCCCAGCGGCGCGCCAGGAAGAGCACGGGGGCGAGCACGATGACGTTGGTGACGACCATGGCGAGGGCGAGCCGGCTGGCGCCCTGGCCGTCCGCCGAGGAGAACGCCTCGACGATGCGCAGGGAACGGTACTGCATCGCGTCGCCGTACGAGAGGAAGAGGGACACCAGCGTGGTGGCGAACGCCAGCCCGATCAGCGCCGGGAGCAGGCGGCCCAGGGACGGGCTCGCGCCCACGTCGGGGGCGTTCCACGCGGAGCGGAGCGGCGTGGTGATGATGAGGAGCATCGTCACGACGAGCCCGAGATGCGAGGGGCTGAACAGGATGTCGAGGCTGGTCTCGATGCCGAGGACGGTGTGCCAGATCATGTCGGCGAACCCGAAGGCGGCGAACGCCGGCACCGCCACCAGCCCGGCCAGGTATCCCGGCGGCACGGCGGCCAGCCCCTGCCGCCCGGCGCGGACGTTACGCCACACCTGCCACATGATCCAGCCCGAGACCACGGCGAACCCGGAGTAGAACACCGCGTGCCAGGGCGTGAAGAACGTCTCCAGCTCCGCCAGGTTGCTGTGCGCCCACGCGTCGATCATCAGGCCGACGCCGAACCAGACGCCGAACAGGGCCGTCACCAGGTCCGTTCTCGGCGACACCCACTCGCGGGCCTCCCCCGAGTCCGCCAGTAATCGCCGCATGCCGACATTAGCCAAGGCCATTCCATGACTCCTTCCTGTCGGCTCGAATCTATCCAGATCGAGTGAGATGCACGTAAGGACAGTTGACCGGGCCGGCGCCCTTGACTGATTAGAGACTTGTCTATTTAGATGGAAGTCTCATCAATAGGAGGAGGTCGTCATGAGCCGGCCCAGCGACCTGCGGGAAGAAGTCAGAGCCCGGTACGCCGCCGCGGCCCTGTCCGTCATCGAGGCCGGCCCCGCCTCGGGCTGCTGCGGCGGCCCCGCCGGCGAGCAGGTGTTCGGCGGGGGCCTGTACGACGCCGAGGAGCGGGCGGCGCTGCCCGCCGATGCCGTGACCGCCAGTCTGGGCTGCGGCAACCCGGTCGCCGTCGCCGAGCTGCGCGAGGGGGAGACCGTGCTCGACCTCGGCTCCGGGGGCGGCATCGACGTGCTGCTGTCGGCGCGGCGCGTCGGGCCCGGCGGCATGGCGTACGGGCTGGACATGACCGACGAGATGCTCCGCCTGGCCCGGGCGAACGCGGCGGCGGCCGGGGCGCCGAACGTGAGCTTCCTCAAGGGCACGATCGAGGCCGTCCCGCTGCCCGACGCGGCGGTGGACGTGGTGATCTCCAACTGCGTGATCAACCTGTCCGTGGACAAGCCGTCGGTGTTCGCGGAGACGTACCGGGTACTCAGGCCCGGCGGCCGGTTGGGCGTCTCGGACGTGGTGGCCGAGGATCACCTCACCCCGGCGGACCGGGCCGGGCGCGGCGACCACGCCGCGTGCGTGGCCGGGGCGCTGTCCATGGCCGAATACCGCGACGGCCTGGCCGCGGCGGGCTTCACCGGCGTCACCATCACGCCCACCCACCGGGTGGCGGACGGCCTGCACTCGGCCGTCATCCGCGCCACCAAGCCACCGGCCGCCTGAGGCGCGCTCACACGTCACTCGAGCTCGGCGGCCCGCGCCGTGACGGCGTCGATCAGCTCGGCGTCGTGGGCCAGCGCCGGATCGAGGCAGGCCAGGACGGTCCTGGCGGCCTCCCGCAAGGGCCCGGCGACGGACGGGGCGGCGGCGTCGCGTACCGGGGCGCCGCCGCCGCGCAGGTGGCGCAGCCAGGCCGTGATCATGCGGACGGCCCCGGCGGGCAGCGCCCCGCGCCGCCGCTCGGCGCGCAGGACGGGCAGGACGCGTAC
Source organism: Nonomuraea sp. KM90 (assembly GCF_052246675.1). NCBI lineage: Bacteria > Bacillati > Actinomycetota > Actinomycetes > Streptosporangiales > Streptosporangiaceae > Nonomuraea > Nonomuraea sp. KM90. The sequence goes on along the minus strand of NZ_JBQQCB010000009.1, from coordinate 1,110 downwards.
GGGCAGCTTTCGCGACCCGTCCTCGGCGATCTTGGCGAGAGTGTGGCGGATGCGCGGGTTGGCGAACCGGTCCAGCAGCGCGGCCCGGTAGGCGGCCAGCTCGGGTCCGGGGAGGTCGAGGTGGCGGGCGGCCTCGGCCCACCACTGCTCCAGCCAGGCCCGGCAGGCCGGATCGGCGACGGCCTCGGCGACCGTGGCGTGCCCGCGCGGGGGCCCGGCGTAGGCCAGGAGGGAATGGCCGCCGTTCAGCAGCCACAGCTTGCGTTCCTCGTACGGGGTCGCGTCGGGGACGAAGCGGACGCCCGCGTCCTCCCAGCGTGGCCTGCCCGCCGGGAAGTCCCCGCACAGCACCCACTCGGCGAACGGCTCGGCGACCACCGGCGCGGCGTCGGCCCGGCCGGTGGCGGCGGCCACCACGCCGGCGTCCTCCCCTGCTGGGTACGGCGTGATCCGGTCCACCATGGTGGTGACGTAGGAGGCGGAGGTCCGCAGGCCGGCCGCGTCGGCCAGTTCCTCGACCAGCCGCGCGGTCACCTCGCCGTTGCCCGGCAGGTTGTCGCACGGCACGATCGCCACCGGCCCTCCCCCGGCCCGCCGCCGCGCCGCCAGACCGGCTGTCAACCGCCCCGCCACGGTGCCCACCGGCGCCTCCGGGTCCGCGCGCAGCGCGAGGAGGTCGGCGCGCACGTCGTCCCCCGTGCTGTAGGCCGCCTCGGTGACCGTCAGGGTGACCACGGCCAGTTCGGGCCGCCGCCAGTACGCCAGCCAGGCCCCGTGGTCGCTCCCGGGGTGCGCCGCCGTGACCGAGCTGATCACCTCGAAGGCGTCGCCGTCCCCGCCCCGGGTGACCAGCGTGTACACGCCGTCCTGGGCGGCCAGGCGGGCGACGAGGTCCGTGCTGCGGCCGGTGAAGGCGGCGATGCCCCAGCGGGCGGCGTCGGGGGCGTGCTCGGTGTACCAGGCCTGGTGGGCGCGGAAGAACCCGCCCAGCCCGAGGTGCAGCATGCGGACGGGGGCGGCCGGGCGGCCGTCGGCGGCGCGGGTCAGGGGCGGGATCATGGGCAGAGTCATGGGCGGGGTCGTGGGCGGGGTCATGGGCGGGGTCATGGG
>NZ_JBQQCB010000008.1:0-229734 GCF_052246675.1 Nonomuraea sp. KM90 | reverse complement strand
GTCGTGTCGCGGGGCGTCCAGGACGGCGGCGGCCGGGCCCGACTCGACGATGCGGCCCCCGTGCATCACCGCCACCCGGTCCGCCAGCGCGCGCACCATGGCCAGGTCGTGGCTGAGCAGCACCAGGGCGATGCCCTGCGTGCGCAGCCCGCGGAACTCCTCGATGACCTCGCCCCGGATGAGCCCGTCCTGACCGGTCGTCGGCTCGTCGGCGACGATCAGGACCGGGTCGAGCAGCAGTGCCTGGGCCAGCACGACCCGCTGCTGCTGGCCGCCGGAGAGCTGGTGCGGGTAGCGCCCGAGCAGCTCGACCGGCAACCGCGCCCGCCGCGCCGCCTCCCGCACCCGCTCCTCGGCCTCCCCGGCCCGGCCCCATGGCGGCCGGCGCCGCCGCGCCCGGACGTCCCCTGCCGGGTCCTGCGGTATGTCGAGCCTCTGTACGTCGCCCGCGGGCTGGTGGCGGGCGATCTCGCGGAGGACCCCGCCCACCCGGCGGGCCGGGTTGAGCACGCTCGACGGGTGCTGCGGCACGTACGCGACGGTGCCCGGCGCGCGGCGTACCTCGCCCGAGAGCCGCACCCCCGGGGCGTGCTCGCCGAGCAGCGCCAGCCCCGTCGTGGTCTTGCCGCTGCCCGAGGCCCCGACCAGCGCGAGCACCTCGCCGGCCGCCAGCTCGAAGGACACCCCGTCCACCAGCGCCCGCCCGTCCACCTCCGCGCGCAGCCCGGAGACCCGCACGATCATGCCCTGCCGCCCTTCCGCACTGCCCGGTCGAACGCCAGGTTCAGCCCCACCGACAGGGCCACGATCAGCAGCGCGGGCACCAGCACCGCCCACGGCTGCAGGAACATCCCGGTCCGGTTGCGATCCACCATCACCGCCCAGTCACTCGCGTCCGGGGCCAGGCCGACACCCAGGAAGCTGGCCGAGGCGACCAGATAGAGCGCCCCGACCAGGCGCACGCCGACGTCGGCCACCAGCGTCGTGAGCATCGACCGGCCGGTGTAGCCGATGGCGCGCCGCCACCACGTCTCCCCCTGCAACCGCAGGGCCTCCATCGCCGTCCCGCCCGCCGCCTCCAGCGCCGCCGCCCGCGAGATGCGTACGACCTCGGGCAGCCCGATCAGCGCCATGATCACCACCAGAGCGGCCGGCCCCGGCGAGAACAGCGCCGCCAGCATGATGAGCAGCAGCAACGACGGCACCGCCAGCAGCAGGTCGAGCGGGCGCATCAGCAGCTCGTCCACCCACCGCCGCCCGGCCAGTGCCGCCGACATGCCCGCCGACATGCCCGCCACCATGCCCGCCACCATGCCCAGCGGCACCCCCGCCGCGTACGCCAGCGACGTCGCCAGCACCGCCACCGCCACCACGGAACGCCCGCCGAGCAGCACCTGCTCCCACACGTCCCGCCCGACGAAGTCCGTGCCGAGCGGGGGCACGGCGGCGAAGGAGATCCCGCGCGGCTCGGGCGTGCCCGCCAGCCACGGCCCGGCCAGCGCGAGCACCAGCGGCACGGCCAGCAGCAGCACCCCGGCCCCCCGGCGCGCCCTCATCGGGCACCCGCCGGGACCAGCCGGTACGCCCCCAGGTCGGCGGCCAGGTTCACGGCCACCGTGGTCGTCGCGAACAACACGCACAGCGCCTGGATCACCGGGATGTCCCTGGCCGCCACCGAGTCGTTCAGCAGCGTGCCGAGCCCGGGGATCACGAACACCGACTCCACCACGATCACGCCGCCCAGCAGCCAGTCCGTGGTCCTGGCGAGCTGCTGCACGCCGGGGGCCAGGGCGTTGGGCAGCGCGTGCGTCAGGCGTACCCGCCAGGACGGCAGGCCCAGCCGGCGGGCGTGCGCCACGTAGCCGGAGGCCAGCGCGTCGATCATGCCCGCGCGTACCAGGCGGCTGATCGAGCAGACCGGCCGGGCCAGCAGCACCACGAGCGGGAGCACCAGCAGGGCGGGCTGCTCCAGCAGGTTGGGCGGTGCGCCGACCGCCGTCGGCGGGAACCAGCCCAGCCGCACCGCGAACAGCGCGACCAGCACCACGCCGAGCGCGAACTCCGGGATGGAGTACAGCCCGACGGTCACGGTGGTGAGCACCCGGTCGAGCAGGCGGCCGTGCCGTACCGCCGCGATCACCCCGGCCCCCACCGAGAGCGGTACGAGCAGGAGCAGCGTGATCCCGGCCAGGACGAGCGTCGGCGGCAGCCCGCCGGTCAGCACCTCGGCCACCGGACGGCCGGAGACCAGCGAGACCCCCAGGTCGCCGCGCGCCAGCCCGGCCAGCCAGTCCGCCCACCGCTCGACGGCGGGCCGGTCCAGCTCCAGGGCGTGCCGGAGCTGGGCGATGCGCTCCTCGTCGGGGATGTCCCCCGCCAGCACCACGGCGGCGTCGCCGGGCAGCGCCTCCGTGAGCACGAACACCAGCGTGGCCACCGCCACGACCTGCACCGCGCCGAGCAGCAGCCGGCGCAGCGCGTAGCGGGTCAGATTCACGTGAAACTCGCTCTGGTTCTCATCCCAGCCAGACCTTGTCGAACCGGGCCCAGTCGAGCGTGTTGGCGGGGGCGTTCGCGACGCCGCGCAGCCTGGGGGAGGTGCCGAGCAGCCAGTCGGCGAAGCCCCAGATGAGGAAGCCGCCCTCGGCGTGCAGCGTGCGCTGCATCTCCTGGTAGATCTCGCGGCGCCTGGCCTCGTCGGGGCTGGCGACCGCCTGCTCGTAGAGGGCGTCGAACTCGGGGCGGGCCCATTTGGTGGCGTTCGTGGTGGAGTTGGTGAGCAGCCGCTGGGAGAAGTGGGTCTCGATGGGCATGGCGCCGGAGCGGTAGCAGCAGATGGTGCCCTTGTTCAGTACGTCGGCCCAGTACGTGTCCTTGTTGCCCACCTTCGCGCTCACCTCCAGCCCCGCCTGCCGGGCCTGGTCGGCGAAGACGCTGGCCGCCTCCAGGAAGCCGCTGGCCGCCGCCGAGGTGTCGAGCTGGATCCTCAGCCCCTTCGCCCCGGCCTTGTCGATCAGCCATCTGGCCTGGTCCAGGTCGGGGGTGCGCTGCGGGATGCCGGCGGCGTAGTAGAGGTAGTCCTTGCCGAACAGGTCGTTGCCCACCTGCCCGGCCCCCGCGAGCACGCTGTCGATCATCTGCGACCGGTCGGCCAGCAGGAACATGGCCTGGCGCAGCCGCGGGTCGTCGAAGGGCGGCCGGTCCACCTTCATCGCGAACGCCTGCATGCCGCTGTTGGTCAGCCGGACGACCGACATCCGGCCGCCGTCCTGGTGGGTGCGGGCGGTGGCCGGGGTCAGGTCGTGGGCGTAGTCGGCCTGACCGCCGAGCACGGCGTTCACCCGGGCGGACTCCTCGTTGGCGATGAGGTATTCGAGCTCGTCCACGTACGCCGCGCCCTCCCAGTAGTCCGGGTTGCGCCTGAGCAGCAGCGAGCGCCCCGGCTGGAAGGACCCGAACGCGAACGGCCCCGACCCGACCGGCCGGCTGAACTCGTCGGCGCCCTCCGGCACGATGTAGGCCCCGAAGGCCGCCAGCACGTTGGGGAACTCGGCGTAGGGCCGCCGCAGCCGGAACTCCACCGTGCGCTCGCCGACGGCGCGGCTGTTCCTCAGGTCGATGAGGGCCAGGTTCGCCTTGGCGCGGAAGGTGCGCTTCTCGTCGGCGATGCGGGCGTAGCTGTGGAGGACGTCCGCCGCGCGTACCGGCCGGCCGTCGTGGAAGGCGGCCTCGCGCAGGGTGACCCGCCACGTGCCGAGCTTCGCGTCGGCCTCCCAGCCGGAGGCCAGGCGGGGCACGATCGAGACGTCGGTCCCGTAGTCGGCGAGCTTGTCGAACATCGCCTTGGACCTCGACGCCTCCAGGAACAGGTTCGCCAGGTGCGGGTCCAGGCTCTCCTGGGCCCCGCCGCCGGCGAACACCGCCCGCAGCCGGCCGCCCCTCCTGGGCTGCGAGGACGCGGTGCCGCCGGAGGGCTGGGCGGCGCATCCGGCCAGGGCCACGGCGGCGGCGGACAGGAAGGCACGACGATCTAGGCGCATGGCCGACAATGGTAACGATTTTCATTTATGGTGCAAACTCCACCTAATCGGTGAGGAGCGTGATGATCGCCACCACCCCGATGCACACGATCACCCCGCGCAGCACCGGGGCGGGCAGCTTGCGGCCCAGCCGGGCGCCGAGGAACCCGCCGGCCATCGAGCCCAGCGCCACCAGCAGCACCGCGAGCCAGTCGACGTCGGCGACGAGGGCGTACAGGATGGCGGCGGCGCCGTTGACCAGCACGACCAGCACGTTCTTGGCCGCGTTGATCCGCTGCAGGTCCTCGTCGATGAGGATGCCCATCAGGCCGATGAGCAGGATGCCCTGGCCGGCGCCGAAGTATCCGCCGTACGCGCCGGACGCCAGCGTGCCCAGCCACAACCACGGGCCGCCGTGCGCGTGCCGGGGCCGGTCGGCGAGCAGGCGGGTGAGCCTGGGCTGGATCAGGACCAGCGTGCAGGACAGCGCGATGAGCACGGTGACGACCGTCGTGAACGTGCGCTCCGGCAGGTTGAGCAGCAGCAGGCCGCCCGCCAGCGCCCCCGCCAGGGAGGCGGGGGCCAGGCGGAGCAGCCGTTCGCGCTGGCCCCTAAGCTCGTTCCGATAGCCCATGACACCGGTCAGCCCGCCGGGGACCAGGCCGATGTTGTTGGAGACGTTGGCCGTGATCGGGGGCAGGCCGACGGCGAGCATGGTGGGAAAGGTGATCAGGGATCCCGAGCCGACGACGGTGTTGATGGCCCCGCCCGCGACGCCTGCCGCGAGCACGGCGGCCATCTCCCAAGGTGTCATGCTGTCGGACTCTAGGCCATGTCTTACTGATTAAGACGAAACGTACCGCGATTTGAGATGGGGATCACTGCCGGGTGATCACCTCGATCTCGTAGACCCTGGCCACGTCCAGGGCGTTGCCCGACGGATCGGTGATCAGCAGGCGGACCTGGTCGGCCACGGCTCCCGGCACCGTCACCGTCCCCGAGGTGTTGCCGGTGACCGTGCCCAGCGCCTGCCAACCGGTCGCGGTCCGGGCCTCGACCGTGAAGTCGCGCAGCACGTCGGTGCCGGGCACCGGGGCCCTGGTGTAGCCGGAGTGCACGCGTACCTCGTCGAACGCCACCTGCTTGCCGAGGTCCACGGTGATGACGGGCGCGGTGTCGCCCTCGGCGGAGATCCACCGGCTGTCGTCGGTGCACAGCCCGTCCACGGCCTTGGCGCCCTCCGCGCCGGCGCGCAGCACGGACGAGACGGTGACCGAGGTGTTCAGCGCGGCGTTCGTGCCACCGCCTGACGACCCGGCCAGGCGCCGGGCGATCGCGGCGAACGGCTCGCCGCCGCCCGGCACGCCGGTCCTCGGCACCGTGGCCCGCCACAGGGCGCCGGTCAGCGGCGCGGTGACGTACAGCAGGTCAGTGCCGTCGGCGCCGCGCTGCGCGCGCAGCCGTTGGAGGCCCTGTCGCACCTCGCCGAGCGTGCTGAACGTCCACGGGGCCGTTCCGGACCGCTCGGCCCGCACGACCTGGCTGCGGGTCCCGCCGCAGCCGCTCGCCTCCGCGACGAAGTAGACGCGGGTGGTGGGCCCGGCGTGGGTGACGCCGATGGCGGCGGAGTTGTCGACGGGGAAGTCGCCGTTGGCGACCACGGTCTCGCGGCGCCAGGCCGTCCCGGTCCACGTCGCGTACCGGACGTCGAAGCCGGAGAAGGTGCTGCCGGAGCGTGCGGTGAGATAGCGGTAGGCGATGCCGGCCAGGCGGTCGCCCACCACGGCGAGCTTGGCCGTCTGCACCGCCCGGCTGGTGGACGTGAGCGTCTCGTCGCCCTCATAGGGCTGGTAGACGACGGGCGCGTCCGACGGGGGAGCCAGCGGCATGGCGAGCGGGTTGCCCGCCACGTCCGCGAAGGAGCCGTCGGCCGGGTCGAACACCGCGTACGAGCCCAGGTGCCGGTGCGTGGTGGCCGGCCACGGGCCCCACTCCCACAGCACGTGAACGCGTCCCGCCGTGTCCACCTGGAGGTCGTCCGGGTAGAAGGAGTAGCCGCGTCCGGCGGCGACCACGGCCACCGTGCTCCAGGCGTCCGCGGCGGTGTCGAACCGGTAGAGGCGCCCGCCACGGGTGCGCTCGGCGTCCTGGTCGGCCCTGGCCATGACGTAGGCGTCGCCGTCCTTGCCGCGCACGGTCACCGGATAGGTGAAACGCAGGTCGCGGTCGGGCAGCTGGGCGGCGGCCTCGGCCATCGAGGTCACGTCGCCCGGCCTGGTGCTCTGGTAGTAGCGCCAGGAGTTGTTGTGCATGGAGACGAACGCATGGATGCGGCCGTCGCCGTCCACCACGATCGAGGGCTGGTTGTGGCCGATGTCGTCGACGTAGGTGACGCAACCGCCGCCGGTGGCCGGCAGGCAGCCGTCGCGCCACACGCCGTCCCCGCCGCGGGCGGCGATGTGCACCTCGTGCCGGCCGGCCTCGGCCGCCGGCGCGTTGTAGGCGAAGTAGTCCACGCCGCGGAAGGAGTCGAGCGGGCGCCACCAGCCGGCCTGGTTGGAGGAGTCCACGGTGAAGGGCAGCCGTTCCGGAGCCGGCTGGGCGGCCGCCAGGTCGGCGACGGCGTGGATCCGGGCCGCCGCCGGGGTGGCGGGGGCGAGCGTCTGGGTGGCCGCGGCGAGCAGGGCCGCGGCGGTGATGAACGAGCGGGTTCTGAGCACCGGTGTTCTCTTCTCTCAGAAGGTGACGGTCGTCGCGAACGCGCCGAGGCCGTAGGAGAGGGTCGCGCTCTGGCCGGGGCCGAGCTGGAGGATCCCGTCGCCGGGCCTGGCCCTGCCGGACGCGGTCCGGATCGTGCCGGTGAAGTCGAGGGCGCTGGGGCCCGACTCGGTGACCGTGATCGTCTCGCTGTCGCCGCTCGACGAGGTGGCCCGCAATGTGCCGGTCTCGCGGGCGGTGGCGTCGAGGTTGAGCGGGGCGCGCAGCCGTACGGTGAGCGGACCGCCCGGGCGCGGGGTGGAGTGCCGGATGCTCGTCCGGTCCACGGCGAGCTGGGCGAGGCTGGCGTTCCACGCCGTGTTGAAGGCCACCCAGCCCTCCGTGTAGCCGAGGTCGGCGTCGGGCACGTAGGGGTAGGACGCCTCCTTGGGGGAGCCGTCGAGCACTCCCTGCACCTCTTCGAGCTCGCCCGCGCCATGGCCGGGCGGATACTCCTTGGGCCAGCCGCGCTCCACGCCCTCGAACCCGGCGGGGGTGGCGGCGTCGTGCGAGAAGTGGGCGTCGGCCGGGTTGCGGCCGAAGACGTGGTCGATCTGACCGGCCGCGATCCTGCGCAGCGCGGTCTCGCGGACGGGGTCGTCGAGCACGCGGGCGGCGGCGAGGGCCGCGGCGGGCAGGCCCGCGACGTTCCCCGGCTCGTTGAACTCGGGAATGATCCACAAGGAGTCCGAATATTTCCGGAAATCCCACATGTTCTCCGAGCGGGCGATCACCACGTCGGCCCACTGCTCGATCTTGGTACGCAGGGCCGCCGACGGATACCTGGCGGCGTAGTAGGCCAGCGACTCCATCGTGACGTGCTCGCTCATCCGCTGGCCCTTGGTGGTGGCCGGGTCGGTCCAGTCCAGGTTGCCCACGATCCAGTCCACCTGGGCGCGGGCGGCGTCGAGGTAGCGCTGCGGCTCGGGCAGCCCGTCGCGCCGGGCGACGTCGTACATCATGAGGTTCGGCACGATCGAGTGACCGGGCGGGAACATGCCCTTGCCGGTGCCGATGACCGTGTACGTCTGGAACAGGTCGGCGCTGTGCGGGATGTCGTACCAGTTCCACCGGTCGCGCGCCGGGTCGCCCCAGGTGGCCGTCAGGTGGTCGCGGGCCTTGAGGTACTGCTCGCGCGGGATCCACCGCTCCAGATGCGGGTACGCGTGCACGAACCAGGCCAGCTGCTCCTTGAGCAGGTCGTGGTTGACCCGGCCCTGGAGGTAGAGGTCCACTCCCCAGTTGATCAGCTTCACGATCTCGGGGGCGTCGGGCGCGGCCGGGACGGCCAGCCCGTCGTAGCGGCCGGTGCCGGGAGAGCGGGTGAGGGCGTCCGGGTTGGACAGGTAGAGCTCGATCAGGCTCTGCAGCGAGAACGAGAACTGGTGGTCGTCGCGCCAGGCCACCCCGGTGTTGCCGCGGTTGCAGTGCGGCCCCTTGGGGTCGGTGAAGACGAGCTTGCCCGCGTCGCCGTGGGCGCAGCGGGTCTGCACCATGAAGTCCACCGCCCGCTGGACGGCCACCCGGTAGGTCCAGTAGGGGCCGATCCCGAACGGGTGCGAGGTGCCGCCGTTCACGGTGGCCACGTACGGGCCGGCGGAGGCGGGGCGGAAGGCGGTGAAGTCGCCGACGCCGCCCTTGACCGTGCCGCTGAACACCGTCGAGCCGTCCCGCGTGATCGTGAACGGGGTGCCGTCCGCCGCGCCGGGGGCGGTGAGGCGCTTGGGGCCGGTCAGGTCGTAGCCGCTCTGGTTGACGAGCACGTCCTGGTGGGGCGCGGTCGAGCGCAGGCGTACGGCGTCGGCCCTGGTGACCTTGCCCGCGGTGGCGGCCGTGACGGTCAGGGCCAGGGCGTCACCCTTGGCCAGCCGCAGCGTGGCCAGGGGATGCCAGGCGTCGCCGAAGGCGGCCTGGTTCGCGCGGACCTGGGTCTGCCCCCAGGAGTAGAGGACGGCGGGATCGTTGACGTCGGAGGAGGCGGGGATCCAGACGTCCAGGGAGAACTCGCCGTCGAGCGGCGCGGTGAGCGTCCAGGTGGCGGTGGCGCCCACCTCCCTGGTGAAGCGGGTCGTGCCGGCGAGGTAACCGGTGCGCTGGGCCTGCGTCCACGCACCGGTCTCGCGGTAGGCGGCGTCGCGCGTGGTGACGACGGCCTGCACGGGACCGGGCGCGGCCAGGGCGGGCGGCCCGATCGTGAGGACGAGCGGCAGCAGGACCGCGAGGGCGGATAAGACATGGGGGATGCGCGTCCGTGCGAGCATGAGGGAACCACCTCTGTCGTGAAGGGCACGGGTGTGTACGGAAGCCGCCCGGTGGGAGGGCCCCGGGGGGAATGGGCGTTCCCCCCGAACCGGGTCCCCTGCCGGGCGGTTGTCCTACTTCTGCAGCGGCTTGGCCGTCTCGGCCGCCTTGGCCAGGGCCTCCTTGGCCGGGGACTGGCCGACCAGCACGGCCTGCACCTGCTCGGCGATCGCGGTCTCGATCTGGGCGTATCCGGCGTAGCGCCAGAACGGGTTCGCGGTCGCGGTCTTGGTGATCTTCTCGGTCCACTCGGTGGTGAACGTGTCGCCGGAGACCTTCGGGTCGGCCAGGCCCGCCGTGGTGGTGGGCGGCAGCTTCACCTTCTCGAAGAACGAGGCCACGGTGGCGGTGTCGGAGGTCGCGTACGCGGCGAAGTCGGCGGCGGCGTCCGAGCCCTCACCCTCCACGACCACGATCACGTGCCCCCACAGCAGTGCCTGCGGCGTGTCACCTGCCTTCAGCACCGGCCTGGCCAGCGGCGCCATCTTCCCGGTCAGCGCCTTGTCCGGCGACTGCGCGGCCACCACCCCGCGGGTGATGATCGCGTCGTCGTAGAAGGCCGCCTTGCCCTGGGCGAACAGCGCGCGGGCGTCGAAGCGGTCCACGTCGGGCGCGATGAGCTCGGCGTCGTAGAGCTTCTTGTACCACTCGACCGCCGCCACCGACGCGTCGTCGCCCACGGTGATCGTGTCGCCCTCCAGCAGCGGGCTGCCGAACGTGCGCATCCACGGCAGGATGTCCTTGAGCTGGGCCGCCTTGGTCGCGGCCGCGTACGGCGTGATGCCGCCGCCCAGCTTCGCCACCGCCCGCAGCGCCGCCTCGAACTCCTCGATCGTGGCCGGCAGCTCCTCCACCCCGGCCTTCTTCAGGATCTCGGTGTTGGCGACCAGCCCGATCGAGCCGGTCGTCCACGGCAGCCCGAGCTGCTTGCCGCCGAACTGGCCGCTGCTCAGCGCCACGTCCGTGTAGCCGCCCTTGGCCCCCTGCGCGCCGAGGTCCTTGAGCTTGCCCATGGCGGCCAGCGCGGCCAGCCAGGAGATGTCGAGCTGGATCGCGCCGGTGAGCTGGCCGCCGCGCAGCTTGAGCGTCACCTGGTTGAGGTACTCGTTGTACGGGAACGACGCGGTGCTGATCTTCACCTGCTTGGCCCCGGCGTAGGCGTCCACGATCGCCTGCACCGCGCCCTTCTGCGCCTCCTCGTTCAGCGACCAGGACGTGAAGCCGAACGTCTTCGCGCCCGCGTCACCCTTCGGCGCCCCTCCGGAGGAGGCGTCGGGGGCGCAGGCGGCCACGGCTGCCCCGAGCGCCCCCAGGCCGAGCAGGCGGAAGGCGTCGCGGCGGTTGAGCGTGTTCATGATTCTCCTGAAGAAGGGGGATGGAGGTCAGCCCTTGACCGCGCCCGCCGTGAGCCCGCCGACCAGGTACCGCTGCAGGAACATGAACGCGGCGATGACCGGGAGCGAGACGACGAAGGACGCGGCCATCAGGTCTGGCCAGGCGGTTTGGAACTCCCCGAGATAGGTGTGCACCAGGCCCGGCGGCAGCGTCTGCCGGGCCGGGTCGGTGAGGGTGAGCGCGAAGATGAAGTCGTTCCACGCCCGTACGAACGCGAACAGCCCGGCCGCCACCAGCCCGGGCGCGGCCAGCGGCAGCGCGATCTGGTGCAGCGTGCGCCAGCGCGAGGCGCCGTCGATGGCGGCAGCCTCCATGAGGGTGCTCGGGACCGTGTCGAAGATCCCCTTCAGCATCCACACGCACAGCGGCAGCGTGAACGTGGTGAACGACAGGATCAGCGCGGCGTAGCTGCCCAGCAGGCCGGTCGCGCTGAAGACGGCGTACAGGGTGATCAGCAGCACCGCCTGCGGGAAGAGCTGCGAGGCCAGGACGAGGTGCATCAGCGACTTGCGGCCCCGGTAGCGGAACTTGGAGAAGGCGTAGGCCATGTACGCCGACACCAGCACGCTGAGGAAGGCCGTCACGACCGAGACGATCACGCTGTTGACCAGGTAGCCGAAGAGCTGCTCGTTCTCGGCCAGCTTGGTGAAGTGGTCGAAGGTGATCTCGGTGGGGAACAGCGCGGGCGGGAAGCTGAACGCCTTGTCGTCCGGCGTGAACGCGGTGACGACCAGCCAGTAGATCGGCGCCAGCCCGAACACCCCGATCACCGCCACGGCGATCCAGGCGGCCACCCGGGAGCGCGGCCGGCGCCTCCTCGGGGCGCTCGCGAGCGGGACCGTACGGGTGAGCGTGGCCGTCATGCGTTCTCCTTGCGCAGGTAGAAGGCCATCAGCACGAGCAGCAGGAGCATCCACAGGCCGCCGAGCGCGGTGGCGTGGCCCAGGTCGAAGCCCTTGAACGCGGTGTCGTACACGGCCACGGCGAACGTCTTGGTCGCGCCCGCCGGACCGCCGCCGGTCAGGACGTAGATGGTGTCGAAGTGCTGGAAGTTCCAGATGAACTCCAGCAGGAACGCGATCCCGGCGATGGCCCGCATGTGCGGCACGGTCACGGACCTGAAGCGGCGGATCGCCCCCGCGCCGTCCACCGAGGCGGCCTCGTGCAGCTCCTTGGGCATCGTCTGCAGGCCGGCCAGCAGCATGACCATCATCCAGGGGAAGCTGGCCCACGTCTTGGTGACGATCACCGCGATCATCGCCGTCGTCGGCTCGCCGAGCCAGCTGATGTGCGTGCCGAGCAGGCCGTTGAGCACGCCGTAGTTGGCGTTGAAGATCCACAGCCAGAGGAAGGAGACCACCACGCCGGGGATCACCCACGGGAACAGGAACAGGCCGCGCAGCCAGCCGGGCAGCCCGGCGTTGAGCGCGAGCGCCAGCGCGTACCCGATCAGGAAGGGGGCGATCGTGGCACCGAACGTGAACACCAGCGTGTTGCGCAGCACCGGCCAGAAGTCGCCGCCGAGCAGGTCCGCGAAGTTGGCCAGGCCGACGAAGGAGCGGCCGGGTCGCACGAGGCTCTGCTCGAAGAAGCCCGTGACCAGCGCGGACACCAGCGGGTACGCGATGATCGCGAGGAACAGCGCCAGCCCCGGCACCATCAGCAACCAGGCGAACTGGCCGTCGGAGAGCTTGCGTCCCCTCATGGCCGGCCCGAGGCGGCGACGGCGTGGACCGGGCCGACGTATCCGAGCCCGATGCTGATGGAGTCGGCGGTCTCGATGATCGTGCGGGCCAGCTCGGCCTCGCGCGCCTCCAGGTCGATCGCCGACAGCGGCCCGGAGATCGAGATCGCGGCCACGATCGTGCCCGACATGTCGCGGATCGGCGCCGCCACGCACGCGCGGCCGAACGCCAGCTCCTCCACCTCGGTCGCGTAGCCCCGGCCGGTCGTGGCGGCCAGCTCCTGGTCCAGCGCCTCGTGCGTGACGATCGTCCGGGACGTGAACGGCCGCATCTCGGGGAGCAGCTCGCGCCGCTCCTCGGGGGTGAGGGCGAGCAGCAGGCACTTGCCGATCCCGGTCGCGTAGAGCGGCTTGCGCTGCCCGGTCAGCACGAACGACCTGGGGGCCAGCCTGCCCTCGAAGTTCAGCAGGTAGAACATCGACTCCGCGCGCCTGACGGCCACGTTGACGCCCAGGCCGAGCGCGCCGGCCAGGTCCTGGGCGATCTGGCGGGCCTCGCGGTGCACCGGGTTCTGGTTCAGCGCGACGCCGCCGAGCGTGATGGGGGCGGTGCCCAGCCGGTAGAGGCCGCTCACCTCGTCCCGCTCGACGAACTCCAGCGTCTCCAGCGTGGCCAGCAGCCGGGAGGCGGTCGAGGTGCCGAGCCCGGTGGCCTTGGCGACGTCCGACACGCGCAGCTCTGGCCGGCCCGTCAGGAACGCCCGCAGGACGGAGATAGCCCGTTCTACGCTCTGATTGTTGCTCTGGTCGGAAGCCACCCTGTCTCCATTGCAATTGGCTTGCACTATGTGGGATCGTCACGCACATGCCGCAAATTCGTCAAGTGCGATGTTTCCCGGTGAAGATCCGGCACGAGGACGCCTACCTGGGCACGCCCGCCCAGGAGGAGGGCTATTTCGTCCGCCCGCCCTGGCGCAGCCTCTACTCGGCCCGCTTCGAGACCCTGCTGGTGAGCATCACGACCGACGACGGCACGACCGGCTGGGGCGAGGCGCTGGCGCCGGTCGCCCCCGAGGTGCCCGCCGCGATCGTCGAGCGGCTGCTCGCGCCCGCGCTGATCGGCGAGGACCCGACGCGCGTGCGCCCGCTGTGGGAGAAGCTGAGTGGCCTCATGCGGGAGCGCGGCCACCTCACCGGCCACCAGGCCGACGCGCTGGCCGCCGTGGACATCGCGCTGTGGGACCTGACCGGCCGCCTCACCGGCCGCTCGGTCGCCGAGCTGCTCGGCGGCGCGTTCCGGCAGACCGTCCCCGTCTACGTCAGCGGCCTGCCCAGGCCGACCGACGCCGAGCGCTCCGAGCTGGCCCGCCAGTGGGCGGCCAAGGGCGCCACCATGGTGAAGCTGCACCTCGGGCATGGGGTGGAGGAGGACCTCGCCACCGTGGACGCGGTCGCCGCCTCGGGGCTGAAGGTGGCGGTGGACGCGCACTGGGTCTACGACGTGCCGCAGGCCGTACGGCTGGCGCGCGGGCTGGCCGAGCGGGGCGCGCTGTTCCTGGAGGCGCCGCTCGCGCCCGAGGACGTGGAAGGCCACCGGGACCTGGTGCGGCGGGCCGACCTGCCGATCGCGGTGGGGGAGACGCTGCGCAACCGGTACGAGTTCGGCCACTGGCTGGGCCGGCGCGCGCTCGGGCTCGCGCAGCCGGACGTGGGGCGTACCGGGATCACGGAGCTGGTCTCGATCGCTGAGCTGGCGGCGGCGCAGCACGTACGGGTGGCGCCGCACCACTCCACCGGCCTCGGCGTCGCGCTGGCCGCCGGCGTCCACGTCAGCGCGGCCCTGGGCAACCTGGCCTTCTTCGAGTACCAGCCCACCACTTGTGAGGTCGCCGGCGCGATCCTGCGGGCCCCGCTGCCCGGCGACGCCACCGGTTTCCCCGTGCCGTCCGGGCCGGGGCTCGGCGTGGACGTCGACCCTTCCGCATTGTCAGCACTGTGATTGGAGAAGTTTCGTTGGTTCTGTCTGGACTGATCCCCATCCTCGCCACCCCGTTCACGGACGAGGGCGAGCTGGACCTGCCGAGCCTGCGGCGGCTGACCGAATGGCAGCTCGCGTCGGGGGCGGACGGCGTGGCCGTGTTCGGCATGGCGAGCGAGGGCTTCGCCCTGACGACCGGGGACCGCGCGCGGATCCTGGCCGAGGTGCGCGCCGTGGCCGGCCCGGCTCCCGTGGTGGCCGGAGTGGGCTCCACCAGCACGGCGAGCGCGCTGGAGCAGGCCGTGGCCGCCAGGGACGGGGGCGCGGATGCGCTCATGGTGCTGCCGCCGTACCTGGTCAAGCCCACGGGCGGGCAACTCGTGGACTTCTACGGCGAGATCGCGGCCCGGACCGGCGTGGACGTCATGGTGCAGGACGCGCCGGGCGCGACCGGGGTGAGCATGCCCGAGCCGCTCATCGTGGAGCTCAGCAAGCTCGACGGGGTGACCTCCGTCAAGGTGGAGGCGCCGCCGACGGCGCCCAAGGTCGCCGCCGTGGTGGCGGGGGTGGCCGACGGGTTCGCGGTGTTCGGGGGGCAGAACGCGCTGTTCTGCCTGGAGGAGTACGCCCTCGGGGCGGTCGGGACGATGCCGGCCTGCGAGTTCACGGACCTGCTCGCGCCGGTGCTGGCCGACTGGGCGGCGGGACGTACCGGGGAGGCGCGCGCCGGGCAC
Organism: Nonomuraea sp. KM90; assembly: GCF_052246675.1. Lineage (NCBI taxonomy): Bacteria > Bacillati > Actinomycetota > Actinomycetes > Streptosporangiales > Streptosporangiaceae > Nonomuraea > Nonomuraea sp. KM90. The sequence goes on along the minus strand of NZ_JBQQCB010000008.1, from coordinate 214,866 downwards.
GCCCGGCTGCTGCCGCTGATCCGCTCGGGGATGCAGCCCGGACTGGCGTGGGCGGTGCACAAGGAGGTGCTGGTCCGGCGCGGGCTGATCGCCTCGGCGGCGGTCCGCTCCCCGGCCCGGCCCCTCGACGCGGCCAGCCGCGCCCTGCTGGAGCACGTCATGGCGGACCTGTGGTGACCCGGCCGGACGCCCGGGGCGTGCTGCTGGCCGGCGGCAACTCGCCCATCGGGCGGGCCGTCGCCGCGACCTTCGCCGCGCGGGGCGACCGCGTCGTCGGCATCGGGCTGGAGCCGTGCGACGACCCCGCCTACACCGGTTTCCTCACCCGCGACTGCGCCGACCCCGCCGAGGCCGCCGTGGCGGTGGAGGAGGCGGCGGAGCTGGCCGGCGGTCTGGACGTGCTGGTGCTGGCCACCGCCGTGATGCCCGTCGCCCCCGTCGTGGCCACCACGGACGAGCAGTGGCGGGCCGCGCTGGGGGCCACCCTGGACGTGGCCTTCCACCTGTGCAGGTCCGCCCTGCCCAAGATGCCCAGGGGCGGTGCGGTGGTGGCCGTCGGGTCGGTCAACTCCTTCCTGGCCGCCCCGGGCCTGCCCGCGTACGCCGCCGCCAAGGGCGGTCTGGACGCCTTCGTCCGCCAGCTCGCCCTCGAGTACGGCCCCGCGGGCATCCGCGTCAACTCGGTGGCCCCGGGCCTGATCGGCGGCGAGGACCTGGCGGGCGCCACCGAGGGCTACCCCCTCGGCCGCACCGGGACCCCGGAGGACGTGGCCGGGGCGGTGGCGTTCCTGGCCTCGCCGCAGGCGGCGTTCGTCACCGGTGTCGTCCTGCCCGTGGACGGCGGGTTGTCGATCGCCTCCCCGGCCGCCTGGCTCCGCCCCGACCTGCGCGAACGTTTCCTGCCCCGAGCGTGACCGGGGAGGAGGGTGATCTCGTCGCGACAACCCGTACCGGCCGCTCCGTTGGTTGCCCAAAGGTGCGAAACTGAGCCCATGGTGGATGGAGAGCACCCTCCGTTGATGCCCAACATGCGGCTCGACGAGCTGCTGGCCGAGCTTCAGGTCCGGCTCAACGCCGTGCTGGCCACCAGGGACCGCGTGCACGCGCTGCTGGAGGCGGTCGTGTCCGTCGGCAGTGACCTTGACCTGGAGACCGTGCTGCGGCGCATCGTGGAGACCGCGACCAGGCTGGTGGACGCCAGCTACGGCGCGCTCGGCGTGGTCGGGCAGGAGCAGACGCTCGTCCAGTTCATCCCCGTGGGGCTGACGGACGAGGAGATCGCCAAGATCGAGCACTGGCCGCACGGGCTCGGCCTGCTCGGGCTGCTGATCAAGGACGCGCGCCCGCTGCGGCTCGGCCGCATCTCCGACCACCCCGAGTCGTACGGGTTCCCGCCCGGCCACCCGCCGATGGGCACGTTCCTCGGGGTGCCGATCCGGGTGCGCGACGAGGTGTTCGGCAACCTCTACCTGACGGAGAAGCGCGGCGGCGGCGACTTCGACGAGGAGGACGAGGCCATCGTGATCGCGCTGGCCACGGCCGCCGGCGTCGCGGTGGAGAACGCCCGCCTCTATGAGGAGACGCGCAGGCGCGAGACCTGGCTGGAGGCGTCGTCGGAAGTGACGACCAGCCTGCTGTCCGGGGCTGACACCGGCCAGGTGCTGAGCATTGTGGCGACCCGGGCCCGGCAGATGACCGACGCGGACCTCGTACAGATCCTGCTGCCCGACGACGGCGGCGACCACCTGCGGGTGGAGTGCGCGCAGGGCGACGTGGGCCAGGAGGTGTCGGACCTGATGTTCGAGCTGACCTCCACGGCGGCCGGCGGGGTGTTCACCGAGGGGCGGGCGGTGTCGGCGGGCAACCTGCTCGACGAGGACTCCCCGCTGCGCCCGCTCGGCCTCGGGCCCGAGCTGCTCATGCCGCTGGGCGCCGGCCGCTCCGTACGCGGCGTGCTGGCCCTGGCCAAGCGGTCGGGCCGGCTGCCGTTCAGCGGCGCCGACCTGCGCATGCTGGAGGCGTTCGCCGGCCAGGCCGCGATCGCGCTGGAGCTGGCCGACACGCGCCGCGACGCCGAGCGCCTGGGCCTGCTGGAGGACCGCGACCGGATCGCCAAGGACCTGCACGACGTGGTCATCCAGCGCCTGTTCGCCACCGCCATGACCCTGATGAGCACGGTCCGGCTGGTGGAGCGGCCCGAGGCGTCCAACCGCCTGCAGCACGCCATCGACGAGCTGGACGAGACGATCCGCCAGATCCGCTCCACGATCTTCGCCCTGCAGAACGTCAGGGAGACGGCCGGCCCCAGCCTGCGGGCGCGGGTCGTGGGCCTGGTGGAGGGCGCGCGCGGCCACCTCGGCTTCATGCCGGGCCTGCGCATGGAGGGCCAGCTCGACAACCTGATCTCCGATGACCTCGCCGAGCAGGTGCTGGCCGTCCTGCGCGAGGCGCTGTCCAACGTGGTCCGGCACGCCAAGGCCACCAAGGCGGAGGTGTCGGTGGAGGTGACCGGCGACCGGCTCACGCTCGCCGTGCGGGACAACGGGGTGGGGCTGCCCGAAGAGGGGCGGCGCAGCGGGCTGCGCAACCTCGAGGAGCGGGCCGCCGGTCTCGGCGGCACCTTCGAGGCGGTCCCGGCCGAGGGCGGCGGCACGGCGCTGAACTGGACGGTGCCCCTGTGACCGCGTCCGGCGCCGGCGGTCGTGGTCAGGTCATTCGCGCCGGTCGGCGTGCAGGCGGGCCGACAGCGCGGCCGCCTGGGTGCGCCGCTGCATGTTGAGCTTGGACAGCAGGTTGGACACGTAGTTCTTGACCGTCTTCTCGGCCAGGAACATGCGCTCGCCGATCTGCCGGTTGGTCAGCCCCTCGCCGATCAGGTCGAGGATGTGCCGCTCCTGCTCCGACAGCGCCGCCAGCGGGTCCTTCCTGGCGGACTGGTCGCGCAGGCGCTGGAGCATGGCGGCGGTGGTCTGCGGGTCGAGCAGCGACTGCCCGGACGCCACCGTGCGCACCGCGCCCACCAGGTCGGAGCCGTGGATCTGCTTGAGCACGTAGCCCGAGGCCCCCGCCATCACCGCGTCGAACAGCGCGTCGTCGTCGGCGAACGACGTCAGCATCAGGCACGCCAGCCCCGGCACCCGGGAGCGCACCTCGCGGCACACGTCAACGCCGTTGCCGTCGGGCAGCCGCACGTCGAGCACCGCCACGTCGGGCATCAGTGCGGGGATGCGCGCGATCGCCGACTCGGCCGTGCCGGCCTCGCCGATGACCTCGATGTCGTCCTCCGAGTCCAGCAGGGCGGCCACGCCGCGGCGGACGACTTCATGATCGTCGAGGAGGAACACGCGTATCATGCCTCCACGCTATGCGCTGTCCGCGCCCGCCCGGTAGGGACCTAGGTCCTCGACGTGAGAGCGCGTTTGAGGATCTTGCCCGTGGGGCTCATCGGCAGCTCGTCCACGAACGACACGCGGCGGGGATACTTGTACGCGGCCACCCGCTCCCGTACGAAGTCGCGCAGCTCGTCGCCGGTCACCGGGGCGCGCAGGGCCACCACGGCCTCGATCTCCTCGCCCAGCTCCGGGTGCGGCACCCCGAGGACGGCCGCCTGCCGCACCGCCGGGTGCTCGTACAGGACCTCCTCCACCTCGCGCGGGTAGACCGTGTAGCCGCCCCGGATGATCACGTCGCGACGGCGGTCCACCAGGAAGAAGTAGCCGTCCTCGTCCACCCGGCCGAGGTCGCCGGTGTGGAACCAGCCGTCGCGGACGGCCTCCGCCGTGGCCTCGGGGTCGTTCCAGTAGCCCTTCATGACATTGGGGCCCCGGACCACGATCTCGCCGATCTCGCCGCTGGGCACCTCGTGGCCGTCCTCGCCGACGACCTTCATCTCGACGCCCCTGATGGGCCAGCCGATCGAGCCCGGCCGGCGGAGGTGGCCGCCCCGGTTGGTCGCGGTCACGGGGGAGGTCTCGCTGAGGCCGTACCCCTCGATGATCTCGCAGCCGAACCTGGCGTCGTACGCGCGCAGCACGTCCAGCGGCAGCGCCGCGCCGCCCGAGGCGCAGACCCGCAACATCGACAGGTCGGAGGCGCCCGGATGGTCGAGCAGCGCGATGAACATCGTCGGCACGCCCTGGAAGACCGTCACCCCGTCGCGCCTGATGACCTCCAGCGCCGGCCCCGCCTCGAAGCGGCGCAGCAGCGTCAGCCGCGCGCCCGCGTGCACGGTCGCGTTGAGCGAGCAGGTCTGCCCGAACGTGTGGTAGAGCGGCAGCGCGCCCAGCACCACGTCGTCCACCCCGAGCGCGTGCATGCGGGCCACGGTGGCGGCGTTGCCGCCCAGGTTCGCGTGGGTCAGCTCGATGCCCTTGGGCCGCCCCGTCGTGCCGGAGGTGTAGTGGATGACCGCGGTGTCGCCGCCCGCCATCGAGGCGATCTCGGGCTCGGCCGCGACGCCGCGCAGCAGCCGCCGGAACTCCCCGGGCACCACGAAGAAGCAGTCCGCCTTCGTGCCGGCCGAGCCCGCCTCCGCCGCCTCCGCGAACGCGTGCCAGGCGATCAGCAGCCGGGCCCCGCAGTTCCCCAGGTACGCGGCGATCTCCCGCCGCTTCAGCAGCGGATCGAGCGGCACCACCACGGCCCCGAGCCGCAGCACCCCGTAGTAGACGACGCCGAACTCGGGCACGTTCGGCAGCATGATCGCGACCCGGTCGCCGGGGCCGACCCCGCGGCACCGCAGCAGGCCCGCGAGGCGGGCGCTGAGCCCGTCGAGCGCGCCGTAGGTGAGCTCCGCCTCGTCCAGCGTGAGAACCGCCCTGCCGCCGAGCCGGGCGGCGGCGGCGTGGAGCCGGTCAGCGAGGTTCATGGAAAGACCGTACGTCGGCTCTCGCACGCCCCTCATTGGTCGCGGTGGCCAGTCTTTCCCGCCCAGTATTGGTGGGAAGAGTGTCCTGGAGAGCGATCGCGACGAGCAGCTCGACGAGATCGTTGATCGAGCGCAGGCTCCGCCCGGTGCGCTCCTGGATCCGGCGCAGCCGGTACTGAGCGGTGTTGGGGTGGATCTGCAACCGCTCGGCGGCGGCCCGCAGGTTCAGGTCGGCGGCGGCGAACTCCCTGATCGTGGCCGTCAGCACGCCGCCGCGCGCCCGATCCTCGGCCAGCAGCGACGTGATGCGCGGGTCCACCAGGTGGCGGGCGGTGTCGTCGGCCTTCAGCGCCAGATACTGGAACGGCGTGATCCTGGGCAGCGCCGCGACGCCGCCCTCCTCGGGCACGAAGTCCAGCACGGCCCTGGCCTCCTGGTAGGCCTGGGGGATCTGCGCGGTGCCCGTCGAGACGGTGCTGATGCCCATGGCCAGCCTGATGCCCTCGGCGGCCAGGCTCTCCAGCACCCCCTGCAGCCGGTCGCACAACTCCTCGGGGCCGGTGCCGGGGCCGAGCGCGGGGATGGCCACGATCTCCGACTGGCGGACGACCGACAGCGTGCGCGTGCCGTTCCCGCCGGTCCTGGCGATCGCCGCGCAGGCCGCGTGCCGGGCGTCGGTGCCCTGGTCGGGACCCGTCACGGAGGTGGGCGGCCCGGCGAGCACCGCGATCACCACGAGCAGCGGCGTGCGCGCGTCAGGGCCCAGGCCGTGCGCCTGCGCGGCGGCCAGCTCCCTGCCGCGCGTCGGCACGCCGCCCGCCAGCAGCGTCTCCAGCAGGTCCCGGCTCTCCCGGACGGCCTCGGCCGCCGCGTACTGCTGGAACTCCATGTACGCGTTCGCCGCGTGCGTGCTGGCGAAGTCGCAGTAGCGCATCAGCGGCGCCGCCAGCGACAGCGCCGCCTCGCGGCCCGCGTACGCGTGCCCGGCCCGCTCGACCACGGCCTCCCAGAACACCTGCTGCCCGACCCGGAAGGCGTTGATGTAGTCGGCCAGCGCCACCCCAGCCCGGGCCCGGCGCATCGCGGCCCGCCGGGTGAACGCGATGTCCTCGAACGTCACCGTGCGCTCCTCCAGCAGCACGCCCAGCTTGGCCCCGTAGTGCTTGACCACCTGGTCCCGCACGTCAGCGTGGAAGGCCGGCCCCTGCGCCTCGTAGGCGGGGATCTCCTCGCGCATCGTCGCGACCGCGACGCCGGCCAGTTCCTGGAGGTCGTTGAGCAGCTCGGACAGGATGCGAGTGCGTTCCGCGCGGACGGCGGCTTCCACGGTGCTCGAACCGGTGGACATGCCCGGGATGATCCATGGCCGTGGCCGGGCGGTCAACGGGTCGTAACCGCTCCGAGACCCACGCTGTGCTCAGAGGACAACTCGCCTGAAACATCTTGGGTCACCGTGCCCAATGCGGCCTTCTCGCGGCGGATCCTACGCTGAGCCCAACTTAGAACATTGTTCTCCAGGAGGCCGGATGCTGGAGGTACACGATCTTACCGTTCGCTTCGGCGGCATCACCGCGCTGGACGGCGTGGGGTTCGAGGTGGCGGGCGGCGAGATGGTGGGGCTCATCGGGCCGAACGGTGCCGGCAAGACCACCTTGTTCAACTGCCTGACCCGGCGCTACGACGCCGACTCGGGGACCATCGCGTACGAGGGCGCGGACCTGACCGCCGTGGCGCCGCACGCCATCGCGCGGCTCGGCATCGCCAGGACGTTCCAGAACCTGGGCCTGTTCCCCCGCCTGTCCGTCCGTGACAACGTGCTGGTCGGCGCGCACCACCGGGGCCGCGCCGGATTCCTGTCCGCCGCGCTGCGCCTGCCGGGCGTGGGCCGCGAGGAGCGCGCCCTGCGGGCCGACGCCGACGCCGTGCTGCGGCAGCTCGGCCTGTCCGAGGTGGCCGGGCATCCCGCGACCGGGCTGCCGTTCGGCACCCTGAAACGGGTCGAGCTGGCCCGGGCGCTCGTCGGCCGGCCCCGGCTGCTGCTGCTCGACGAGCCGGTGAACGGGCTCAGCTCGTCCGAGGTGGAGGAGTTCGCCGGCACGCTGGCGGCGATCCGCTCCGAGTACGACCTCACGGTGGTCGTGGTCGAGCACCACATGGGGTTCGTCATGGGGATCTGCGAGCGCATCGTCTGCCTGGACTTCGGCCGCAAGATCGCCGAAGGCCCGCCGGAAGAGGTCCAGCGGAACCCCGCCGTGATCGAGGCGTACCTGGGGACGGCCGCATGACCGACTTGGTGGTGGAAGACCTGGTCGCCGGCTACGGGGACGCGCGGGTGCTGCACGGCGTGCGCTTCACCGTACGCGAGGGCGAGATCTGCGCGATCCTCGGGCCCAACGGCGCGGGCAAGACGACGTTGCTCCGGGCGTTGTCCGGCATGGTCAAGGCGCGCGGCAAGGTGTCGCTGGGCGGCACCGAGCTCGACGGCCGCTCGCCCGACGCGCTCGCCAGGCAGGGCATCGCGCACGTGCCCGAGGGACGGGGCACGTTCATGTCGCTGACCGTCGAGGAGAACCTGCGGCTGGGCGCGTTCGTCCGGCGTGGCCGGGCGAGTGTCGAGGAGGACCTCGGCCGCATCCACACCTACTTCCCGGTCCTGAAGACCCGCCTCAAGCAGACGGCCGGCAGCCTCAGCGGCGGCGAGCAGCAGATGCTGGCCATCGGCCGCGCCCTCATGCTGCGCCCCCGGCTGCTGCTGCTCGACGAGCCGTCGCTCGGCCTGGCCCCGCTGGTCACCCGGGAGCTGTTCCGCATCGTGCAGGCCATCAACGCAGAGGAGCGCACCACCGTGGTCGTCGTCGAGCAGAACGCCCACCTCGCCCTGGGCATCGCCCAGCAGGCGCACGTCCTGGAGACCGGGCGGATCGTGCTGTCGGGCACGGCCGAGGACATCAGGGCCGACGAGCAGGTCGCGCAGTCCTACCTCGGGTACCGGGTGTAGCGCGATGGCCGGATTCCTGCAGCAACTCGTCGAGGGCATCGGCGCGGGCGCCATCTACGCCAGCCTGGCGCTGGCCCTGGTGCTGATCTACCAGTTCACCGGGATCGTGAACTTCGCCCAGGGCGAGCTGGCCATGTTCTCCACGTACATCGCCTGGCAGTGCGTGGCCGCCGGGCTGCCGTTCTGGGCGGCGCTGGCGGTGACGCTGGTGGTGTCGTTCGCCGGCGGGATGCTCATCGAACGGGTGATCATCCGGCCGGTCGAGGGCGCGCCCGAGCTGACGATCGTGATCGTCACCGTCGGGCTGTTCATCTTCGTCAACGCGGCGGCCGGCTGGATCTGGACGTTCCTCATCAAGGACTTCCCGAACCCCTTCCCCGGCGGTGCCCTGGAGGCCGCCGGGGTCAGCGTGAGCCTGTCCACGCTCGGCGTGCTCGGGGTGGTGGCGCTGGTCATGGGGCTGCTCTACCTGCTCTTCCAGCACACCAAGATCGGCCTCGGGATGCGGGCGGTGGCCACCAACCCCGCCTCGGCGCGGCTGGTCGGCATCAGGGTGGGCTGGACGCTCGCGCTCGGCTGGGGGCTGGCCGCCACCGTGGGCGCCGTGTCGGGCGTGCTGGTGGCGCCGCTGCTGTTCCTGGAGCCCAACATGATGGGCGGCGTCCTCATCTACGCCTTCGCCGCCGCCACGCTCGGCGGGTTCGACAGCCCGGTCGGGGCGGTCGTCGGCGGGCTCGTCGTCGGCGTCGCGGAGACGCTCGCCGGCGCCTACGTCGGCTTCATCGGCTCCGACCTGAAGGTGGGGGTGCCGCTGGTGATCATCCTCGGCGTCCTGCTGCTACGGCCCCAAGGACTGTTCGGACGAGCGGTGGTGGAGCGGGCATGAGCACACAGGTCGGTGCCAAGGTGACACCGCCCCCCGTACGGCAGCGGCGGACGTTCGACCCCCGCTGGCGGTGGGCGGGGCCGGCCCTGCTGCTGGCCGCCGCCGTCTACGCGCCCTTCCAGCTCGTCCCCTTCCACGTCTTCCAGCTCACGATGGTGCTGGTGTACGCGGTGGCGCTGCTCGGGCTCAACCTGCTCGTCGGGCACGCCGGGCAGATCTCCCTCGGTCACGGCGCCTTCTTCGCCGTCGGCGCGTACACGGCAGCCATCCTGCTCGACCGCTGGGACCTCCCGTACCCGCTGACCCTGCCCCTCGCGGCCGGGGTGGCGTTCCTGATCGGGCTGGCCCTCGGCATCCCGGCGATGCGGCTGCGCGGCCTGTACCTGGCGCTCGTGACGCTCGCCATCGCGATCTTCCTTGTGCCGCTGCTCAAGCGGTTCGAGGAGGTGACCGGCGGGTCCATGGGCCTGACCCTGCCCAAGCCCGCGCCGCCCGCGTGGAGCGGCCTGGCCGAGGACCAGTGGCTGTACTTCCTCACCCTGGCCGTCGCCGTGGTCGCGTTCCTGCTGGTCGCCGGCCTGCTGCGGTCGCGCGTCGGCCGGGCGCTGCACGCCCTCCGGGACAACGAGACGGCCGCCGAGGTCATGGGTGTGCGGCTGTCGTTCTACAAGACGCTCGCGTTCGCCTGGAGCGCCATGTTCGCGGGGGCGGCGGGCTGCGTCTACACGTGGGTGATCGGGTTCGTGTCACCGGACTCGTTCACGGTGAACCTGTCGATCACCCTGCTGGCCGGCCTGGTCGTCGGGGGACTCGGCTCGCTGTCCGGACCTGTGCTCGGCGGGCTGTTCGTGATGTTCGTGCCGAGCATCTCGCAGGACGTCAACGACGCCGCGCCCGGCGTCATCTTCGGCCTGCTGATCATCGTGGTGATGTACGTGGCCCCGACGGGGCTCGCCGGGCTGGCCGGGCGCTTGATCAAGAAGATTCCCCGGAAGGAGTAAGAGGGATGCGAGTTTCTGCGATCGGTTGCACGGCGCTGCTCCTGCTTGCCGTCGCCGCCTGCGGGGGGCGGGACAGCGGCGGCGGCACCGGTACGGCCGCCTCGGGCCAGTGCCAGGGGCAGCAGACGACCGGCATCACCGACAAGAGCATCAAACTGGGCGGCATCTACCCGCTGTCCGGCCCCGCCTCCGCCTACGGGGACATCCCCAAGGGCATCAAGGCGTACTTCGACTACATCAACGCCGAGAAGAACGGCATCGGCGGGCGCAAGGTCGAGTTCGTCGTACGCGACGACGGCTACCAGCCGCCCAAGGCCGTCGAGGAGGCCCGCAGGCTGGTGGAGCAGGAGCAGGTGTTCGCCCTGTTCCAGACGCTGGGCACCCCCTCGACCACGGCTACCTGGGACTACGCCAACCAGCGCAAGGTGCCGCAGATCTTCGTCGCCACCGGCGCCTCGAAGTGGGGCACCGACGCCGCGCACCCGTGGACCATCGGCTGGCAGCCCAACTACGTCTCCGAGGCCCGCGTCTACGCGGCCTACCTCAAGCAGGAGAAGCCGGAGGCCAAGGTCGCCGTCCTCTACCAGAACGACGACTTCGGCAAGGACCTGCTGGGCGGGTTCAAGCGGGCGCTGGAGGGCACCCAGATCAAGGTCGTGGCCGAGCAGAGCTACGAGGTCTCCGACCCCAGCATCGACCCGCAGGTGCGCAACCTCGCCGACTCCAAGGCGGACGTGTTCCTCAACATCACCACGCCCAAGTTCGGCTCGCAGGCGCTGGCGGCCGACGCCAAGAACACCAAGTGGAACCCGCTGCACATCGTCAACAACGTCGCCGCCTCGATCACCGTGCTCAAGCCGGTGGGCTTCGAGAACGTGCAGGGCGTCGTGTCGGCCACGTACTACAAGGACCCGAACGACCCGACGTGGGCGAACGACGCCGAGATGATGCTCTACAAGGAGAAGATGAAGCAGTACGCGCCCGGTGCCGACCCGAACGTGCCGTACCACACGTTCGGATGGGCGGCGGCGACCAGCTTCCACAGGGCCATGGAGGCGGCCGCGTGCCCGACCCGCGAGGGGCTGCGGGACTCCGTCCGCAACCTGAAGGACGTAAAGGTGGACATGCTGCTGCCCGGGGTGACGCTGAACACCGCCCAGGGCGACGGGTTCCCGATCGAGTCGATGCAGCTCATGACGTTCAAGGGTGAGCGGTGGGAGCTGTTCGGCGAGGTGATCGACACCCGCAAGGAGTTCGGCCCGCTGACGGGCTGACGGGCTGACGAACGGGGCCGCTCGGGGCTGGCCGGTCAGGGCTGGGGCTTGATCGTCCCGGCCCGGACCAGCCAGTCGACCGCCTCGGAGACGGCCTCCAGCGAGGTGTAGCGGGGCCGGTGCCCGAGCAGCCGCTCGGCCTTGGCCATGCTGCAGTGCGGGCTGTGCGCGATGTGGTCGTACGTCAGCTGGGCGTCCTCCTCGGACACCGTGCCCCGCCACTGCTCCCACGGCAGGAACGCCAGCCGCGCGTCCCTCCCGAACCAGCCCGCCACCGCCTCGGCGTACCCGCGCAGCGTCAGGGCGGTGGTGGCGACGGAGTGGAAGCTCTCCCCGATGGCGGCGGAGGGACTGGCGATGGCGTCCATGAACAACCGCGCCACGTCGTCGGCGTGCACGTGCTGGACGGTCTCCATGCCCAGATTGGGCAGCGCGAGCTCGTCACCGTCGGCGAGCGCCTGGTAGACGGCGGGATTGACGTTGCCCGCCGGGTTGACCGGCACCCACCCCGGCCCGGTGATGTGCCCCGGATGGATGATCGTCGCGGGGAACCCGTCGCGGCGGGCGCGGTCGAGCAGGAACGCCTCGATGGCGGCCTTCTGCACGCCGTACTCGCCGAAGGGCGTCCGCCGGCGATCCTCGGTCGTCGGCACCTGCGCGCTCGGCCCGTGCACCCAGATGGTGCCGCAGTGCAGGAACTGGCGCACCCGCCCGCTGAGGGCGGCGGCGATCTCCCGCGCGCTGCTCTCCTTGAAGCAGATCAGATCGATGACCACGTCACCTTCGAGCTCGGCGATCCGCCGCCCGAACGCCCCGAACGCCCCGTCAGCTCCATTGGCCCTGTTTGCCCCGTCCGCTTCCTCGGCCTCCCGATCGGCGATGACGGTGCTGACCCGCTGCCAGGCGCCGTGCGGGGTGTAGGGGTCACGTTTGCCCCGGCTCACGTTGACGACCTCGTGACCGGCTTCGACGAGCCTGGGGATGAGGTACGTACCGATGTGACCGCTACCACCGATGACCACTACGCGCATGCGCCCAGCGTAGACCCGCCCCGGCGACGCCGCCCACCCGTGGCCTGTTTACCGGTTCCGCCCGCCTGTGCCCGCCCGGGAAAGGCCCGGCTCGCTGTCGCTCGCCCATCGCCCACCCGTGGGCTGGTTACCGGCTTGGCCCCCTACGCCCGCCCCGAGTGGACCTCGCTGCCGCCCGGGCTGCCTTCCAGGCGCGCGCCTCCGGCACGCGACGCCTCCGCCCAGGGGGCGCTTCGCGCGGAGGGGTCATCGCCCGGGGGCGCTTCGCGCGGGGTCCTGGGGCGCTTCGCGCACGAGGGCCTTCGCCTGGGGCCCTCCGGCACGCGACGCCTCCGCTCAGGGGCGCTTCGCGCGGAGGAGTCTTCGCCCGGGGGCATTTCGCGGGGGGTCCCTGGGGCGCTTCGCCCGGAGGCGCTTCGCGCAGGGTCCGGGGGTACTTCGCGCACGGGGCTTCCGAGGGGTCTTCGCCTGGGACGCTTCGCTCGGAGCGCTTAGCGCGGGGTCCTGGGGCGCCTCGCGCACGAAAGCCTTTGCCTGGGGCGCTTCGCGCGGGGTGCGGGGGTCGGTTTGGTGTTGTCCACAGGCGGTGGACAACACCTCAGCGCGGGTGATAGTTGAGCGTCCCAAGGGGCCAGTGCGTGGACAGCCAGGCTGTCACGGCTTCATACAAGGGCACGTCCAGTTCGGCTCGGTCGGCCCGGACCCAGGAGGACACGTCAGTGGCGTGGTCGTCGCTGGCGGAGGGATAGATGTAGACGCATCCGATCACCTCGCCGCCGGCCGGATCGAGGACGGTGTAGGTGAATCCGCGGCGCTGGGCGAAGTCGTCCGCGTGGCGCCGCAGGTCGGCGAGGTTTGCCTCCAGGGTCATGCCGCCCACGGGAGGCCAGTCTCCGTCCGGGAAGCCCGGGGTCGCGCGAATGTGCTCGATGCTGCTGGTCCAGGCGGCGTGGTCGGCAACGTTGTGCTGGGGCCCCAGGGGCTCCAGACGGAACTGCGGGGTGGCCAGGTACAGGGGCACGGTGAAGTCGTCGGGGACGAGGGCGCGGTCGTTCATGAGGCCGAGGCTATGAGGCCGAGCTCATGGGTCGCATCCGGATTGATCCGCGCCGCTCACCAACCGGCCCGTCTGTCGCCTCCGACCGCAACCCGGTGAACGTCACCGGTCAGAGCACTGGTCATCCGCCCCCAGCAGGGCATAGGCGAGCTGATCGCCCGCCCAGGTCGCCCATTGCGAGGTGCTCCACCCGCACTCCCGCTCCAGCACCAGGAACAGATCGGGTGACAGCAACCCCACAGTGACGTCCGTCGCCCGCTGGACGTCCATCCCGGGCCGCAGCGCATCGAGTCCGTCGAGGATGCCGACGAAGGTTTCGTGCGCCGTGCGCCGCTGCCCACTGTTGACCTGCCACTGCTCGGCCATCTCCGAATCCCCGGCCGCCGCGTCGCGCACCACCGCCAGGATCGCCGCCACCCGGTCGAAGATGGCCCCGCTCTCGCGGACCCACAGCGCGATCGCCTTCCTCGGGTCGGTCGAGCCGCGCAACTCCACGAACCAGGGGCGCTCCAGCAGCGGGATCGGCTCGTCGTCGCCCACCGAGGCGACGTCCACCACGTGCTTGAGCAGCTGGCTCTTGCTGCCGTAATGGAAGTAGACCGTCTGCACGGACACCCCGGCCGCGTCGGCCACCTCCTGGAAGGTGGTGCCCGAGTAGCCGCGCGTGGCGAACAGGCCGTGCGCCGCCTCCACGATGCGCCGCCTGGTCGGTGCTGATCGCCGATTCCTGGTATTGACGTCCGCCATGAACTTAGAGTACCACTTTAAAGTGTCACTTTAAATCTTTGGCCGACAAGGGGGCCAGTTGTGACCGTCCTCAAGGGTTTCCACCACATCAAGCTGCCTGTGTCCGACGTACGCAAGAGCGCGGAGTGGTACGGGCGGGTGCTGGGCCTCGACGTGGCGATCGAGTTCGTCGAGGAGGGGGTGCTCCGTGGCGTGGCCATGCGCGACGCGGGGCAGACGCTGATGATCGCGTTACGCGAGGAGCCGGAACGCGTACGGGCTCTGGGCGGGTTCGACCCCGTCGCGCTGGGGGTGCCCACGCTCGACGCGCTCCGCGACTGGGTCGCCCGACTCGACGACCTCGGCGTCTCCCACGCCGGCATCACCGAGGGCAGCATCGGCTGGCTGGTCGCCGGCCTGATCGATCCCGACGGCATCGAGATCCGCCTCTACACCCTGCAGCAGAAGAAGGAGCAATGATGAGAACCGTCCATGTCCTGTCAGCCGGCGTGCTGCTGGCCGCCTTAGCCGCACTCCCCGCCACCCCAGCCTCGGCCACCCCAGCCTCGGCCACCCCAGCCTCGGCCACCCCAGCCTCAGCCGCCTCTGCCTCCGCGTCCACGGCCTCAGCGACCTCAGCGGTCGCGTCCGCCGGGATCGGTACGTCCGCTGCCGTCGCCCCGTTCGACCGCTGGGGTCCCGTCTACTCGCCGGGCCGCCAGGCCAAGGCCATCGGCGAGCTGCGGGCCACCGGCCTCGACCCCGAGGACGACCTGCCCGTAGCGCACGTACGCGTCCGGGTGCTGCTCGCCGACCGAACCCCCAGCGACTTCCGCTGCGCGTGGGCCGTCTTCCGCATCACCTACTACGACGACGAGGGACAGCCCGCTCTCACCCACAAGCGCCTGCGCAACTGCTTCGACGACGAGACGCCCAGCCTCCTCTTCAGCAGGTCGGACGTCACCGAGGTGGAGCTCAAGGTGTGCAGCGAGGCCAAGTCCGCCAGGCCGAGCGCCAACTGCCTGTACTCGGGGACCTGGAAAGTGCTGTTCACCGCGTTCCCGTAGACGCGGACCCGACGTCGGACCCGATCGGCCCCGCTACGCCCGCTCTCCGGCTGTCTCGGAGCGGTCGCGCAGGATCGGGACCCCGTCTCCTTCCAGTTCGTCGCAGTAGGCAATCCGCCCCGTCATCGCCATGATCAGCGACAGCGTCCGCCCCGACACGAGAGCCGGTCCGGTGCCGGCCTCGAAGGGGCCGTCGGTGGCGGTGAGCCGCAACCCGTCGATCCGGCCCTTGGCCTGGACGACCAGGTCCGATTCCCGGTAGTACTCGGCCAGCCGGGTGAGCGTCGGGATCGGGTAGTCGCGGCTCAGGCCGAGTGGGCGCCGGATGTCCTCCCCGTGCACGATCGTCTCCCCGAGCATCGCCACGGCCGGGAGCGGTGGTGAGGTGGTGCTCGTGACGACGGCCTCGAACCTCTCCAGGGTCTCGGCTCCGGTGGTGCCGAGGTGCTCGGCCAGGCGCATGGCCACCTGCTTGTCGAAGTCGAACCGGCAGCGGATCACGCCCGCCAGCCACCGCACCGGGTTCAGGCTGGCCCCCGCCGTGAGGTGGGCGAGCACCTCACGCACCGTCAGACCTTCGCACAGGGACGGGGTGGCCCACTGTTCCTCTGTCAGGGTGGCGAGGTCGGATGCCAGGGCCGCTCGTTCGGTGTGGATCAGCGGCCAGATGGCGGCCGGGTCACGGCGGCGACGGGTGGATTTTGGGCTTATGTCTGGCATTCCGGACGTCTTTCTTCTGAGGGTTCTGGGAAGAGAGACATCCCAAGGTGGTGGAAGTCATCGGTCTGGTCCCCTGCACAATAGGGGCCCAATGGTGTGGCGGGTCGGGGTGGGCGTTCGTGGCCCACCGTGTAGCCGGGTAACAGGTGAACGCGCGATGGGCGCCGGAGGCGTCGTCGTGCCGGAGGCGCGTCGAAGGGGGAACGCCTGAGCTCATCGGGCGCGAAGCGCCCCCGGGCGAAGACCTTTGGGGTGGGCACCCGCCGGCCACTTGGTGATCGGGCAACGGGTGGGCGGCCCCGGGCCCACCTACCGACCCACGCCCCCCGGTCAGGAGAGCCCGAGTGCCATCCGCAGAGCGCCCGACGGATCCGCACCCCGCCACGCCACGTGCTGGTCCGGCCGGACGACCGTCAAGGGCTCGCCGGGCAGGTGCACCACCCGGAGCGGTACGCCCAGCTCCCGCGCCTCCGCCACCACCACGGCGGCCCCGGGCAGCCCCTGGTCCCCGACGAGGCTGAAGGCGGGGCCCAGGCGGTCGTACAGGGACTCGCCGGGCGAGAGCCAGCGGTGCGGCAGCCGCTCCCCGGCGTCCGGGGCGACGACGGGCGAGCCCGCGTACGTGTACCCGAGCACCAGGTCCAGGCTGTGGAACTCGCTGTCCTTGGTCCTGAGCACCGCCTCCGCCACGGCCGGCCGTACCTTCTCGAACTCGGCCTCGTCCCCCATCAGCGCCGGGTCGGCGAGTTCGGGGGCGAGGGTGGCCATGTTCGCGGCGGCGGCCTCGATGGTGTCGGCGGCGATGGGGCGGCGCTCGCTCTCGTACGTGGCCAGCAGCTCGGCCGGAGCCCACCCCTGCAGTACGGCGGCCAGCTTCCAGCCGATGTTGACCGCGTCACCGATGCCGGTGTTGAACCCGTGGCCTCCGTAGGGTGGGTTCTGGTGCGCCGCGTCGCCCGCCAGGAACACGCGCCCGCTCCCGTACCGGTCGGCCAGCAACATCCGCGCGGTCCACGGGTCGGTGGCCAGGATCTCCACCTCGATGTCGGCCCCGGCCAGGTTCCGTACCAGCCGCACCGGGTCGGCGTCCCGCGCGCGTACGCCCTGCGCGATGCACCACCAGGTCTCCTCCAGGTCCAGGCGGCCGACCAGGCCGGGCTGGGCCGGGTTCAGCACCCAGTAATGCACGGCGGGGCCGTGCGGCATGCGCTCGGCCAGCCCGGGGGCGCGGAAGACGATGTTGAAGTTGGGCCTGGCGTCCTGGCGGCCCTCGTAGCGGGCGCCGATGGCCGCCCTGGTGACGCTGCGCGGGCCGTCGCAGCCCACCACGTACTGGGCGCGTACCTCGTGCTCGTCGCCATCGGCGGAGGCGATCCGCACCGTCACCCCGTCGGCGTCCTCGCGGAGGCCGGTCACCTGCCGGCCCGTCAGCAGCGCGTCGCCGACGGCCTCCCGCAGCACCTCCTCCACCAGCGGTTGCGGCGCCTGCTGGCCGGGTTCGGCGGCCAGGTCGGAGCCGGCCAGGTCGAGGCCGAAGCAGCCGCCGATCCTGGTGATCTCGCGCCCGAGCAGGCTGTTGACGAACACCGCCGCGTCCGACCACGACACCGCCAGCGGCGCCCGCGCCCGTAACGTCTCCGCCAGCCCCCACCTGCGCAGCAGCTCCATCGAGCGAGCCGAGGTGGTCTTGGCGCGCGGGCGCAGCCACGAGACCGACTCGCGCGGCTCGACCACCAGGCAGCGAACGCCGTGGTGGGCCAGCTCCACGGCGGTCGCCAGGCCGACGGGCCCGCCTCCCGCGACGAGCACGGGCACGGACGGGGGCACGGGGCCGGGGACTTGCCGCGCCAGATCCATGGGCGTCCTCTTTGTCGTAGGGGATGCAGGTATATTCCTGGCGCCGTCCGGCCCGCGTCAAAGGGCGCCGCGCACCGCCGCCCGGCCATGATTCAGGTACGAGCGCACAACGATTCAAGATCGCACTAGTGCCCGCATCGCCCGCATCAGTAGCGTTCTACGCAAAAATCAGGATCAGCCAGGGGATTGCATGAGCGAGACCTCGACGATGCCGCTGCACATGCGGCGGGTGGAGTTCGATCCGGCGCCGGAGCTGGCGGCCGCGCGGGACCAGGAGCGGATCAAACGGATCACGACGGCGTTCGGCACCGACGCCTGGCTCGTGACGCGCTACGCCGACGTGCGGGAGGTGCTGGGCGACGCCGAACGCTTCAAGGTCGCGCCACAGACCATCGCCCGGCTGCCCGGAGCGCCGGAGATGACGGAGGAGCAGAAGGCCAAGGTACGCGCCGGCAACCTGCTCGGCGTGGACCCGCCCGAGCACACGCGGCTGCGCAGGATGCTGACCCCCGAGTTCACGATCCGCCGGATCAACCGGCTGGAGCCGCGGATCACGCGCATCGTCGAGGAGCACCTGGACGCCATCGAGGCCGCGGGCTCGCCCGCCGACCTGGTGCCGTCGTTCGCGCTGCCGATCCCGTCGCTGGTGATCTGCGAGCTGCTCGGGGTGCCGTACGAGGAGCGCGAGGGCTTCCAGGAGCGCACCGCCAGGATGCTCGACATGACCGTGCCCGGCGAGCAGCGCATGATGCTCCAGTTCGAGCAGCGCGCGTACATGGAGGGCCTGGTCACCCGCATCCAGGCCGACCCGGGCGAGGAGCTGCTCGGCATGCTCGTCCGCGAGCACGGCGACGACCTGTCCACCGACGAGCTGGTCGGGATCGGCGGCCTGCTGCTGTTCGCCGGGCACGAGACCACCTCCAACATGCTCTCCCTGGGCACGCTCGCCCTGCTGCGCCACCCCGAGCAGCTCGACCTGCTGCGGAAGGAGCCCGAGCGCATCGACGCCGCGGTGGAGGAGCTGCTGCGCTGGCTCAGCGTCGTCAATTCGGGCACCACCAAGGTCGCGACCGCGGACACCGAGGTGGGCGGCCGGCGGATCGAGGCGGGCGACCTGCTGATCTGCACCCTGCCCGTGGCCAACCGGGACCCGTCGTTCCTGCCGGACGCGGACGCGTTCGACCTCACCCGCGGCGCGCCCGGCCACGTCGCCTTCGGTCACGGCGTCCACCACTGCCTGGGCGCCCCGCTGGCCCGCATGGAGCTGCGGATCGCCTTCCCCGCGCTGCTCAGGCGCTTCCCGAACCTGCGCGTGACGGACACCGCCCCGCGCTTCCGCACGTCCTCCATCGTGTACGGGCTCAGCTCCCTGGAGGTGGCCTGGTAGATCGGGTCACCGACGCCGGCCCGATCCCCCGGGGGACCCGCATCCTGCCCGCCGGAACCGCTGGAGGGCGTTGGGAAATTGTCGGTTCGGGCGGATAACGTGCAAGCGTCATGCCTATGGACGTCGCGGCCCACGAGCTGATCGGCCGGGAGCACCCGGCCGAGCTGCTGCGCGCCGAGATCACCCGGGTCGTGGGCAGCCACGGCGGCCTGGTGCTGGTCACCGGCGAGGCGGGCATCGGCAAGACCACGCTCGTCACCAGCGCGGCGGGCGAGGCCAGGCGGCGCGGCGCGCTGGTGGTCGGCGGCGCGTGCTGGGATTCCGGCAGCGCCCCCGGCTACTGGCCGTGGGTGCAGGTCATCAGGGCCCTGCGGCGGGCCGCCGAGCCCGAGGAGTGGGCGGCGGCCGAGGAGGCGGCGGGCGCGAGCCTGACCGCCCTGCTCGGCGAGGCGCATGCCAGGGGCAGGGGCACCGAGCTCGGTGACGCCGCCAAGGGCAGGGCACCCGAGTTCGGTGAGCTGCCGAGCGGTGGGGCGACGCCCGACGGCTTCCAGCTCTTCGACGCGGTCACCTCCGCCCTGGTCGCGCTCTCGCAGCGGCGCCCGGTGGTGATCGTCATCGACGACCTGCACGTAGCCGACCCGGCCTCGCTGCGGCTGCTGGAGTTCGCGGCGCAGCAGACCTGGTTCGAGCGGCTGCTGCTGATCGGCACCTACCGCGACGCCGAGGTGGAGCCCGTCGACCACCCGCTGCGCGACCTGCTGTCACCGCTCGTGGCCAAGGCCACCACGATCACGCTCACCGGGCTCGACCGGGCGGGCGTCGGCGCGCTCATGGCCCGCACCGCCGGCCTCGACCCGCCGCCCGAGCTGGTCGAGGAGGTCCACCTGCGCACGGGCGGCAACCCGTTCTTCGTCGAGCAGACCGCCCGGCTGTGGCGCAGCGGCGGCTCGGCCAGCGCGATCGCGCCCGGCGTGCGCGACGCGCTGCTGCGGCGGCTGTCCCTGCTGCCGCGCCAGGTGTCCGAGCTGCTGCCGGCCGCGGCGGTGCTGGGCCGGGAGTTCCACCGCCAGGTGCTCGCCGCCACCATCGCGCAGCCGGTCGCGCACGTCGACCGGCTGCTCGACCTGGCCGTGGTGGCCAGGCTCGTGGTGACCAGGGGCGGGGGCGTGTTCGCGTTCGCGCACGACCTGGTGCGCGAGACCCTCTACGACTCCCTCGACGACCCGCCCGGCCGGCACGCCGCCGTGGTCGCCGCGGTGGAGAGCGCGCCGGGCCTGGCCGGCAAGCTGCCGCCCAGCGACCTGGCCAGGCACGCCTACCTAGCTGGTGACCGGCTCGACCCGGAGAAGGCCATCGACCTCCTGCTCGACGCGGCCCGCGAGGCCGGCGGCAGGCTCGCCGGGGAGGAGCAGGTCGGTCACCTGCGCAGGGCGTACGAGCTGAGCGCCGCCTCCAGCCCGCGCCGGCGCGGCCTGATCGCGCTCGACCTGGGCCGGGAGCTGCACCACACCGGCGAGCCCGAGCAGGCCAGGCGGGTGTTCGAGGAGGCCGCCGCCATCGCCCGCGACATCGACGACCCCGAGCTGCCCGCCCGGGTCGCGCTGCTCTTCCACAGCCTCTACGGCCGGGAGAAGGCCCTCGACCGGCTCAAGGACGCCCATCGCCGGCTGGTCGGCGGCTCGGTGCCGGACGAGCGGCTCGCGACCGATCTGGTCCTCCACCTCATCAACCTGGCCAGGCAGGAGGGCAACGACGACGCGCTGGCGTTCGGGCTGTGGGCGCACCACGACATCATCTGGGGGCCGGGCACGGCCGGGGAGCGGGTGGTGCTGACGGGCGAGCTGATCGCCGTGGCCCGGCGCACCTCCGACGCCGACCTCGAGCACTTCGCCAGCGCCCTGCGCTGGGTGGCCATGATCGAGCAGGGCGACCCGCGCTACCTCGACGAGTTCCACGACTACGACGCCAGGGCGCGGCGCGGCGAGCGCCCGCACCTCGCGATGACCGCCGACGTCGACGCCAGCATCATCGCGGGTCTCGCCGGCCGCTTCGCCGAGGCGGAGTCCCTGCTCGCGGCCATCGAGCCCGACGCCCGCCACGAACAGTTCACCTTCATGCTCATGCACCACCGCTGGTCGTTGATGGCGCTGCAGGGCCGGGTCGACGGGCAGGAGCAGGCGCTGCGCGCGCTCAGGGGCACCGGCCACCCGTGCGTGCCGCTGCTGGAGGGGCTGACCGCCCTGCACGCCGGCGACCTCCACGCGGCGCTGCGCCAGCTCACCGACGAGGAGCCGGACGACCGCATGGTCCAGCCGATCTGGCTGCGCTTCCTGGCGGAGGTGGCCGCGGCCACGCAGGACCCGGAGCTGTGCGCCCGGGCGCGGGCCGGGCTGGCGCGGCATCGGGGGCGGTGGGCGGTGTCGCTGTTCGGCTGGGATATCGGCGGTCCTTACGACCTCTGGCTCGGCCTGGTGGACGCGGCGGAGGAGCGCTGGGCGGAGGCCGTCGCGGAGCTCACCGCCGCCTACCGCGCGGCCGACGCGATGCGGGCGCGGCCGTGGTCGGTGCTGGCCCGGGGACGTCTGGCCGAGACGCTGCTCTCCCGGGCCGGGCCCGGCGACGCCGAGGCCGCGCGGGCACTGCTGGAGGAGGCGCACCGGGAGGCGGTGGAGCTGGGCATGCGGCAGGTTCCGCAACCCGTGCGACACACCGGCGAGTCACCCCATGCGCGGCCCGCCGGGCACGCGGTGCCGGAAGGCGCCCGGGCGCTGCCGGGCAACGCCTGGCGTGGGGGCTCGGGCAGCCCGGCCGGGGAGTTCCGGCGGGAGGGAGCGGTCTGGTCGCTGGCGTTCGACGGCCGGGTGGCCCACCTGCCCGACGCCAAGGGTCTGCGCGACCTGCACACGCTGCTGAGCCGTCCCGGTGACGACGTGCCCGCCGTGCTGCTGCTCGATCCCGAAGGCGGCGAGCTCGTCGTGGCGGCCCGCCGGATGGGCGGTGACGACGTGCTCGACGAGGAGGCCAAGACCCGATACCGCCGCCGCCTGGCCCGGCTCGACGAGGAGATCGACCGGGCCGCCGAGCTGGGCGACGACGGGCGGGCGGCGGAGTTCGACCGGGAGCGGGCCGCGCTGCTGGCCGAGCTGCGGGCCGCGGCCGGCCTGGGCGGGCGCACCCGGCGGCTGGGCGACGAGGCGGAGCGGGCGCGCAAGACCGTCACCGCGCGCATCCGCGACACGCTGCGCAAGCTCGACCACGCCCATCCCGAGCTGGCCGCCCACCTGCGGGCGACGGTCTCCACCGGCGCCACCTGCCGCTACCAGCCGGGCGACGACAAGATCGGGTGGCGCCTCTAGGGGTGGGCCGGCGTGTTCGGCGGGTGCAGCCAGTCGGGGGTGCGCCACTGCTGGACGTTCGAGCGCACGCAGGGAGTCATGGACAGCGACCGCCCGTCCGGCTCCAGCTGCAGGCACAGGCCGGTGGCGACATGCTTGACCTCCCAGTAGAGCCACTCGTGGAAGGGCGAGCGGTAGGTGAAGCGCCACAGCTGGCCGGGGCCCCCGGAGCAGGGCTCGCGGACCGGGCGTTGCCGCCCCGGCGGGCCGGAGACGGCCAGGCAGCGATCCATGCTCCTGATCGCGTAGTCGCCCCGGGCGTCGCGCGGATAGCTGAAGGCCTGGTTGGCGCGGCCGTGGCACTCCCACGTGATCACGTCGGTGTCGTTCGCGGCGTCCAGGCACACGCCGTTCTCCGCGCTGGCCAGCGAGCTGCCCAGGTCCGGCAGGCGGTCGGTGACCAGCCAGCGCTGGACGAGCCGCCCGCCGGCGCAGGCCCGCAGGATCAGCGGGGTGCCGGCCATGGTGGAGCCCATGTTCGGCTCGGCGCACAGCTCGCCCTGCGGCGAGGCGATGGCGAGGGACCGGTCGGACACCCGCCAGAGCTGGTCGCCGGAGTCGCCGCAGGCCGCCTCGGTGAGGTAGATCCCCTCGGTGAGGTGCCGGGCCTCCGGGGTCAGGCAGCGCTGGGTGGCGCGGTTGCGGATCCGGTGCAGGTACGTGCCGCCGCGCTTGTCCGGTTCGAGGTCCCACCGGTAGGTCTGGCCGGGGCTCGTGTTGACGATCGAGGCGCCCAGCCTGGCGTGCGGGGGAGCGGGGGCCGAGTTGTTGACGACCAGGTAGCGGCCGGGGACGTACAGGGAGAGGATCGTCACGTTCGAGCGCCTGAGCGAGTCGCGTACCTGCGCTTCGGCGTACGTCACGTAACCCAGGAAGGCCGCGGTCGCGCACACGACCGGCACTGTCACGACGGCGACCAGCTTGACGCGGCGGCCGGGTGCCTCCGGCTGGGGATCGGCCAGCCTGCGGTAGGACCGCAGCCACTTGTCCGCCGCGGCGCCCGGCACGTCATGCACCGCGAGGAAGGCGCGGATGACCGGCTCGGCCTGCCCGGCGTCGTTCAGCCAGCTGGTGCGCCGGCCGGTGACCTGCTCCAGGTCGGCCCGCCCGAACGCCAGCCCGCGGGCGGCGGCGCGCGTCTCCAGCTCGGCGAAGCGGGGCGTGCCCGCCCGCTTGCGCAGCTCCTTGAGCAGCCGCTTGAACGTGGGCAGGTCGTGCGCGCTGAACGGGTCCGCCGCGCTCGCCGTGCGGTTGGCCCACCGCGAGCGCAGGACCTCGCCCAGCGGCGGGAACGCGGAGGCCAGGCAGGCGAAGAGCACGGCGGGCAGATGTGGGCCGGGTTGAGCTCCGGCCGGCCGTCGGTGGCGAAGTTGACGTAGACGCCGGTCAGCACGGAGCAGACCGCGCCGAGCAGGACGACCGCGCCGACCACCAGGGCGGGTTTCGCGCGCATGCACCCTCCGTCCGTCCGGCACCGTGAGTCGGCTCATGGTAACGGAACGTGCATGCGCGGGTCAGGGAGAACGTCAGGGATCCCCGTCAGTGCCACGCGCCGCCGGTGAGCACGAGGTCCTGGAGGCTGCCGTCGGCGACGCGCCGCGACACCTCTTCCCATTCGCGCATCACCCGCTTCCTGCCACCGGGCATGGCGGGCCAGTCCGTGCGCGTGATCGGCCGGCCGGCGCTGGGCGGCTCCCAGGTGATGCCGTGGAAGGGGCCGAGGCCGGGCACGAGGGTCTTCAGCATGTGGAGCGCCCGCCGGTGGTACCACTTGCAGACCGCCGTGACGGCGAGCCCCGACGCCAGCGCCTCGTGCAGGAAGGGCAGCGAGAGCTCGACGTTCTGCCAGGTGTTGAGCGAGCGGTCCTCGCACCGGATGGCGTCGTCCGGGACGCCGCGTTCGAGCAGGAGGCGGCGGAACGTACGCGCCTCGCGGGTGCCGTCGTAGCGATTGACGCCGCCGGTGGCGATGATGAGCGGCGCGAGCCCCCGGTGGTACCGCTCGGCCGCGATCTCGACGGGCGGGCGGACGTACATGGTGCCGAAGAGGATGAGCGCCGTGGGCCGCCCGTCGGGCGGAAGGGCCTCGGTGTCCACGAAAGCGGTGATGGCGGCGATCTGCTCGGAACCAAGGTCGTCGGTCATCCGTGATCCTCACCGGTCGGGATCCCACCTCACGGTCACGATAAATCGGCTCGCCTCCCGTCGCACGGCACCGCCAGGATGGGACCATGTCCTTCGACCGCCGGCTGTCGGCCACCTTCGACAGTGCAGCCGCCACCTACCAGGACGCCCGCCCCGACTACCCGGCCGAGCTCTATTCCGACCTGCTCCGGATCACCGGCCTCACGCCGCCCGCGCACCTGCTCGAAGTCGGCTGCGGGCCGGGCAAGGCCACGCTCCCGCTGGCGCGGATGGGCTTCCGGATCACCGCGGTCGAGCTCGGCCAGGCCCTCGCGGCGGAGGCCCGGCGCCGCCTCGCCGACTTCGCCGGCGTCTCGGTGATCACCTCGCCGTTCGAGGGCTGGCAGCCGTCGGCCGGCGACCGGTTCGACCTCGTGTACGCCGCCACGGCCTGGAAGTGGCTGGACCCCGCCGTCAAATACGCCAAGGCGGCCGCCCTCCTCGCCCCGGGCGGCCACCTGGCCGTGTGGAACGCCGAGCACGCGATGCCCGCCGGCTACGACCCGATCTTCGACGAGATCCAGGAGGTCTACGAAGAGATCGGCGAAGGCCACGACGGCCCGTGGCCGGGACCGACGCCCGAGGAGCAGCCCAACCCCATCGCCACCGAGTTCGAGACCTCCGGGCACTTCACGGTGGCAGGGACCCGGCTCTACGTGTGGGCCCTGCGCTACACGGCCGACGAATACCTGGCCCTGCTCGACACGTTCTCCGGCCACATCGCCATGGAGCCGGACCGGCGCCGGCACCTCTACCAGGAGATCCGCCGCCTCCTCGCCACCCGCCCGGACGGCCGGCTCACCCGCCACTGGTATGTCGTGCTCACCGTCGGCCGCCGCCTCTGAGCGTTGTCGGCATCGGCGCCAGGACCGCCGCCCCGGGGCCGCCTGGACCTACTTGCGGTTGTACAGGCGCATCGTCAGCGTGCCGAAGATGGCGACGAACAGGGCCGCCGACACCAGCACCCAGGTGATCTCCCCCATGTCGGGCGCCCCGCCCATCAGTGACCGTACCGAGGTCACCAGGTGGGAGATCGGGTTGGCGTTCACGAACACCCGCAGCCAGCCCGGCATCGTCGCCGGATCGACGTACACGTTGCTCAGGAAGGTCAGCGGGAACAGCACCAGCATGCTGACCCCCATCACCGCCTTCTCGCTGCGCATCAGCAGGCCGAACATGGTCCACACCCACGAGAACGCGAACGAGAACACCAGCAGCAGCAGGATCCCCGCCACCGCCCCGGCGAGGCCGCCCTGCGGGCGGAAGCCGAGCACCAGGCCGATCAGGAAGATGACCGTCGAGGCCATCGTGTACCGCAGGACGTCACCGAGCAGGTAGCCGACCATGGTGGACGGGCGCCAGATCGGCAGGGTGCGGAAGCGATCGAAGACGCCCTTCTCGATGTCCTTGTTGACCTCCACCCCGGTGTACATGGTGATCATCACGACGCTCGTCACCATGATGCCGGGCAACAGGAACTGCAGGTATTCCGTGGGGGAGCCGGCCAGCGCGCCGCCGAACAGGTACGTGAACAGCAGCGTCATCATCAGCGGGAACGCCGTCACGTCGAAGAGCTGCTCGGGCACGTGCTTGATCTTCAACATCGCCCGCCAGCCGAACGTCATCGACGCCGACCACGCGCTCGGCCGGGGTGGTCTGGCACCGGGTGCCAGGACCGTGGCCAGGGCCTCGGCCGCGGGTGCGTACGTGGTGGTGCTGTCGGTGGTGGTGCTCATGCTGCTGCCTCCTCGGTGGTGGCGGGGTGGTCGGTGAGGGCGAGGAAGACCTCGTCCAGGCTGGGCTGGCCGAGGGAGAAGTCGTCGACGACGATGCCGGCCTCGGCCAGGCGGCCGAGCGCGCGGGAGGCCTGCTCGGCCTCGTTGCCGCCGCCGGTGATGCGGGCGGTGAGCGCCACCGGGTCCGCCTCCAGGTAGACGGGCGTGTCCAGCGTCTCGGCCAGCACGCGCTCGGCGTCGGGGCGGGTGGCGGCGTCGCGCAGCCGTACGTGGACCGAGCCGGACCCGACGGACGACTTCAGCTCGCCCGGCGTGCCCTCGGCGATGAGCCGGCCGTGGTCGATGACCGCGATGCGCTGGGCGAGCCGGTCGGCCTCCTCCAGGTACTGGGTGGTCAGGAGCACCGTGGTGCCGTGGGCGACGACGATGCGGACGATGTCCCAGACCTGGTTGCGGCTGCGCGGGTCCAGGCCGGTCGTGGGCTCGTCGAGGAAGAGCAGGTCGGGCGTGTTCAGGATGCTGGCCGCGATGTCGAGCCGCCGCCGCATGCCCCCCGAGTACGTCTTGACCTGCCGCCCCGCCGCCTCCGTCAGCCCGAACGCCTCCAGCAGGTCCGCGGCCCGCTCGCGCGCGGCCGGCTTGCGGTGGCCGAGGAGGCGGCCGAGCAGGATCAGGTTCTCGGCGCCGGTCATCTCCTCGTCCACGGAGGCGTACTGGCCGGTCAGGCTGACCCGGGAGCGTACGGCGTCCGCCTCGCGCACGACGTCGTGCCCGAACACGGTCGCCTCGCCGCCGTCGGGCCGCAGCAGCGTGGCCAGCATGCGTACGGCGGTCGTCTTCCCGGCGCCGTTGGGCCCGAGCACGCCGTACACGGCGCCGGCGGGCACGGCGAGGTCGAGGCCGTCCACGGCGCGCGTGTCGCCGAAGACCTTGACCAGGCCTGAGGTCTGTATCGCCAGATCTGTCATGGGTGTTCCCTTCGAGATGAGGTCATGAGGCGTACGGCTGCCTGCGGCGGCCCTCGCGGAGCGTCCGGCCCCACCAGGTGAGCTGGTCGAGCAGGGCCGCGACGGCCCGCAGGAGGTCGTCGGTGTCGCGCGGCCGGCCGCACTCGTCGACGCCCGCGCCGAGCAGGTCGAGCCCTACCCAGTCGCGCATCGTCACGGCGTGCAGGGCGGAGAAGACCGTGCGGAGCTGTTCGACGGCGTAGTGGCCGCACGAGCCGGAGCCGTAGGCCACGATCCCGACCGGCTTGGCCTGCCATTCGTCGTAGGCGAAGTCGATGGCCTGCTTGAGCGGGGCGGGGAAACTGCGGTTGTACTCGGGGGTGACCACGACGAAGGCGTCGGAGCCGCCGACGGCCGCGGTGAAGTGCCGCATGGACGGCGTCGACTCGTCCGGGTAGCAGGCGGGGAAGGCGTACCCGGCCAGGTCGAGCACCTCGACGGACAGGTCCTCGCGGCGCCGGGCCCGCTCGGCGAACCAGCCGCCGAGCGTGTCGCACACGCGCCCCACCCGGGTGCTGCCGATGATCACCGCGACGCGGAGCGGGTCGTCGTCGCCCGGCATGGTGGTCACCCCCTTCCACCCTCAAGGCGCTAGGTGGGCCGCTAGATCGGATCTAGCGAGGGGTTCGGTCAGAAGCCCGCCAGTGCCCGGCGGCAGGCGCGGCGGGCCTCGGCGAGGGTCTCCTCGTCGGATCCGCCCTCGCCGATCGCGGCCGCCGCCGTCGCGCTCACGGCCCCGATCGCGGCCCCGACCATCGCGTACGCGGTCATCCGGTCGATCTCGCAGGCGTCCACGAGCGCGGCGGCCAGCCGCTCCAGCCGGGTGTTCGAGCGGTCGATGGAGGCTCGCGGCGAGAAGATCGGCAGCTTGACCGCCTCCCCGACCAGGCCGGGCGTCATCCCCAGGTCCCAGCTCTCCGTCAGCATCTCGTCGAAGGCCCTGGCCAGCAGCGCGGCGGGCGGCTCGCCGGGGGCGCGGGTGCCGATCACCGCCACGCCCGCGTCCACCCGCTCCACGCCGTGGGTGATCAGCACGTCCGCCTTGTGCCGGAAGTAGGTGAAGAACGTGCGCGGGGACACCTCGGCCGCGGCGGCTATCTGCGCGACGGTCGTGGCCTCGTACCCCTGCTCGTCGAACAGCCGCCCGGCGGCGTCGATGAGCGCCTGCCGCGTCCGCTGCTTCTTCCGCTCCCGCAACGACATGCCGGCCATGATATTGCAACCGATGCATATTTACAGAACTGCAAGTTTTGCGTAGCGTCCCAGCCATGGACCCTGTGATCGCGGTGTCCGGCCTCGTCAAGTCGTACGGGCGGGTCCGCGCGCTGGACGGGCTCGACCTCCACGTGGCGGCCGGGGAGATCCACGGCTACCTCGGACCCAACGGCGCGGGGAAGACGACCACCCTGCGCGTGCTGCTGGGGATGTTGCGCGCCGACGCGGGCGAGGTGCGGCTGCTGGGCGGGCATCCCTGGCACGACGCCGTACGCCTGCACCGCCGCCTGGCGTACGTGCCCGGCGACGTCACCCTGTGGGACGAGCTGACCGGCGGCGAGACGATCGACCTGCTCGGGCGGCTGCACGGCCGGGTGGACGAGCGGCGGCGCGCGGAGCTGATCGACCGGTTCGGGCTGGACTCCGGCAAGAAGGCGCGCACCTACTCCAAGGGCAACCGGCAGAAGGTCGCGCTGATCGCCGCGCTGTCGGCCGAGGCCGAGCTGCTCCTGCTGGACGAGCCCACCTCCGGCCTCGACCCGCTCATGGAGGCCGAGTTCCGCCGCTGCCTGGCCGAGCGCCGCGCGCAGGGCACCACGATCCTGCTGTCCAGCCACATCCTGGCCGAGGTGGAGGCCCTGTGCGACCGGGTGAGCATCGTCCGCCAGGGCAGCGTCGTCGAGTCGGGCACCCTGGCCGAGCTGCGCCACCTCACCTGGACCTCGATCACCGCCCGGCTGGAGCGGCCCCTGGAGCGGCTGGACGGCGTACACGACCTGCGCGTCCACGGCACTGAGGTGAGCTTCCGCGTCGACAGCGGTCAGGCCGGTGAGGTGCTCACCCGGCTGACCGCGTTCGGCCTGCGCGACCTCACCGCCCAGCCGGCCACGCTGGAGGAGCTGTTCCTGCGCCACTACCAGGTGGCGGCGACCCCATGAGCACGCTGGTCCGCCTCATCCTGCGCCGCGACCGGCTGCTCATCGCCCTCTGGATCGCCGCGGCCGTCGCGGTGCCGGCGTTCAACGCCTACTCCCTGGGCGCGCTGCTGCCCACCCAGCAGATCAGGGAAGCGTTCGTGGCGGTCAGCACCGCCAACCCCATCGCCACGGCGCTGCTCGGCCCGGTCCACGACACCTCCATCGCGGGGCTGGTCGCCTGGCGGTCGAGCGTGCAGAGCCTGCTCATCACGGGTCTGGCGGGGCTGCTGTTCGCCATCAGGCACACCCGTGCCGAGGAGGACGCGGGCCGCGGGGAGCTCGTGGCGGCGGGAGCCGCCGGCAGGTACGCCTCCGTCAGCGCCGTCATGGCCGTGGCCACCGCCGTGAACGTGGCCGTCGCCGCGCTGCTCGCCGTCGTGCTGCCCCTCGGGTTCGGCCATCCCTTCGGGGGGTCGCTGCTGTTCGGGCTGACGGCCGGGGCGGGAGGCACGGTGTTCGCCGCCTGCGGGCTCGTCGCGGCGCAGCTCTCCCAGAGCGCGCCGCTCGCGCGCGGCGCCGGCGTGGGCGTGCTGGTGGCGGGGCTCGTGCCCGGCGTCGTGGTGCCGGAGGACCGGATCGGGATCTTCCCGGCCGGGTGGCCGCGCATCGCCCGTGCGTACGGGGCCGAGCAGTGGTGGGTCCCGCTGCTGCCGCTGGGGTTCGCGGTGGTGCTCACCCTGGTCGCGTACGCGGTCTCGGGGCGCCGTGACCTCGGCGCGGGCCTGCTGCCGGACCGCGCGGGCGGCACCGGGCCGGTGCGGGGCAGGCTGGGCAGCCCCGTCGCGCTGGCCTGGCGGTTGTACGGCGGGCAGGCGGCCGGGTGGACGGTCAGCCTGGGCACGGTCTCGGTGGGGGTGGGCTGGGTGTCCGGCTCGTTCGAGGTCGGCACGATCACGGGGCAGAGCCTGCTGGAGATCTTCACGTACGTCTTCTGCCTGGTCGTGGCCTGCCTGGCCGTGGCGGGGGCGCTGCGGCCGTACGCGGAGGAGAGCCGCGGCCGCGCGGAGCCCCTGCTGGCCCGGCCCACCGGCAGGACGCGCTGGCTGGCCGGGCACGTCGCGCTCTCGATGGCCGCGCCCACCGCCATGCTGCTGGCCGTCGGCCTCGGCACCGGGCTCGGCAGCGGCCGGCCGGCCGCCCAGATCGGCACGGCGCTGATGTTCGCGCCCGCCACCTGGGCGATCGCCGGCATCACGATCGCCGCGTACGGCCTGCGCCCGCGCCTCGCCGCCCCCACCGGCTGGGTGACGGTCGCGCTGTCGGCCGCCTGCGTGGCGATGTGGGAGGCCGGGACGATCGGCAGGGCGGCGTTCCTGCTCACCCCGTTCGGCTACGGCCATCCCGCGATCTCACCCGGCTTCGTGGCTCCGGCCGTGTTCACCCTGGTCGCCGCCGTGTTCGTGACCGTCGGCGGCGCCGCCTTCGCCCGCCGGGACCTGCTCGGGTGAGGCCGGGGTTCCGGCCTCCCCGGGACGCTGGTCACCCCGACCCGCCCGGTCTCCAGCGACATCGTCATACGGCCGGTCGGATGGTGTATCCCACGCCGCGCACGGTGTGGATCATCGGCTTGCGCTGGGCGTCGATCTTGCGGCGCAGGTAGGAGATGTACAGCTCGACCACGTTGCTCTGGCCGCCGAAGTCGTAGGCCCACACGCGGTCGAGGATCTGCGCCTTGCTGAGCACCCGCCCCGGGTTGTGCATGAGGAAGCGCAGCAGCTCGAACTCCGTGGGCGTCAGCCTGATCTCCTTGCCGGCCCGGCGTACCTCGTGGGTCTCCTGATCCAGCGTGAGGTCCCCGACCGCGAGCCCGGAGTCCGGCCGCGCCCGCTCCGCGCCCGAGCGGCGCAGCAGCCCCCGCAGCCTGATGACGACCTCCTCCAGGCTGAACGGCTTCGTGACGTAGTCGTCGGCCCCCGCCCGCAGCCCGACGAGCCGGTCCCGCACCGAGCCCCGCGCGGTCAGGCACAGGATCGGCACCCGCGGCAGCACCGCGCGCAACCTGGGCAGGAGCTGGATCCCGTCCATGTCGGGCAGCATGACGTCCAGGACGATCGCGTCGGGCCGCAGGCCCCGGGCCGCACGGATGGCCTCGCCGCCGTTGCGCGCGCAGCGCACGTCCCACGACTCCTGGCGCATGACCATCGACAGGAGCTCCGTCAGCGGGGGCTCGTCGTCCACCACCAGGATGTTGATCGAGTTGCCGTGGGGCCGGTGCACCGGCTCGGACTGGAAGTTCGTGCTGGTCGTGTGCATAGCCGTGACGATGACGTGCTTGTATGAGTGTTTGATGATGGCTTCTTATGAATCGACTGTGAGTCGATGAGCGCGGCTTGACCGCCTCTGAGCAGCGGAGCAGGTCTCGGCGTCGGAAGTACGGCGAGCTGACGTGGTCCACAGCCACGGGCCGCCGTCCGCGCCTGCGGTCCCATCCGGCGCACTGATCTACGGAGGATCTTGAGCATGCACGCGTACGGTGAGGCCGGCGCGAGATCATAGGCGTGCACATCAGAACGTGTTCTGACATAGGCTCGGTGGGTGAGCAACAGCCATGCCGACGCAGTGACCTTCTCCGACTTGTCGAGAAACCCACGCGCGGTCGCCGAGCGGGCGGCTCGCCTGGGACGGGTGCGTGTCACGCATCGAGACGCCCCCGACTTCTACCTGACCGCGGCTGACCGTGAAGAGGAGCGCGAACGGACGCTGAATACCGCGTCCCGGTTGCTCCTCGCCTTGATCAAGCACGACCCCACCGCGCGTGCGCTGGTCATGGCCATGCCGGAGGTCTTCCCATGGGTTCGCCACCTGACTTCGGACGAGCTGCGTGCGTTCACCCTGGAACTGGTCGAAGCGCTCTCCGACGCGGCCGAACTGGACGTCGATGCGACTACCCAGGAGGTCATAGCGGGCTGGCGAGCCACTGCCAGAATCAAGGCAGACCCTGCGCACCACGCCGAGGCCCTCCGGCCCACGAACGGTGACTTCGGGCCGGTGCAGGTCTCGGCATGAGCCCGAAGCGCGGAGACCGGGTTACGGTGCCGCCTCCGGATGACCAGTGGATGTGCGGTTCGGCACCAGCGACGCGGTCCGGGGCTGGGAGGAGCTGTGCCGTCATGCCCTGGCCAATACACGTCGGTGCTTCGAGACGCTGCGGGTTGATCCACGTTCGGGCTCCAGCCACGATCGGCAACATCGTCTACGGGGTGACCTCGCGACTCACCGTCACAACGGCAAGGACTTGGAACAGTGGGAGTTCGAGGTCACGAGCGGCGGGCGTGTGCGTTATGCCATCGACGACACGACGCGTACCGTCTGGGTGATCTACGCGTCGCCTCGACACCCCAAGGACACCGAATAGCGAACTCGTCGCAGAGGGCGGCGTGGCGCAGCAGGATCCTGTCAGGACGCAGGCGCTGTCGGTCGGGCGATTCTGGTCCCCTGTCAGTCAGCTCTTGCGGCCCACGCCTGCGTAATAGACGGCCTCGCGGTCGGCGTACAGGGTTTCGGGGACGGGGCGCCAGCGGGGGAGGGCGACCACGCCTGGCTCCAGGAGGTCGAGGCCGTCGAAGAAGCCGGTGACCTCTTCGAGGGTGCGCAGGGTCATCGGGCTGCCGCCGCTCTCGTTCCAGTGCCGTACGCCCTCGTCGAGTTGGGTGCCGACGAGGCCGTGGGAGATGGCCAGGTGGCTGCCCGGCGCCATGGGGGCCAGGAGGGTGCGGATGATCGAGGCGGCCTCGCCGGTGTCGGGGAGGAAGTCGACGACGCCGAGGAGGGTCAGGCCGATGGGGTGGTCGAAGTCGAGCAGGTCGCGGACGGCGGCCAGGATCTTGTCGGGTTCGCGCAGGTCGGCGTCGATGAACGCGGTCGTCCCGTCCGGGGCGCTGCGCAGCAGGGCGCGGGCGTGGGCCAGGACCATCGGGTCGTTGTCGACGTACACGACGTGGCTGTCCGGCGCCACCGACTGGGCCACCTGGTGGGTGTTGTTCGCGGTCGGGATGCCGGTGCCGATGTCCAGGAACTGGCGGATGCCCGCCTCGCCGGCCATGTAGCGCACCGCCCGGCCGAGGAACTCCCTGTTGGTACGTGCCAGCACCGGCAACTCGGGCACGGCCGCGAGGATCTGCTCGCTCACGACGCGGTCGATCTCGTAGTTGTCCTTGCCGCCCAGCCACAGGTCGTAGATGCGGGCGGGGCTCGGGATGTCGGTGTCGAGCGGACGTTCGGTCATCGGTGGCGCCTTCCCAGGGACAAGGGGGAGTCATCGGCTATATCGGGCTATATGGCGATATGAGGAAGAGCGTACTCGTCGAAGATCGCCTGCACCCCGGCTTCTGGGGATGGGCGGGCGGACAGTGGTGGTGAGGGTCTTCAAAAGGGGAGGGGGCAGTCCGGGGGCCCGGCCGTGGGGGGTGGGGCCGGTGCAGATGCTGCCGCTCTGCCGGAATTGGGCGCACGTGAAGGATGACCCGTGGGAGGGCGCGGGCCGCTTCGCCGGAGACCGCAACACCGGGCCCGGGGCGGCCGTCACGCCGGACCGGCCGCAGTTCACCGACGAGCAGGCGGCCGGGCACGTCCCGGAGAGGTGTCTCGGGGGCCGGCGCCCGTGAGGCTCGGCGGGCGGTTGCACGCCGTTCGCCGGGCTTTACCCGGAACAATCCAGCCCTAGAGTAATCGAATCACTACCCAAAGTTACGATGGCGAAGTTCGCGCATCTATTACTCCAGGGGGCTGGAATGACTGACGAGACCCGGGCCGACAAGATCAGTATCGACACGGAGGAAGAGGTGGCGCTCGGCGGGGAG
Organism: Nonomuraea sp. KM90; assembly: GCF_052246675.1. NCBI lineage: Bacteria > Bacillati > Actinomycetota > Actinomycetes > Streptosporangiales > Streptosporangiaceae > Nonomuraea > Nonomuraea sp. KM90. Next base: position 180,679 of record NZ_JBQQCB010000008.1, on the reverse strand, counting down.
GCCGCGCTGCTGCACGCTCAGGACGACCCGGTGGCCTCGGCCGCCGTCGACGCGGCGGTCGAGACCGAGCTGCTGGAAGATGCCCCGGCGCGCGAGGCGGTCGAAGCCAGGCGGGAGAGCGAGCACCAGATCGCCGAGCTCACCTCCAAGGACCAGGAGCGGGTCCGCCGTTTCCAGCGTGAGCTGCGCACCATGGGCGCCGACGTCTGGCCGGTGGCCAGGTGGTGGGGCTACGAGATCCACCTCAACGAGTCGGCCGCGCTGCTGGCCGCCGAGATCCCGCAGCTCATCGGCGAGACCGCGGGCACCGTGCTCGGTCCCTGGCTGGCGCCGATCGTCGAGCGCGCCGTGCGGGCCAAGGCCGGCTGGATCGCCTCGGTCGCCCGGCCGTACGGGGTCAAGCTGGTCTCGCCGTGGACCGCGCCCGGCATGCTCGTACCGGCCCGGCAGGACGGCCGGCCCGCCGGGGACGCCGCGCTGTACTGGGCGGTGCACGAGCCGGGGGAGGGCTGGAGCCGGGACCAGCGGTTCGTCGACCACTTCAGCGCGTCGAGCCCGGCGCTGGCCGAGTTCCAGGACCGGCTCTACCTGGCCCATCGGGGCAACGCCGGCGACGCCGCCCTGTGGTGGGCGGTCTACGACGCCGAGGAGGGCTGGAGCGAGGACCAGCGCTTCCCGCAGCACTTCAGCGACGCGGGGCCGGCGCTGGCGGCGTACGACGGGCAGCTCTACTGCGTGCACCGTGGCGCCGGCGGCGACGCGGCGCTGTGGTGGGCCCGCTGGGACGGGTCGAGCTGGAGCGCCGACGAGAAGCTGCCGCAGCACTTCAGCGAGGCGGCTCCCGCGCTGGCCGCGTACGACGGGCAGCTCTACTGCGTGCACCGCGGCGCCGGCGGCGACGCGGCGCTGTGGTGGACGCGCTGGGACGGCTCGAAGTGGAGCCCGGACCAGAAGCTGCCCGGCCACGCCAGCCGCTCGAACCCGGCGCTGGCGGTCTACCGGGGCCACCTCTACTGCGTGCACCGCGGCGCCGGCGACGACTCGGCGCTGTGGTGGACGCGCTGGGACGGCTCGAAGTGGAGCCCCGACCAGAAGCTGCCCGCCCACCACGCCACGGAGGGCCCGGCCCTGACCGTCTACAAGGACCGGCTCTACTGCCTGCACCGCGGCGGCTCGGACCAGAGCCTGTGGTGGACCAGCTTCAACGGCTCCGGCTGGACCGCCGACGAGCGGCTGCCCGAGCACTACAGCGCCGAGGGCCCGGCGGCCATCGCCTACCGCGACAAGAACGCCACCCGCGACCAGCTCCTGTGCGTGCACCGGGGCATCCGCTAGCGGACATGGAAAGTGCCGGCTCGCGGTCCGCGGGCCGGCACTCGTGTGCTCAGGGGCAGGTCACCAGCCGGCGAGCTGCTCCAGGAACCACTCGATCAGCGGCCTGGACACGGAGCTGTGCTCGGTGTTGGCCACGTCGCAGCAGAACGCGTCCAGGAACGTCTCGTCCTTCGGCAGGTCGCTGAGGTCGCGGTACAGGTCCGACTGCCACTGGAACGGGTCCCTGGCCAGGGCGATCGCGCTGACCGCCGGGACGAAGCAGCTCCACCTGAACCGGTCCTGGATCGGCAGCCCCACCGCGTCGGCGAGCCGGCCCCAGGACTCCAGCGTGCCGCCGGGCGCCCCGTCGAACGCGGCCACGTGCGAGGTGGCGCTCGTCCACACCGGCGCGCCGAAGCGCACGACGCCAACGTTCTGCAGCTCGCCCATGTCCGGCTGGATCCGGGCCGTGAGCTGCAGCGCTTCGTGCTGCAGGTCGAAGACCGGCGTCCCCGGAGCCAGGTCGGGACCGATGCCGTTGCCGGTGCCGTTGGCCAGGCCCAGCTTGTACGGGCGCATCGGGAACCAGCCCACCCTGCGCAGGTCCTCCAGGAACTCCTGGCGCAGCGCGCTGGAGCTCGTCACCGGACCCGAGTAGTCCGCGCTCTCGACCCAGCCCCACAGGAGCTGCTGCGCGGCCGGGCTGCGGATCAGCTCCGCCTGCCCGGGGCCGTCGGAGCGCGGCTCCAGCGCCTCGTGCAGGTAGGCGAGCTGCTGGAGCACCAGCGGGATCCAGGCGCCGAGGTGCGGGGTGTCGTAGGAGAAGTACTTGTCGGTCTGGTGGTCGATGCGCTCGTTCTCCATGCGGGCCAGGGCGTACCTGGTGATCATCCCGCCCATGCTGACCCCGCCGACGACCAGCGGGTTGTCGCCCCGCCGCTCCTCGATCGCGCGCAGCACGCAGGTGACCGCCACGGCGGCGTTGGCCTGGATGGAGATGTGCCGCTGGTCGAACCCGAGCAGCACGACGTCGATGCCCATCGTCCTGAGCTGGTCGAGGAAGCCGGGCGCGCCCTTCTGGTACGGCTGGTTGAAGTGCCGCCACAGCTCGTCCAGGTCGCTCGGCCCGTAGTTGAAGCCGTCGGCCAGGATCAGCGGCCTGGTCAGCGCGTCGTGCCCGTCGGCCAGGTGCACGGCCGCCCGTCCGGTGGCGATGCGGCCGTGGTGCGGCTGGTCGCCCACCAGGTCCCAGGTCTGCTCCGCCTGGCGGGCCTCGCCCCGGCGCTCCGGCGGGGTGGCGAACCAGACCCCCTGCTGCCCGAGCGAGTCGGCGATCCGCTCGACCTGCTCGGAGCTCAGACTGCGCTCGATCCCGTCGGCCCTGGTCTCGACGTCGATTCTCGGTTCCTGCGCCATGCTCGATCCTCTCGATAGCTGCGGGGCCCACCGGGGGCCACTGAGCACACCCTACGGTTACGTTCAGTAATATTCCGAGCACAAAACGTGGTGGCGTGGTATGGCGTTCCCCCAGGTCAAGTGAGGTCGCGACGCCGCAGCCCGGCTTGCTCGGCGGCATCGGCCACGGGCCCGCGGATCCGGCGCCCCACCTGATCCGGGCGGGCAATATTCGCACCGGCCCGGGGCAGAGGAGGGGCACGGACGGAGGACATCGGATGAGTTCGGGGGAGCCATGGCCGGCACCGGAACGCAGGCGTTCTGGATCGACGCCGCACACGCGGGCACGCAGGAGCACTACGGCGAGCAGCTGCGCAAGTGGCGGCACGCCTTCGCGGCCACGGAGGACGAGCCGGCCGCGGAGGGCGTCACGCTGGATCCGCTGCACTTCGCGCTGGGGGCCTGGGAGGTGGCCACCCGGCCGGTGGCGGACTCTCCCTACGTACGCCGCCATGCCCGCGTGCTGGACGCCACCTGCCACCGGCCGGAGGAGGCGCGGGGCCTGCTGGCGGTGGTCGAGCTGGCCGTGCCGGCGCCGGTGCGGCTGTCCGGCGGATGGGTGAGCTGGCAGCGGCAGGACGGGGACGACGGGACGTACGCGGCGCCGCCGTACGAGCGGCCGACCGCGCTGACCACGATGGAGCTGCGCCTGCCCCTGCCCGCCGACCGCCTGCCCACCCCCACCAAGGCGCGGGCCTCCGGGCTGCCCAACCTCGACGACGCCCAGGCCGCGCTCGAAGCGCTCATCGCGGAGCTGAACGCCGTGGTCACCCCGCTCGTGCGGGAGCTGGAGGGCGGCGGGGAGGCGGGGCCGATGCCGGAGTGGCTGCGTACGCAGATCGAGGCGGACAAGGCGACCGCCGAGTCGGCGGGGGCGCGCGCCTGGCGGTACGTGCCGGCCCACAAGGGCAACCGGCTGGAGTTCGACGAGCGGCGGGGCGTGGCCGCGATCGGCTTCCACGACGATGACCTCCTGCAGCCGGTGGAGGCGATCCACATCGCGCTGCACGACCCGGCCGACGTCGTCGCGCGCTGCACGGCCGAGCTGGCGCTGCTGGCCGAGCACGGCCGGGACTGCCCCGAGTGCGCGTCCGGGTCGCCCTGCTCGACGCTGCGGTGCCTGGCGGCCGGCTACCACCTGCGTCCCGGCTGGCGGGACGAATGGGCGGCAAGGGGCGCCTCATGAACCGGCCCGACGACCCCGGCACGAACCGGTGGGACGATCCCGGCGACGAGTTCTTCGCTCCGGTGCTGCGGGAGCCGCCGCCCCCGAAGGACGGGCCGGTGAGCGACACCGGCGTGCCGGGCGTGCCCGGAGCCGGTCACGGGCAGTGGCCGCAATCCCCGCCGCCCGCGAACAAGCTGAGCCTGCGCCTGCTCGCCGCCGGCCTCGTGCTGCTCGCCGGGGTGGTGCTGACCGTGCTGGCGCTGCTCGCCGCCCGGCCCGCGCTGGCCGTCCCGCCCGCCGTGGTGGCGCTGGCCGCGGCCGTCTACCTGGTCGCCTTCAGCGTGCGGCGGTCCCGCTCGAACGGCGGCCCGCCCACGTTCGGTTGAGGTTTCACAGCTCCCAGCTGGGTAAACGCCAGGCGGGAGCCGACGGAGGAGCTTGAGATGTCCATGTCGCTGATCGACAGAGAATGCGTCCGCCAACTGCTGGACTCGCAGCAGCCGGACGCCACGCTGGTGTTCGTGCGGGGTGAGTGCGTGGTCATGCCGGCCACTGAGGTGGACGACGCCCACAAGGGGCTGGTCATCGCGCGGCGGGACGAGGTGCTGGCCCAGCTCCCGGACGACGCCCCGACGGACCAGGCCCTCGACGGCCTGGCCCACCGGCTGGACAACATCGTCCGGGACCTGGGCGCCTGATCCGTCAGAGGTGGCCCCGGCTGCCGGCCGTCACGAGCGGGCGCAGGTCCTGCGGGAGGCTGTCGCAGACCTTGTCCATGACATGGCCCTGCGTCGCCTCCGCGGTGACCTCCAGCACCACCCGCGCGATGTAGGTGGCCTGCGGCTTGTCGACGCCGGCGCGGCCGGCGACCCGCTGCACGAACTCCTCCCGTCCGAAGTGCTCCCCGGTGCCGAGGCCGCCGAAGACCTCGGTACGCCGGAGGTTCTCGGCGATCTCGTGCGGCAACTGGGCGGCGAGATGTTCGGCGAGCCCTTCGGGAATGCGCTCGCCGAGCGTCTCCAGTGTCGCCCTGCTCGCCCGCTCGGCCTGCTCACGGCCGCGGAGGTGAGCGCGTGCCTGTACTTTTCCGATGAATTCGTCGTGTTGCACGATTCCTCCACACGACTGAGTCCGCCCTGTGGCGTGGATGTGTTGACCGAGGATCTACAGCGCCGCCTACGGGGCGGGCTGGCTCCCGCCCCCCGGTCCGGGGCACGGAACCCCGGGAAGAGCGGGCCCTCCTGAGCGGGCTACCCGGGCGCCTTATACGGAAACGACTCCTGTGCGCTGCGGCGGGGTGAAAAGTAGGAAAGCGCTTCCAGCAGTTCGCCCGCGGCGTGCCGGCGGTGCGGGAGGAGGGCGCGGACCCCTCGTGACCTGGCAGGCTTGCGGATGCGTCGATCTTGGTGTCGGATGCCGAGCCGTAGGGATCTCTCACCCCCCAGGAGACCGGCATGCGCGAGAGCACCGAGGTCGTCGTCATCGGAGCCGGCCCGGCCGGCCTGACCCTGGCCAACCTGCTCCAGCGGGCCGGTGTCGCCTGCGTGGTGCTGGAGCGGCAGACCCGGTCCTACGTGGAGCGGCGGCAGCGGGCGGGCGTGCTGGAACACGCGGGCGCGCGCGTCTTCGAGGACTGGGGCCTGGCCGACAGCGTGCTGGCGGGCACGCCGCGCGACGGCATGCTGGAGATCCGCGTGGACGGCGAGCCGCGCTACCTCGACGTCCCCGGCCTGGCCGACGGCAGGGCGGGCCGGATCGTGCCGCAGCAGGTCCTCGTCGGCCGGCTCGTCGCGGCCTTCCTGGAGGGCGGGGGAGACCTGCGGTTCGACGCGGGCGAGGTGCGCCCGCACGATCTCGACGGCGCCTCCCCGGTCGTCAGCTACCGGGGCCCGGACGGCGTCGTACGCGAGATCGCCTGCTCCTACGTCGCCGGCTGTGACGGCTACCACGGTGTCAGCCGCACCGCCGTGCCCGCGGGGGCGCTGACCACGTACACCTATGACCACGGCATCGGCTGGTTCACGGTGCTCGCCGACGTCCCGCCGCCGCGCCACCCGCTCCTCGCGGTGCATTCGGCGGGCTTCGCGGCCCAGTTCCCCAGGGGGCCCGGGGCCAGCCGCTTCTATCTCGAATGCGCGCCCGACGACGCCCTCGACGACTGGGGCGACGAGCGGATCTGGGCGCAGTTGCGGCTCCGGCTCGGTGACGCGGGCCTGCCCGAGGGGCCGATCACGGAGAAGGCGGTCGTGGAGATGCGCAGCTTCGTCGTCGACCCGATGAGCCACGGCCGGCTCTTCCTGGTCGGCGACGCCGCGCACATCATCACCCCGATGGGCGGCAAGGGCATGAACCTGGCCATCGCCGACGCGAACGTGCTGGCCCACGCGTTGCGCGCGGCGCTGCGCGAGGGTGACGACGGGCGGCTGGCGGCGTACTCGGCCACGTGTCTCAAGCGGGTCTGGAACCACCAGGAGTTCTCCCGCTGGATGACCGAGATGCTGCACGAGTCCGGCGACGCCACGCTGGCCGGGCCGTTCCGCCGTGAGCTCGCCAGGGCGCGGCTGGAGCGGCTGTTCGCCTCGGGCACGGCGGCTCGTGCCTTCGCCGACCTGATGGCTGGCGGGTAACATTTCCCCTTCAAAGGCCATATACCGCCCAAGGGGGACATTTTTGTGGTGAAAGCCTCTGAAGATCGGCCTGATGAGGAGATATTCGTCCGCAAAGAGCTGCAGCGGCTCCGAGCGAGCATCGACAACCTGGACGCCGCCCTCGTCCACCTGCTGGCCGAGCGGTTCAAGTGCACCCAGGAGGTCGGCCGGCTCAAGGCCGAATATCAGCTCCCCCCGGCGGACCCCGAGCGGGAGGCGGCCCAGATCCGCCGCCTTCGCGCGCTCGCCGAGGACTCCAAGCTCGATCCGGTCTTCGCCGAGCGGTTCCTGACCTTCATCATCGCCGAGGTCGTCCGGCACCACGAGCTGATCGCCAGCAGCAGGGCCGCGGCCCGCGCCACCTGAGGCCGCCGGGAGAACGAGCACGCCGGCAGGTCAGACCTCCCGAGGAGCAGCCACCGAGGCGCGCTGGATGAGGCGTGAGCGCAGGGTGTGCATCTCGCGGGCGGGCGCGGCCCCGCCGAGGATGTCGAGGAGCACCTGCGCGGCCTTCGCGCCCAGCTCGTGCACCGGCTGGGCGATCATCGTCAGCGGTGGCTCCATGACGGCGGCCCACGCGCTGTCGTCGAACCCGATCAGCGCCACGTCGTCCGGATAGGACAGCCCCGCCTTCCGCAGGGCGCGCAGCGTGCCCGTCATGCCGTCGGTCTCGGTGCAGAACACGGCGGTGACCCGGTCGGGCAGCGCGAGCATGCGGCCGACCTCGCCCACCACCCGCTCCTCGGTCTTGGGCCCCACCATCACCAGCTCCGGATCGAACGGGATGTGCGCGTCGTCGAGCGCGTCGAGGTATCCGCGCAGCCGCTCCCCGTCCGTCCACAGGTTGTGGCTCGCGGCGGCCAGCAGCTCCCGCCTGGTCGAGGGGACCTTCGCGACCGGTGGCCCCCAGACGAACCCGATGCGGCGGTGCCCGGCCGCGATGAGCACCTCGACCGCCTCGCGCGCCGCCTCCCGGTTCTCGATGACCACCGCGTCGAGGTCGAGCGCGGCGACCGCGCGGTCGACCAGCACGACCGGGATGCCTCGGTCCATGGCGGCCCTGAGGTGGGCGACCTGGTTGCGGTCGAGGGCCGCCGAGGAGACGATCATGCCGTCCACGCGCTTGTCGATGAGCACGTCGGTGGCCGCCACCTCCTCCTGGAGGTTCTCGTACGTGCTCAGCACGATCACGTCGAACCCCCGCGCCCGCGAGGTGTCGGAGATTCCCCGCAGCAGCCCGGCGAAGAACGGGTTGCCGATGTCGGCGACGATCACGCCCAGGGTGTGGCTCACGCCCGTGGACATGCTCCGCGCCAGGGCGTTGGCCCGGTAACCGAGCTTCTCGGCGGCCGCGAGCACCCGCGCGCGCAGCTCGGGGCTGACGTATCCGTAGCCGCCCAGCGTCCGGGCCGCCGTGGCGCGGCCCACGCCGGCCTCCGCCGCCACCTCGGAGATGGTCGGCCCCGCCTGGCCACGGTCAGCTGGCATGGATCCCGTCCCTCGTTCCTGTTCGGCCCATCACATGCTAGTCACGGGAGCCCGCCGGCCATGGCCGAAGGCGCCCTCGACGAAGCACTGATCCCGGGCCGCCTCGGCGCCCTGCCGCAAGGCCCGCTCGATCATGGCGGGCCCCGCGGGGGAGCCGGCGGCCCAGCCGTCGCGCAGCAGCGAGACGGCGAACCCGGTGAGGAAGGCGTCGCCGCAGCCCATCGTGTCCACGATGTCCTCGGCCAGGCGGGCCGGGGCCGACAGGGTGACCCGGCCGTCGTGGGCGAGCGCGCCGTGCACGCCCCGGGTGCCGAGCGCGAGCCGGGCGCCCCGACGTACCGCCTCGGCGAGCAGGCCGGCGGTGGCCTCCTCGTCGAGGTGGGAGCAGGACAGCAGCACCAGGTCGGCGTGCGGGCAGACGCGGTCGAGGTAGCCGGCGTCGCGGTAGTCCTCCTCGCTGGACAGGTCGAAGCTGACCAGCGTGCCGAGCGCGGCCAGCTTGGGCAGCTCGGGCTCGCTGCGGGAGTAGACGCTCGAATGCACGAGGTCGAAGCCGCGCACGTAGGAGAGCAGGTCGTCGTCGAGCACGAGAGGCTCGCGCACGGTGACGCCGCCGCCGTTCCAGCCGAGGAAGACGCGGTCGCCGTCGTCGACGCGCAGGTGCGAGACGCCGCTCTCACCCGCCCGTACGACGCTGCGCTCCACGGCCACCCCTTCGGCGGCGATCGACTCGCGCAGGAAGCGCCCCAGGTCGTCGTTGCCGAAGACGCCCAGGTAGGCGGCCTCGGCGCCGAGGCGGCGGGCGTAGACGGCGACGTTGACGCTGTTGCCGCCCGGGTAGTCGATGCCCCGGTCGCCGAACCGGTCGACGATGTTGTCGCCGAAGCCGAGCACTCTCATCGCTCAGTAGTCCATGACCCGGTAGTAGCGGCGCAGGTCGAGGGAGTGCTCGCGGACCCGCTCCAGATGCTTGCTGACCCGGCTCATCACGGTGTCGAGCACGAGCGGCGCGAGCAGGCCGCGGAACTCGGTGCTGATCCCCGTGAGCGGGTAGTCACGCGTGTCGAAGACGGTGACGTCCTTGGAGACGCGGCGGGCGAACGCCTCGGCGCGGTCGGTGAGCGGCCGCGTCTCGTCCTCGCCCTGGAAGACGATCACGCTCGTGTCCTCCTCCAGCAGCTCCAGTGAGCCGTGGAAGAACTCCGCGCTGTGCACCCTGGTGGTGCGCAGCCACTGCATCTCCTCGAGGATGCACATGGAGTAGAGGTAGGTGAAGCCCCACAGGTTCCCGCCGCCGATGAGGAAGTGGTAGGCGGCGTCCTTGTGGGCCTCGGCGAACGCGGCGGCCACCGGCTCGGCCTGCCTGGCCACCTCGACCAGGATCCCGGGCAGCCCGGCCAGCTCGTCGGCCAGCTTCCCGTAACCGTCGAACTCGCCCCTGCGGGCGAGCAGCCGGCCCGTGAACAGCAGCAGCTGCATGTCGAACGGCCAGGTCTTGGGCTTGGAGACGAGCGCCGCATCCACCTTCTCGGCGATGGGCGAGTCGGCGTGGCCGGTGAAGGCGATCGTGTAGGCGCCCTTGGACCTGCAGTACTCGATGGCGCGGACGCTGTCGTCGGTGGTGCCGGAGACGGAGGTGAAGACCGCCACCGTGCGCTCGCCGAGCCGGGCGTCACCGGAGACGATCAGCTCGGCCGCGATCGCGGCGCGCACGTCGAGCGTGGACAGCCGCCGGGCGAGGTGCTCGTACGGCCACATCTGGGCATATGTGCCGCCCGCGCCGACCAGGAGCAGCTGATCGAACCCCCGGTCCACGAGCCGGTCGACCAGCTCCTCGATCTCAGGGCGCAGGGCCACCGCGCTCGCCACCTGGGAGACAAATTCCGGCTCGTCGAATCCGAGCATCATCGCATCCTTTCCGGGGAAATGCCGCGACCGGCGCCGTCCATGCGGTCTGATACCGGTATCACGCGGCAGTCACGTTGGCACAGCGCGCCGCGCGCCGTCAACCTCGCCCGCCTCCACACCTAAGCTGAGCAGGGATTTGTTCGAGCTCTGCGAGGTCACGCGGGGTTAACGAAAGAAAGATCTTGGCTTACGGGTCTGGTACCGGTATCAGACGAGCTGTATGGTCGGCCAACACCAAGGCTCCTGGAAGAGAAAGGAAGCCCATGCGCCCTCGCGCACTGTCGACGTTCGCGGCACTCCTCGGGACCCTCACGCTGGCCGCCTGCTCCGGAGGCGGCGGCGGTGCCGCACCGGCCCCGGCGGCCGACGCCGCGGCCAAACCGGAGTTCTCCGGCACGCTGAGCATCCTCACCAAGTTCGCCGGCGAGCCCACGGGCCCCTATTTCGAGAACCTCGCGGCCGCGTACCGGAAGCAGCACCCGCAGGTGAAGATCGAGCTCATCCAGGAGACCGACCAGAGCATCAAGGACAAGCTCAAGACGCTCACCGCCTCCGACGCGCTGCCCGACGTCTACTTCACCTGGACCGGCAACTGGGCGGACAACTACATCCGCGGGGGCCGCGCGGCCGACCTCACCAAGGTGATCGGCCCGGACACCGAATGGGGCCGGACCTTCAGCCCGGGCTCGCTGGCCGCCTTCGCCCGCGACGGCAAGAACTACGGGATCCCGCTCTACGGCAACGGCAAGTTCATGGGCTACAGCAAGAGCGCCTTCGACAAGGCCGGGGTCAAGGTGCCCGGCACGTTCGAGGAGCTGATCGCCGCCTGCGGCCCCCTGCGCAAGGCCGGGTACGAGCCCATCGCCTTCGGCAACAAGGACGGCTGGCCCGCCCTGCACTACCTGCAGCAGCTCTTCGCCTACAACGTGCCCGAGGCCACCCTCCAGGCCGACTTCGACCCGGCCACGGCCAAGCTCGACGACCCGGGCTACGTCAGGGCGCTCGGCCAGTTCAGGACCCTGGTCGACCAGTGCACCGACACCCGCGACGGCACGAACGGCGTGCTCTACAGCTCCGCCCAGGAGGCGTTCGCCAACGGCAAGGCCGCCATGTACTACCAGGAGATCCTGGAGTTCGACAACGCCACGTCGGCCCGGGTGAAGCCGGACGACTTCGGCATCTTCCAGCTCCCGGTCCCGCAGGGCGCCGCGGGTGACCCGGCGGTGCTGGAGGGCTCGCCCGAGGGCTACCTGATCAACGCCAGGTCGCCCCGGGTCGCGCTGGCCGTGGACTTCATGAAGTTCGCCACGAGCCTGGACAACGCCAAGACCCTGTCCTCCCCGCCGTACGGGCAGCCCAGCACGGTCGTCGGCGCGGTCACGCCCGAGACCTCCAGCAAGGCCGTCTACGAGGGCGTGCAACTCGTCAACAAGGCGCCCAAGCTGGCCATCTGGCTCGACACCGTCACCGTGCCCGAGGTGGCCGACGCGTGGCTGGCCGGCGGCGAGGCGATCATCAGCGGCGGCATGACGGCCGAGAAGGTGCTCGAAAGCGTGCGTCAGGCCTCGGCCGAGGCCAGGTAGGGAGGCCCTCCGTGCGCGCCACCCTGCGAAGGACCCTCGGCCTGGCGTGGGTCCTGCCCGCCCTCGTGCTGGTCGGAGCGTTCGTCTACCTGCCGCTCGTCCAGAACCTGCAGTTCAGCACGCTCAAGTGGGACATCTACAGCGGCAGCCAGGAGTACGTCGGCCTGGCCAACTACACGAAGCTCGTCGAGGACCCGGTCTTCTGGTCGTCGTTCGGCAACAACGTGCTGTACGCGGTGGTCTCCATCGTGTTCCAGGTGTTCGGCGCGCTGCTGCTGGCCGCGATCATCGAGGGGGTGCGCGGCGAGCGGTGGCAGCGCGTGTTGCGGGCGGTCTACTTCATCCCGTCGGCGATCTCGCTGACCGTGGCGGGCCTGCTGTTCTACTTCGTCTACGAGCCCAACCTGGGCCCGCTCAACCACGCGCTCAAGGCGGCCGGCCTCGGCGACCTGGCCCAGGCGTGGCTGGGGCAGGAGAGCACGGCCATGTCGGCGATCATCGCGATGAGCCAGTGGCAGGGCTTCGGCTACTCCACGCTGCTGTTCGCGGTCGCCATCCAGCGCATCCCCACGGAGATCTACGGGGCCGCCGCCATCGACGGCGTCGGCCCGGTGCGCCGCTTCTTCGGCGTGACGGTGCCGCTCGTGCGGGAGATGACCGGGCTCATGGCCATCGTCACGATCTCGGGCGCGTTCCAGGTGTTCAACGAGGTCATGGTGATGACCGCCGGCGGGCCGAACAACTCGACGCAGGTGCTGGGCACCTGGTTGTACCGCAGCGGGTTCGTCCGCAACAACTTCGGCTACGCCGCCGCCATCGCCACCGTCCTGTTCGTGATCACGCTCGGCATCGCGGTGGCGCAGCTCTGGGTCACCCGCAGGAGAAGGGTGGAATGGTGACGCGCCTGAGCTTCCTCGGGGTGATCGCCCGGGTCTTCATGTGGGCGTTCCTGCTGGCCCTCGCGGTGGTCGTGCTCTATCCCCTGCTGTGGATGACGCTCAACGGGTTCAAGACCAACGCCGAGCTGTTCGGCGACCCGTTCGCGCTGCCCCTGCACTGGAGCTTCGAGAACTACCAGAAGGCGTGGAACCGCGGCGTCAGCGACTATCTCACCACCAGCGTGCTGGTCACGCTGACCTCGACGGTCGCCACCGTGTTCGTCAGCGCGTGGGCCGCCTACGGCCTGACCCGGGTGAACATCCCGCTCAACAGGACCCTCACGGCGGCGATCCTCGGCGGGCTCATGCTGGCCCCGACCGTGGCGCTCGTGCCGTTGGTGAAGATGTTCCAGGCCATGGGGCTGTACAACACGTTCTGGGCGCTGCTCATCCTGTACACCGCCTTCCGCATCCCGTTCACGACCTTCCTCATCCGCGCGTACATGATCGATCTGCCGCGTGAGGTGGACGAGGCCGCGGAGATGGACGGCGCGGGCAGGTGGACGGCGTTCTGGCGGATCATCCTGCCGATGTGCAAGCCGATCCTCACCTCGACGGTGCTGCTGCAGATCCTCTTCACCTGGAACGAGTACCTCTTCGCGATGGTCTTCACCAGCGGCACCGGCGTGCAGACCCTCCCGGTGGGCCTGACGAGCCTGATGAGCAAGCACGGCACCGAATATCCCGTCGTCTTCGCCGGGATGGTGATCGCGGCGCTCCCGGTGGTGCTGCTGTTCTTCCTCGGCCAGCGCTACATCGTCAAGGGCCTGGCCGACGGCATGGGCAAGTAAGGAGCTCCGAAGATGGCACTCTCCCTCCGGCAGGTCACCGGCTCGAACTTCGCCTACCAGCACCTGCCGTTCGACCGCTTCCTGGACGACGCGGCCGAGCTCGGCCGCGAGCGGGTCGAGCTGTGGGGCATCGCGCCCCAGCTGCACGTCCCGCGGCTCAGCGACGCCGAGGCGCGCGCGATCCGGCGCCGCGTCGAGTCGCGCGGGCTCGCCGTCCACTGCCTCACCCCCGAGCAGGTGATGTACCCGGTCAACCTGGCCTCCCCGGTCACCTGGCTGCGCGCGGAGCGTGGCCGTGTTCCGCCGGGCCGCGGAGCTGAGCGCCGAACTCGGGGCGGAGCTGCTGCTGCTCACGCCGGGACGCGGCTTCGAGGACGAGCCGGTCGAGGCCGGGTGGCGGCGCTCGGCCGACGCGATCGGCGAGATCGCCGAGTACGCGCGGACGCTCGGCGTGACGTGCGTGCTGGAGGCGCTCCAGCGGGTGGAGTCGAACCTGGTCAACGACTCGCGGGCGCTGGCCAGGATGATCGGCGAGATCGGGGCGCCGAACCTGGGCGCCGTTCTCGACACCGTGGCCATGGCCGTCGCGGGGGAGTCGGTGGACGACTACTTCGACGCCCTCGGTGACCGCGTCCGGCACGTCCACCTGATCGACGGGCGCCCGGCCGGCCATCTGGCCTGGGGCGACGGGGAGCTGCCGCTGGCCGGCTACCTGGCGGCCCTGGACCGCCGGGGGTATCGGGCGCAGCTGACGTTCGAGCTGTTCGGCGACGGCACGTACGCCTTCGGCCCCCGGGCGGCCGTCGAGCGCTGTCTAGCCGCCGTGCGGGCCGCGCTGCCCGGTTAGGCGTCCACCAGGGCGACCCGTACGGCTCCCGGGTCGTCGCCGGACAGGGGGACGGCGAAGACCGCGGTGCGCTCGCGGGCCCCGTACACCACGAACCGCACGCCGTCCTCGTCCCACGTCTCGCGCACGTCCGAGGTGAGCTGGGCGGACGCCGAGCAGTACGTGGGGCTGCGGCGCAGCAGGTGCAGGGAGGACTCCAGCGGGACGGCCGCGGGAGCCGGGCCGGCGAGGGGGCGGCGCAGGCGGACCAGGAGGCGCCGCAGCGGGGTGAGCCAGTGGCGGTCCAGCTCGGCCGAGAGGGCCAGCAGGACCAGGACCTCCACCAGCACGACGGCGGGGAGCGGCGGTTGCCCCGATCCGGTCATGGCGATCAGGGCGGCGGCCAGCAGCAGCCCGGCGCGGGCGAAGGCGCGCGCGTCCACGGGCCGGGAGTGGGCGCCCAGGCAGCCGCACGACGAGGTGGGCGCGGCGACGTGCGCGTAGGTGAGGTAGACGAGGAACCCGGCCGACAGCGCCGCGGCGGCCGTCGCGTTCAGGGGGTGGAGCGAGGGCAGCGGCAGCGCGGCCGCCACAGCCAGCTCCGCCAGACCGACGAGCCGCAATGCGGGGACCGCGCGCGCCGGGCCGGTCAGCCGGGCCAGGGCGGTCTGCCCGGCCTGCGCCCGCATCCGGCGGTTGAGCAGCTTCGTCAGGCCGGCCCAGAGGAGGAAGAGGGCGATCACGTACGGCTGCGACGCGGCGATCCCGTGCATCTGCTTCCTTCCTAGTGAGGGGAGAAGACGGTGGCGATGTCCACTTCGTTGGTGTCCGGGCGCCAGGCACCGAGGATCTGCACGTGCTGGCTCACTTTCAGCATCGACAGGTCCGCGGTGGGCGGCGACTCGGAGTGGATGGCGACCGACCTGCCGGCCACGACGTGGCACAGCACCTCGTGACCGTTGTGGTCGAGGTGGATGGTCTGGGTGGTGATGTTCTTGATGTGGCCCTTGATGTTGACGATGTTGAGCCACACCGACTCGGCGGCCAGCATCCCGTCCGGCATGCGCACGCCCCTGGCGTACAGGCCGTCACCGGGTCTGGCCTGGTCGAACGGCACCGGGCCGAGCTTCCACAGGCTCGTGCCGTCCACGACCCTGATGGTGTGGAAGACCATGTTCGAGCCCAGGACGAGCAGCGTGTTGTCCTTGATCGAGCGGATCCGGCCCTCGGCGAAGTCCGGGTCGGGCGCGCCCGGCTCGACCTTCTGGGCGGTCGTGGTGGCGAAGGCCGCCTCGGGGCCGAGCGAGCCCAGCGCGGTCGCGGCGACGACGCCGGCGCCCCCGCCGAGCACGGCGGACCTGAGCATGTCCCTTCTGCTGCGCATCGTTCGCCCCCTTCTAGGCCGTCGAGATCTCCACCGGCCGCAGGCCGGACGAGAGGCTGGCGATCTGGCTGTAGGCGGCCGGGGTGAGGTCGATCAGCCGGTTGCTCGCGCAGGTCGCGCCGCAGCAGCTGCGCTCGCCGCAGAACAGGTCGGTCTGCGGGCCGCAGTCGGCGATGGCGGTGACGACGCTGGTGCCGCTGCACAGTGCCGTGACGCGGTGGCGGAAACCGCAGGTCCGGCGCGACAGGCCGACGCCGCAGCTGTCGGGGCGGGTGATCGCCCAGCAGGCGTCCGAGGTGTTGGGCCAGGCGTGCTGGAGGTTCCCGGAGTTGCAGGTGCCGCAGGCTCCCTTGCCGGTGCTGCTGCACGGTCCCCAGGCGGTGCCGCAGCAGAACCAGGAGACCTCTCCTTGGACGGGGCCGAGTAAGTCGGCGGGCGGGTCGGTGGACTTGCTACGCGCCATGCGCGTCCTCCTTGGGTGAGCTCTGGACGATCTCAGCGAGGGGTTGAAGCTTTCCGACTCGATCTATGAGTACCATGTAAGGATTTTTCGTCAATGGCCGATTTGTGGGATGGTGAGGTCGTACCGATCGGTTCGATCTCAGCTGGAGCAGTCGTGAGCGTGGACCCTCTCGTCACCGACCCGCCGGGCGGCCTCGTGCCCCCGGCCAGCACTCCTTCCCTGGCCATCGGGGGTGTGCCGTTGCTCGGCGTGCTGCACGTCCCGGCAGGGCCGGGGCCGCATCCCGTCGTCGTGCTGGCGCACGGCTTCCCGGGCAACGAGCGCAACTTCGACCTGGCGCAGGCGCTGCGGCGGGCCGGGTACGCGGCGCTGGTCTTCCACTACCGGGGCTCGTGGGGGGTCGGGGGCTCGTACTCGTGGGCGAACGTCCTGGAGGACACCGCCGCCGCGGTCGCCGCCGTGCGCGAGCCCGGGACGGCGGCGGCGCACCGGCTGGACCCGGGGCGGATGGCGCTGGCCGGGCACAGCCTCGGCGGGTTCGCGGCGCTGATGACCGCGGCGGCGGACCCGTCGATCGCCGCCGTGGCCTCGATCGCGGCCTTCGACTTCGGGGTCGCCGCCGCGGCCTGCCGCACGAGTGCCGGTGCGCGGGCCGCGTACGTCGAGGCGTTCGACGGCGAGTTGCTGCCCCTGCGCGGGACCAGCGGCGAGGCGCTGGTCGCCGAGATGGAGGCGGCGGGGGAGCGCTGGAGCCTGGCGGGGCTGGCCCGGCATCTGGCCGATCGGCCCGTCCTGCTGATCGGCACCGGACGCGACGACGTCACCCCGGCGCCGGCGCACTACGAGCCCGTGCTGGCCGCCTACCGGGCGCAGCCGGTCGAGCGCCTCGAACACCACCTCTTCCCGACCGACCACGCCCTGTCCGACCACCGCGTCGCCCTCACCCGCGCGGTGCTGGCCTTCCTCGGCCGGCACGTCCCCGTGGGTTGAGCGCGGATCAGGCGGCGTCGGCGTTCTGTGCCGCCTGGTAGACGGCCATGGCCTCGTTCCCGAAGAAGGGGCCGAACATGAAGTTCGGGGCGAAGTTGTAGGTGAAGCTGTTGACCGAGTTCAGCCAGCCGAGCCCCGTCGACTCGTCGAACCCCTGGAACCACGGCCCGCCGCTGGACCCGCCGGTCATGTTGCAGCGCAGCCCCTGGTCCCTCGTCATGACGGTGTCGTTGAACGCGCGCCCGCTGCAGTAGATCAGCTCCGACCCGTCGAACGGCTCCGCCGCCGGGTACCCGAAGGCGAAGTTCTGCCGCTGCCTTGGCTGGTTGAACGCCACCCCCTGCCCGCCCACCACGTCGGTCAGCGTGCGGCCGTTCAGCGGCGCCACCACGACGGCGGCCACGTCGAAGTTGATGTCCTCCCTGGCGTTCCACTGCTGCGTCGTCAGCATTCTCGTGGCCACCCAGGCCCCGAACGGAGCGCGCCCGTCGTCGAACGCCGGGACGAACATCCAGTTGCGGTGGGCGGCGCCGTTCAGCTTCACGCAGTGCCCGGCGGTCATCACGACGCTCTCGTTGGCGCTGGTCACGGCCGTGCCGGAGCAGGAGGAGTTGCGGCCGTCCGCGGTGGTGAAGAAGACCCGGCCGACGGTGCGCACCACCGCGCCGCCGTCCGTCCACTGCAGGCCGGGGCTGTTGGGCACCAGGGCCCGCGTCCGAGCGGTGGTGAAACTCGCCCAGGACGCGCCGCGGGTGCTCCACGGGGAGCGCTGGGTGGTGGTGGCCGAGGCGCCGCGGGTGGCCCACGGGGTGCCCTGGGACGGCCCGCGCGACTGGGTGCCGCGGCGGGGCGCGGGCGCCTGCAGTGGTTCGGCGGCGAGCATGCGCCGCGTGGTCCAGTACTGCGAGACGGTCCTGCGCTCCGACCAGGAGTCCGTGGCCGTCCACCCGGCGGGCCGCCTGGGGTCGAGCTCGTTCGCGGTGCCGGCCTGCGCGGCGCCCGCGGGGACCAGGGCGCCCGCGAGGGCGAGCGCGACGGTGGAGAGCAGGGCGACTCTGCGGTGCATTGCGTACCTCCCGAAACCCGGAATCTGCCGTAGGGAGGTACGCGCGGAGCGGTCCGTCTTCCTCAATGCCTGTGCATTTGGATATGGCGCTATTACGGGATGAACGCGACAGGCCACGGAGTGTCACAGGGGGATGGTTTTGGCGGGCCCTTTGTGGAATAGGCACCGGATATTGACGCTCTTTCACCGGTTCTTTCCCGTTAAGGGAAATTCGACTTCGGCGTGGCGTTGTCATCTCGCTCGCGGCAACTGTAAGCATCGTACCGGTCTGGCGACTATGGGTCGCATTCCGAAAGGAACGGTAAAATGCTCACCCCAATCAGGAAAATAGCGAGGCCCGCCACGCATGGCCTTCTCGCGGTGACGCTGGCGGTCACCATGGCGCCGGCGGCTAGCGCGGCCTCGGACCCCGACAAGGACCGGCACTTCAAGGGCATCCACAGCGACCGTGGCTTCCGCACCGACCACCACGGCGACGACGGTGGCAGGAACTGCAGGCCACACACGTTCTTCCGGATCCACAAGCTCTCGCCGCGGAACTTCTTCGTGCCCCGCACCCGCTACACCGACGGCCCCGGCGGCTCGATGACGGTGTCGGTCACGCGCGAGCACGAGGTCCTCGCCTTCCTCGAGTCGGAGAACGAGAAGACCAAGGAACTGGCGAAGACATTCACCAAGGAGGACGAGGAGACGAATCTCGACACCAAGACGGTGCTCGAACAATTGCGCCGGCTCGGTCTGCCGCACCTCGAAGAGCGGCACATGGTCTTCACCGGGCACGAATACACCCGGGAGATCAGCGACGGGAAATACGGCAACATGTGGTACCGGGTCTTCGGTTACCGCGTCGGCTGGTCCGCCTGGTCGGTGCTCGGCACCTGCGACCGCCACCCGGTCGACTCCGGCATCGCCAACGTGCCCTCCCGGGTCGAGGGCTGGCGCTACTGGGAGACCAAGCACCCGATGTTCAAGCGCCGCCTTCTGTCGGTGAAGTAGAGAATCCCAGGTCAGATGGGTTCCGGACTGATTCGCCGGGTATGGGATGGGTCCAGTCCGGCTGTGCCCGGACGCGCAGCCGTCCGGTGCGCGGGGCCTCCTAGGCTTCGACGAGGGGGACACCATGAGCATCCTGCGATATCTGGGAATGACATCGTTCCGCATGCCATTCCTCCGCATTCCCGGCCCAGAGCCCAAGCCTCCGCACGGCAACGGCGACACCAGCAGCCGCGCACGCCGCCGCAGGCGGCGCCACCGCCGATGAGCGATCGTCCCCGGGATGTGAGGGCGTCCACCCTCACATCTCGCGTGGCGTCCACGAGTACGTGACGGTCAGGAGAAGGACGCCAGCGCGATGCCCAGCGTCCGCTGGTTCTGGCCGGAGGCCTTGGCGTCGGTGGAGTTGACCGAGTAGACCACCGTGCGGGACAGGTCCCGGGTGGCACCGACGCCGGCGGCGTAGCCCCAGCGGGCACCGGTCTTGCCGTACGCGACGATCCCGCCGGGCAGCACCAGCCTGGACATCCCCGAGGTGTAGCTCGCGGGCTCGCACTTGCCGTACGTCATCACGTCCGGGACGGTGAACATGGGCTCCAGCTGCGCCGGCGGCACCACCTTGCCGGAGAACAGCGCCTCGACGAACTTCTCCAGGTCGGCGGCGGTCGAGACGAGGTCGCCGGAGGCCCAGGTCGAGGTGACGCTCGTGTTCGTGATGTCCACCACGTGCCCGCCCTCGTAGGGGACGGCGTTCGGGAAGCCGGCGGACACGGACTGGTAACCCTGGTGGTGCGGGCCCTTGATGCGCACCGACGTGCCGGGCAGGTAGCTGTCCCGCATGCCGACGGGGCGCAGGATCCGGCTGGCGACCTCGTGCTCGTACGATCTGCCCGTGACCTTCTCGATCAGCATCCCCGCCACGAGCGTGTTGATGTTGAGGTAGTGCTGCCTGGTTCCGGGGGCGAACTCGATGGGGTTGCGCACGGCCAGGGCGACGTACTCGCGGGGCGTCCACTTCTCGAACCGGGTCTCGTAGACCCACTCGAACGAGTCGGGCAGGTCGGGGGCGGGCAGGCCGCTGGTGTGGTTCAGCAG
This sequence comes from Nonomuraea sp. KM90, assembly GCF_052246675.1. Lineage (NCBI taxonomy): Bacteria > Bacillati > Actinomycetota > Actinomycetes > Streptosporangiales > Streptosporangiaceae > Nonomuraea > Nonomuraea sp. KM90. Next base: position 160,569 of record NZ_JBQQCB010000008.1, on the reverse strand, counting down.
CTGGCCGATGCTTACGTCGGGGTAGGAATCAGGCAGCAGGCCGGGCAGGTGGTCCTGCACGGTGCCGTCGAGCGAGACCTTCCCCTCGGCCACGAGCTGCAGCACGACCGCGGTGGTGAACATCTTCGTCACGCTGCCCGCGCGGAAGCGTACGTGCTCGGACGCCTTGCGCCCCGTGCGCAGGTCGGCCACCCCGGTCACCCCTCGCCACGAGCCCTTCGTGCCGCCCACGCGCACGACCGCCGCGGTGGCGTCGGCCGCCGGCAGGCCCGCGATGGACTTGCGCAGCGCCGCCTCGTTGATCGGCGGGATCTGCCGGCCGTCCTGCGGAGCCTGGACGGCCGGCGGCGTCGGGCAGGGGCTCGGCGTCGGCGTGGCCGCCTGCGCGGGCGCCCCCACGAGCAGGGTGGCGAGGGCGAGGCAGGCGACGGCGGTCTTCATCATGGTGTTTCTCCAGGTTTCGGGAATGCGGCAATCCTGCTGCGGACAGCCCCCTCAGCGGATCGCCGGTACGACCGATCTCTCCTCGCTCCCGAGAGGGAGCCCCCGAATCCCTCGCACCGGCGATGCCCGGCCTCCCTCCCCGGGCCGAGGATTCTCTCCATGAACCCCATGAACGCTCGCCTCGCCTTCATCGCCGCGCCCCTGCTCGTCCTCGCCTACGGCGTGATCCGCATCCTCGACGGTCTCGACGGCAGCCGCGGGCCCGGCCTCGCCTGGACCACGGGCCACCTCGCCTTCATGGCGGCCCTCGTGCTGTTCGCCGGGATCTTCTGGCAACTGCGCGCCATGGCCGGCCGGGACACCCTGTCCACCGTGAGCGCCGTGGCCGGCACCGCCGGGATCGCCGCGCTGCTCGCGCAGTTCGGCATCGACGTCGTGGTCGGGTTCCTGGCCGCCGACCACGCCGGCATGAGCGTGCTGTTCGACCGGGTGCAGAGCGTCCCGGGCGTGGCCATCGCCGTCTACGACGGGGGACCGTTCCTGTTCTACCTGGCCCAGCTCGCCCTGGTGATCCAGCTCGCGGTCATGCGCCGGGTCCGGCCGTGGACGCCGGTCCTGGTGCTGATCGACCTCGCCCTGCCGTTCGCCGACAAGGACCTCATCCCGCTCGGCGCGCTCTTCCTGCTCGTCTCGTTCGCCCCGCTCGCGCGCCGCGAGGTCCCCGCTGCCGCGACCGTGCGGCCCGCCGCGACCGTGTCATGACGCGCAGGGCAAGATGGGGTCCCATGTCCGAGCCACGGTATGTCACGCGGTTCCGCCGCTGGTGGGCCTCGCTGCCCACGATCCTGGTGGACGCCGCGCTCGCGGCGCTGGTGCTGGTCGTGCAGCTGTGGCCGTTCGTCTCGCGGGACAACCCGTGGGGCGGGCCCTGGCACTGGCTCGGCTACGTCGTCGTGGTCGCCGCGTGCGTGCCGCTGGTCTGGCGGCGCCGCGCGCCGGTGGCCGTCCTGCTCGGCACGCTCCTCCCGACCACCCTCTACGACATCGTGGACCAGGTGCCCGCCCAGCCGATCTGGTACGGGGGACTGGTGGCCTTCTACACCGTGGCCGTCTACTGCACCAGGTGGATCCGCTGGGTCATGTTCGCCATCACGCTCGCCGGCGGCCTGCTCATCGTCGGCTCGGCCGAGACCGCGCTGCGCGGGGTCGTGCTGTTCGTCGCCGCGTACGCCATCGGCCGGGCGGCCGCCGCCTCCCGCGCCCACGCCGCCGCGCTGGAGGAGCGCGCAGCCCAGCTCGCCCGCGAGCGCGAGGCCGAGGCCGAGCGGGCCGCCGAGCGCGAGCGGGCCAGGATCGCCCGCGACATGCACGACATCCTCGCCCACGCGGTCAGCGTCATGGTGGTCCAGGCCGAGGCCGGGCCCGTGGCGGTCGGGAGCGACCCGGCCAGGGCCGTGGCCGCCTTCGACGCGATCGCCGCCGCCGGTCGCGACGCCATGGACCAGCTCCGCCGGATGCTGAACGTCCTGAAGGAGGAGCAGGGCCCACGCGGGCCCCAGCCGACCATCGCCACGCTGCCCACCCTGGCCGACCAGGTCCGGGCAACCGGACTCCACGTGACATACTCCACCTCGGGCGAGCCGAGGCCGCTGTCTCCCGACGCGGAGGTGGCCGCGTACCGGATCACCCAGGAAGCCCTCACCAACATCGTCAAGCACGCGGGCGCCACGCGCGCCGGCATCGCCCTCGCCTGGCAGGACCACGCACTCATGATCGAGATCACCGACGACGGCCGGGGCCGCGACCCGGGCCTTCCCGCGGGCATCCCCACAGGCACCCCCGCGGGCCTCCCGTCGGGCCTCCCCTCGGGCGGGAACGGCCTCATCGGCATCCGCGAGCGCGCCGCCGCCTGCGGCGGCACCGCCGTCACCGGGCCGCGCCCGGACGGCCCCGGCTTCCGGGTCCTCGTGCGGCTCCCGCTGGCGGCGTCATGACCATCCGCGTCGTGGTGGCCGACGACCAGGAGCTGGTACGCGCCGGGTTCAGCATGATCCTCGACGCCCAGCCGGACATCGAGGTCGTCGCCGAGGCCGGCGACGGCGAGCAGGCGGTCGCCGCCGTCCGCGAACACCGCCCCGACCTGCTCCTGCTCGACATCCGGATGCCCGTCATGGACGGCATCGAGGCCGCCCGGATCGTGTGCGCGGACGGGGACTGCCGGGTCCTCATGCTGACCACGTTCGACCTGGACGACTACGTCTACGACGCGCTGCGGGCGGGGGCCAGCGGGTTCCTGCTCAAGGACGTCCGGCGCGACGACCTCGTGCACGCCGTACGGGTGGTCGCGGCCGGCGAGTCCCTGCTCGCCCCCTCGGTCACCACGAAGCTGATCGCCGACTTCACCTCCAGGGCGGCCCCCCGGCCCGCCGCGCCGCCCGCGGAGCGGCTGTCGGTGCTGACCGGGCGCGAGCAGGAGACGCTGCGGCTGATCGCCAGAGGGCTGTCCAACGCGGAGATCGCGCGGGAGCTGGTGGTGAGCGAGCACACGGTGAAGACGCACGTCAGCAACGTGCTGACCAAGCTGGGGCTGCGCGACCGGGTGCAGGCGGTGATCGTCGCGTACGAGACCGGCCTGACCGTCCCGGGCGACACCCGCTGATCCGCCCGGCCGGCGCCCGCCGACGGGTCCCGGGAGCCCGCGGATCACCCATGGACCTGACCGGGTGATCGGGTTACTGTCAGGTCGTTTCGCGAGTACCCACCAACCCGACGGGGGTGCGTCATCAACGCCAAACTGGTCACCCGCATCGTCCTGGGGCTCTTGACGCCCCTCGCCCTGCTCGTGGCGGCTCAGCCGGCGCAGGCCGCGCCGTTCTGCATTCCCGAGGCGCCCGTGTGCGCGGGCCTCGACAACGGGCGCTTCGTCTTCACGATCCAGCCGGCGCCCGCCACGCTGTCGGTGAGCGCCACGGTCAACGGGGCGCCCGCCACCGGGAGCATGTCCTACGTCACCGGGCCCGGCTACCTGCGGGGCTGGTACCAGCCGTTCCCGCCGCTGGTCTCGGGGGACGTGATGTGCATGTCGTTCTACGGCATGGGCGTGCCGCCGGGGCCGTACTGCGACACTGCGCCGTGAATTTCGAGAAATTTCCTGGTTTGGGCGGCATGCCCAGCCTGGGGGGATAAGGCCGAAATGAGGGGCTGCGGAGGGCGGCGATCAACGGCTTAGCTGGCATTTACCCACCATTGGTCACTCTTGTGTCATCGGGACACTAGGAGATGACATGGACGCGAACGAACCTCGCACCGGTGGTTGGAGCCAGTTCGGCGAGACGCCGCCCGCCGCTGGCGGGTTCACCCGGCCGGGCCCGACGGTCACGCCGCCTCCGCCCCCGCCCCCCGCGCCGCGGCGGGCCGGGTTCGTGCTGACCCGCAAGGCGATCGCCGGGCTCGCGCTGGCGGCCGTGGCCGCCCTGTCGGCGGCGGCGCTGGGTGGCGGCGCGATGGGCGCGTACCTGGCCGAGGGGAGCCGGCCGGCGGCGACCGCCACGCCCGCCGGTGCCAGCCCCGTGTTCCGTACCGCCGCGGACCGGTACACGGTCGCGCAGGTGGCGGAGAAGGTGCAGCCGTCCGTGGTGATGATCCAGGGGCAGACCAGTGAGGGCTCCGGCGTGGTGCTGTCGGAGGACGGGCTGATCCTCACCAACAACCACGTGGTGTCCGGGCAGAAGAGCCCGCTCACGGTCAAGTTCAACGACGGGAGGACGGCCAAGGCGAGCGTGGTCGGCACCGACCCGGCGACGGACCTGGCCGTCATCCGGGCCCAGGGCGTGTCGGGGCTGGCCAAGGTGGCGCTGGGCGACAGCGACCAGCTCAAGGTGGGCGACGACGTGCTGGCCATCGGCAGCCCGCTGGGCCTGGACGGGACGGTGACCTCGGGCATCGTCAGCGCGCTGGACCGTACCGTGACCTCCGGGAGCGGGCCGGACGAGCGGCAGCTCCCGCCCGGCTTCGGCGGGCAGGAGCAGGCGGCGGAGACGACCACGCTGGGCGGCATGATCCAGACCGACGCGGCGATCAACCCCGGCAACTCGGGCGGCGCCCTGGTGAACGCCGCCGGCGAGCTGGTCGGCATCAACAGCGCGGTCGCCGCCGACGGCGTCAACCTCGGCTTCGCGATCCCGGTGAACACCGCCAAGCACGTCTCCGAGCAGCTCATCAGCAAGGGGACGGTGAGCCACGTGTACCTGGGCGTGAGCCTCGCCGACGCCACCGGCGACGTGCCCGGCGCGCTGGTCCGCCAGGTGAGCGCGGGCGGCCCGGCCGAGAAGGCCGGCCTGAAGCAGGGGGACCTGATCACGAAGATCGGCGGCACGCCGGTGCAGGGCGGGGACACCGTCGTCGGCCAGGTGCGGGGGTACAAGGTCGGCCAGCAGGTCGAGATCGCCTACCAGCGTGACGGCAAGCCGGGCACCGTGACCCTCACCATGGAGGAGAAGAAGTAAGCCCACGTCAAAGCGCCTCCTGCCCGCTCCCCGCGGGTGGGAGGCGCTTTGCTGTCCGGAGTACTTAGTCCGATTAGAGGCGAAAGGTGCCCGATCATGCGTGATTAGGCCCTCGTCGATCGGCGTAAGCCGGGATACATTCACGTTAATTTGCCCTCTCTTATTCCCCGAGTAGACCGAAGGAGAGAGGCATGAGAGCGAGAACCGCGATCGCGGCCCTTACAGCTGCGGCGATCCTCATGCCGGCGGCCGCCGCGCAAGCCTCCGGGACCGCGGGCGCCGCGGCCCCGCCGCCGGACGACCAGTTCCAGAAGGTGACGCTCAACGACAACCCGGGCGAGCCGATGGACCTGGCGGTGTTACCGGATTCGAGGGTCCTGCACACCACCAGGCCCGGCGAGGTCTGGTTACACGATCCCAAGACCGGCCTCAACACGTTGGCCGCCCGCCTCGACGTCTACCAGCACGACGAGGAGGGCCTCCAGAGCATCGCCCTCAGCCCCGGCTTCGGCAAGGGCTCCAAGAAGGACGACTGGGTCTACCTCTACTACTCGCCCCCGCTCGACACCCCCGTCGACGACCCGGCCACGCCGGACGTGAACGAGGGCGACGCCCCGTTCACCGGCACGCCGCAGGACTTCGCGCCCTTCAAGGGCCTGATCCGGCTGTCCCGCTTCCGCTTCACCGGCGCCACCATCGACCTGCGCACCGAGCAGCGCATCCTCGACGTGCCGGTGGACCGCGGCATCTGCTGCCACGTCGGCGGGGACATCGTCTTCGACGCCGCGGGCAACCTCTACCTGTCCACCGGCGACGACACGAACCCGTTCTTCTCCGACGGCTTCACCCCGATCGACGAGCGGCCCGACCGGAACCCCGCCTTCGACGCCCAGCGCAGCTCCGGCAACACCAACGACCTGCGGGGCAAGATCCTGCGCATCAGCGTGCGGGCCGACGGCTCCTACACGATCCCCCGCGGCAACCTCTTCCGGCCCGGCACGGCGCGTACGCGGCCGGAGATCTACGCGATGGGCCTGCGCAACCCGTTCCGGATCGAGCTGAACCGCTCCACCGGCGAGTTGTACGTCGGCGACTACTCGCCCGACCAGCGGGAGGCCGATCCCCAGCGCGGCCCGTCGGGCACCGGCAAGTGGACGGTCATCCGCAAGGCCGGGAACTACGGCTGGCCGTACTGCGCGACGGCGCGGCTGCCGTACGTGGACTACGACTTCGCGACCGGCGCGTCGGGTGCGGCGTTCAACTGCGCGGCCCCGGTCAACGAGTCGCCGCGCAACACGGGCCTGCGCGAGCTGCCTCCGGTCACGCAGCCGGACGTGTGGTACTCGTACGGGCCGTCACCCGAGTTCCCCGCGCTGGGCACCGGCGGGATCGGGCCGATGGCCGGGCCCGCGTACGAGTTCGACCCGGCTGACACGCGCGGCCGCGCCCCCGTGGCCTGGCCGAGGTACTACGACGGCGTGCCGCTCTTCTACGAGTGGACCCGCGACTACGTCAAGGCGTTCCACCGGGACGGGCGGATCGAGGACGTGCTGTCCTCGTTCGTCTTCGACAACCCGATGGACCTGGAGTTCGGCCCCGACGGCGCGCTCTACGTGCTGGAGTACGGCGACGGCTTCTTCAGCGAGAACCCGGACGCCCAGCTCTCCCGGATCGACTACATCGGATACACCGGCAACCACTCGCCGATCCCGGCGGCCCAGGCGTCGGTGACGGCCGGCCACGCGCCGCTCACCGTCAACTTCACCAGCACCGGCACGAGCGACCCCGACGGCGACCGGCTCCGCTACGCGTGGGACTTCAACGCCGACGGCAGGGTCGACTCGCGCAGCCCCTCGGGGTCGTACACCTACCGGGAGAACGGCCTCTACAACGCCACGCTGCGGGTCACCGACCCCGACGGCATGTCGGCGGCCACGTCCGTGCGGATCGTGGTCGGCAACGCCGCGCCGGTCGTGGAGCTGGTCCGGCCGGTCAACGGGCAGCAGTTCACGTTCGGCGACGTCGTCGAGTTCGAGGTGCGCGTCACCGACGACCAGCCGGTGAACTGCGCCAACGTGACCGTGGACTACATCCTCGGCCACGCCGACCACGGCCATCCGCAGACCACGGCCCGCGGCTGCACGGGCTCCATCCAGACCACCGTCCCCAGCGGGCACGACCCGGAGACGGACGACCTCACCGGCGTCTTCGTCGCCAGCTACACCGACCCCGGCACCGGCGGCCTGCCGCCGCTGACCGGCAGCACCCAGGTGGTGCTCCAGCCCACGAGTTAGGAGATCCCATGTGTTACGGCTACGGCCCCAGCAGGCGCTCCCTGCTGGCCGCGGGCCTCGGGTTAGGCGCGGCCGCCCTGGCCGCCGCCTCCCCGGCCGCCGCGGCGTCGACGGGCCACCCGCGCGGGGAGCGCGTCCCGCCGGGCCAGATCAGCATCCAGCTCTGGACCGTACGTGACGACCTCGCCCAGAACTACGACACCACGCTCGCCTACCTGGCCGAGATCGGATACCCGAAGGTCGAGCTCGCGCTCGGCTACTTCGGCCGCACGGCGAGTCAGCTGCGCGAGTTCCTCGACGGGCTCGGCCTCGAGGCCAGCTCCAGCCACGACGGCATCAGCCCCGATGACGCCGCGCTGGAGACGAAGATCGAGAACGCGCTGACCCTCGGCCAGACGTACATGGTCGTGCCCTATCTGAACTCCACCAGCCTGGACGAGTGGAAGGGCTGGGCCGAGCGGATGAACGTCGAGGCGCGGGCCGCCCGGTCGGCCGGCCTGCGCTACGGCTACCACAACCACGCCCACGAGTTCACGACCGACCTCGGCGGCGGGAAGACGCCGTGGGACGTGCTCACCGCCGAGCTCGACCCGCGCCTGGTCCACCTGGAGATCGACATCTACTGGGCGGTCACCGGCGGCGTCGGGCGCGGCGCCCGCGACCCGGTGAAGTTCGCGATCGACGTCATCCGCAGGGCGCCGCAGCGCGTGCTGCAGTACCACGTCAAGGACCGGCACCTGGACGGCGACATGGCCGACCTCGGCACCGGGACGATCGACTTCCGCCGCGTCTTCGACGCGCACCGCGTGCGGGAGTACATCGTGGAGAACGACACCCCTGACGTGACGCCCCGGCAGACCTCGGAGGTCGGCTACCGCTACCTGCGCAAGCTGCGGTTCTAGCGCGGTGCCCCGCCGGGCCCGGTCCGGGCCCGGCGGGTGCGCAGCCGTACGGGGCCGAACAGGCCGGTGGTGCGCTGTCCGGGGAAGACGAAGTGGGTCGGGCTGACCTCGTCGAAGTACGGCGCCAGCGTGCCGAGCACCAGGATCTCGACCGTGTTGACCCCCTCCGCCAGCTCCACCTCGAACGTGTACGGCGAGCACACCCGCACCCCGCACGCCCGCCCGTTCACCGTCACCTCGGCCGTGCCCCGGACCCGCCCCAGGTCCAGCACGCCCGGCCCGGCTGCGTCGGCGGAAACGGTGGTGCGGTACCGGACGCCGCCGCTGTACCCGGCCAGGCCGCGCTCCTCCCAGTTCCCGAGCCGCATCCGCCCGGGCCCGCAGGTGAACCGGACGGGCCCGGCGAACGCCGCCCCCGCCTGCGCTCCCGGCACCGTGGCGACACGCAGCTCGATCGTCCCCGGCAACTTCCCGCGCACCTCCACGTCGCCGCCCACCTCGATGCCGGTCGCCCCCGGCGGCGGGTCCAGGAGGAACGTCTCGGTCCGCGGGCGGGCGCCGGGGACGGCGAAGACGGCGGGCAGGGCGGCCGGGCGGCCGTCGAGCCAGCCCGCCTCCGGCAGCGGGTGCGGGCGGGGGCGCAGGTAGAGGGCGGCGGGGTCGCCGTGCTGGCGGCGGCGCACCCGGGGACCGGGCGACCAGCCAGGACCGGAGACCGCGAGACCGTCGACCAGCACCCAGCCGTCCGACTCGATCCTGATCATGTTGTCGCCCGGGCGCAGCACGTGGGACACGTCATACCTGCGCACCCGGGGGATGTCCGCCTCGGCGTAGGGGTCGAAACCGCCCTGCCGGCCCACTTCCGTGCCGTTGACCAGCACCCGGCAGGCCGCGGTGGAGGCCACCTGCAACAGCTCCGGCGGCTCCGCTCCGGCGCGCACGACGGTCTCCAGCGGCGTGCCGGCGATCCACTCGGGGCGGACGGCGTCGTCGGGGTCGGCCACCAGGCACACGTAGGCCCGCAGGTCGAGCTCCTCGTCCGGCACGAGCAGCAGCTCGACCAGATGCTCGCCGGGCGCGAGGGGCGAGAGCGCGACGGCGGCGTAACCGCGGTCGGCGAGCGGCTGCCGCTCACCGTCGAGCCAGAGGGTCTTCGCCGCTCCCGCCCCGATGGCCGGCCAGGCGGGCGGGCCGGGCGGCACGGTGAGCACGGTGCGGAAGCGGGCCTCGACGCCCGCCCCGACGCGGCCGAACGCCAGGAACTCCATGGGCACGTGCCCCTTCGGCCCGAGCGTCTCCCGATGGACGGGGTCCTTGCGCAGCCCCCGGGAGGCCGACCACACCGAGGGCGTCCACGGGCCGTCGCCCGTCCGCTGCTCGCCCCTGGGCCCGAACGTCACGTCCACCCGTTCCCCGCCGGGCGTCCGCAGCGTCCAGCACTCGACGCCGGACCCGCCGACGCCGGACCCGCCGACGCCGGACCCGCCGAAATCGGACCCGCCGAAATCGGACCACGTGTCGTCCAGGGTGGGCACCAGCTCGACGTCCCACTCGTCCCCGAGATCGACCTCCACCGGGAGCGGCTCGGGCGGCGGGGCGGGCTCGGCGGTCGTGCCGTCGAACACCAGCAGCGCGGCCGGCCCGTCGTCGAACGGCACGACGACCTCCACGTCGTCCCCGTCACGCGTGTGCGGCAGCGGCCGGGGCTCGCCCCCGCCGAAGAGGCGGGCCAGCAGCGGGGTGCCCGATACGCCCCTGACGGTGATCCGCATGTCGCGGGCGTACCGGGCGGGGTCGAAGTCGATGACGGCGTCCAGCCAGCCGAGCTCGACGCCGCGCTCCTCGGGCCGTCCCACGCCGATCCTGCTGGCCATGGGGTGCGCCGCCGTGAGGAACACCAGCGTGGTGTCGCCCACCTCGCGCACCAGCGCGGGCACCGGCGCCTCGACCCGGCGGGGCAGCCCGGCCAGCGCCTCGCCGAGCCGGTCCGGGGCGGCCACGTAGGAGGCCAGGCCGCGCAGGGAGTCGGGCAGCGTGCCGACGGCGACGAGCAGCCCGCCGTGCGCGGCGAACTCGGCCAGCCGGGCGGCGACGTCCTCGTCGAGGGTCGTGACGGCGGGCAGGACGATCGCGCGGTACGCCTCGGTGGACACGGCCAGCCGCCCGTCCGCGACCGCCGCCCGGCGCACCGAGTCGTCGTCGATCACGTCGGCGTCCAGGCACAGCCGGTCGAGCACGCCGGGCACGGTGGCGAACCAGGCCATGTCGCCCACGATCTCCCGGTAGACCTCCTGCGCCCGCGCGGCGGCCGGGTCCACCCGGTCGAGGCCGGTGCCGGATTGGGCGGTGGCCGTGGGCAGCAGGACCGCGACGTCGCAGGCGTGCCGCCCCTGGGACAGCGCGGCGCACAGCCGGGTGACGGCGTCGGCGAAGACCCGGTGGTGCTGCCAGTACGGCTGCCGCCAGTCGGTGGACGGCGGCGCCCATTCCCACCAGCCGCGCCGGGTCGTGTAGTAGACCGCGTGCGGGTTGTACAGCGTCGCCCCGGCCCGCAACCAGGGCAGCAGCCAGTCGAGGGTCTCCTCCAGGGTGCCGCCCCAGCCGCTGGAGTGGAACGCCTCGATCCAGGTGCGCGGCCGCCCGTACAGGTGGGCGAGGGAGGCGTGCAGGCGGGCGTCGCCGTGGTGGTCGGAGCCGGGCGCGCCGAACCAGCGGTGGGTGCGCGCGTAGTCGGCGTAGAGCTGCACGCCCTCCACCGGGTGCCCGGCGCGGGCCGGGTCCTGCTGGTCGCAGCCGTTCAGCAGGCCGTGCCGCTCGTGCCACTCGGCCAGCGGCCGGAAGAACGCCTCCTCGGCCAGCTCGGCGCGGGTCCGCTGGTACGCCCGCCAGTCCGGGTCGCCGAGCGAGAACTCCGCGCCCCGGCGGGCCCGGTACTCCTCGGCGAAGCGGGCGGACCAGGTGGGCAGGGTGGGCAGCTCGTCCTGGAACGACCCGGCGATCACCCGCCCGAACCACTTCCCGACCCGCCGCTCGAACTCGCCGTGCACCCGGTCCAGCAGCACCGCGCACGCCTCGGGCGAGAGGTAGTCGAACCCGCGCAGCGACACGGACCCGTCCGGGGCCAGCCACTGCCCGGCGAACTCCGGGCGTTCGACCACCAGCCGGGCCTGCAGGTCCGCGCCGGAGAAGCCGAGCTGGTCGTAGAACCACAGGTACGCGCCCAGCTCGTACGCGTCGGCGCACACCCCGTCGAGCAACTCCCACCACGCCTCCGACAGGAACGGCGGGTCGTCGGCGTCCGCCCCGAACGTCGGCCCCGAGGGCGCGAGGTTCAGGATGACCAGGTTGTGCACGCCCCCGGCGACCAGGCGCTCCATCTGCCAGCGCAGCCGGTCCCGGCGCAGCGGCTCGCCGCTCCACCACCAGATGGCCGCCGGGGAGTACTGACGGGGCGGCTCCCTGAGCAGGTCGAGCACGTTCATCCCTTGAGTCCGGTGGAGAAGCCCTTGATGACGTAGCGCTGCAGGGCCAGGAAGACCAGCACGATCGGCAGCGCGCCGAGCACGAGGCCGGCGAAGACCAGGCCGTGCTGGGAGACGTACTGGCCGACGTAGGCGAAGACGCTGACCGGGACCGTCTCGAAGCCGGAGCCGCCGAGGTAGACCAGCGGGGTGAAGAAGTCGTTCCAGATGAAGACGGCGTTCAGGATCAGCACCGTGCCGGTGATGGGGCGCAGCAGCGGGAAGACGACGCGGGTGAAGGCCACGAAGTGGGTGGCGCCGTCGATCTGGGCGGCGCTGGCGTAGTCGCGGGGCAGCGCCCTGATGAACCCGGTGTAGAGGAACACCGTGAACGGGAGCTGGATGCCGGTGTAGAAGAGGATCATCCCGGCGTGCGTGCCGATCAGCCCCAGGTCGGTCACCAGCTCGTAGAGCGGGATCATGCCGAGCTGGAACGGCAGCACGATGCCCAGCAGGAACAGCACGTACAGGCCGTACCCGAGGCGGGTCTGCACCCGGGCCAGGAAGTAGGCGGCGAACGAGCCGAGCGCGATCAGGGCGACCAGGCTGACCACCGTGATCACCGTGCTGTTCATCAGGGACGGGCCGAGCGCGGCCAGCGACCACGCGTCGGCGAAGTTGCCGAACGTGGGCGGGTTCGGCAGCGCCAGCGGCGACTGGGAGATCTGCGCCGGATCCTTCATCGACAGGGAGACCAGCGTGTAGACGGGGAACAGGAACGCCACCGCCACCGCGATCATCACGATCTCCAGCAGGAAGGTCCTTCTCACGCCGTCACCTCCCGGCCGCGCAGGTAATAGACCTGTACGAGGGACACCGCGGCCACGAACAGGGCCAGCACCAGCGCGATCGCCGTGCTGTAGCCGAACTTGCCGAACACGAACGCCTGCTTGTAGAGCACGGTGGACAGCGTCTCCGTGGCGTAGCCGGGGCCGCCGTTCGTGGCGGCGAAGATCTGGTCGAAGAGCTTGAGCCCGCCGATCGTGGACAACATCAGGTTGATCGTCACGGCGGGGGCGAGCAGCGGCCAGGTGACGTAGCGGAAGCGCTGCCAGGTGCCCGCGCCGTCGATCATGGCCGCCTCGTGCAGCTCCTTGGGCACCCCCTCCAGCCCGGCCAGGAAGATGACCATGGAGTATCCGGCGTACTGCCAGACCACCATGCCGGCGATCGACCACAGCGCCATCGACGGGTCGCCGAGCCAGTCCACCTCCAGGCCGAGCAGGCCGTTGAGCCCGGCGGCCGGGTCGGGGTTGTAGATGTACTTCCACAGGAACGCCACCATGACCGGGCTGACCACGACCGGCGCGAAGAAGATCACCCGCAGCAGCGCCCGGCTCTTCAGCTTCGCGTGCACGCCGAGGGCCAGCAGCAGGCCGACGCCGTTCTGCACGGCCACGATCGCCACGGTGAGCAGCAGCGTGTTGCCGATGGAGCCCATGGCCTGCTCGTCGCCCAGCAGCGTGCGGAAGTTGGCCAGGCCGACGAACGACATGTCCTGGCCGATCCCGCTCCAGTCCGTGAACGCGTAGACCACGCCGCTGACCGCGGGATAGAGCACCACCAGCGCGTACACCACGAGGGCGGGCGCGGCGAACAGCCAGGGCGGGGCCGCGGCGCTGAAGCGCCGCCGCGCCGCACGTGCGGGCCGGGCACGGGAGGCGGTCAGCGGGGTCACTTCTGGTACGCCTCGTCCATCTTCTTCAGGGCCTCGTCGATCGTGGACCGGCCGGCCAGCAGCTCCTGGATCACCGCGAAGTGCACGGGCTGCACCTCGGCGTTGGGCCAGCGCTGGTCCATGAAGGGCACGGCCCGGTCCTTGGTGAACGGCAGGAACGACTGCACGGCCGGGTCGATGGTCGAGGAGGCGTCCTGGGTGAGCGGGATGGCGGCGATCGCCTTGGCCCAGGCGTTGATGTTCTCCTGCTTGCCTAGGAAGTCGAGGAACGCCTTGGCCTCCTCCACGTTCTTGCCCTTGGCGCTGGCCCCGAGCCCGACGACGACGCCGGCGGGGATCCACACCGAGGCCGCGTCGTCGGCGCCCGGCAGGGGGAACATCGACAGGTCGTCGGGGGAGGAGGCGGCCTTGCGGAAGTCCGGCAGCACGGCCGACACCTGCACGGCCATGGCGGCCTTGCCGGTGGCCACCATGGAGGTCTGCTGCTCGAACGTGGTGCCGTTGGGCTTGTCGTTGAAGAAGCCGCGCTTCTGCAGCTCCAGGTACATCTCCATGGCCTGGCGCCAGCCGGACTGCGCGAACGTGGTCTGCCCGGCGAGCTGCTTGTCGTCGAACGTGGGGTCCTTGGCGTAGACGGTGGAGGGCACCAGCGCGTACGTGATGAGCTGGGTGACCCACGGCGTCTGCGCGCCCAGCGCGATCGGCACGATCCCGGCCTTCTTCAGCTTGTCGCAGACCGCGAGGAACTCGGTCCACGTCGTCGGCGGCGCGTCGATGCCCGCCTGCTCGAACGCCTTCTTGTTGTAGACCGCCCCGATGACCGACGAGCCCGCCGAGTAGATGTAGGTCTTGCCGTCGAGCTGGAAGGCGGGCTTGAACCCCGCGGGGATCGTCTGGGTCCACGCCTGGGCCGACAGGTCGGCCAGCAGCCCGGCCTTGGCGATCTGGCTCATGGACATGGCGCTGCCGTTGCCCGGGTACACGACGTGCAGGTCGGGGGCGTTGCCGGCGCCGAGCTGGGTGCGTACGGAGGTCTGCACCTGGTCGGTGGGGGCGTAGGACGCGGTGAGCCGCACCGTGGGCTTGACCTTCTGGTAGGCGGTCACCAGCTCGTCCATCGGCGTCTTCTGGTCGGCCACGCCGATGAACTTCAGCTCGGTCGTGGCCTGCCCGCCACCGGTCGTGGCCGTGGTCTCGGGGCGGGTCGAACACGCGGTGGCGGCCGCGGCCACGGCCAAACCGCCCATCATGCGAAGGAACTGGCCGCGACTCACCCGGGCGTCGTGCAGCAGGTCGGTCATGCTACGTCTCCTAAGATCCGATCCCCCGAGGAACAGCAATGCGAACGTTTTAATGAAGGCCGGCCGGAAGCGCTCGGCGCGCTCCCCGTGACTGGATTGTTAAGTTAACAATCAATCTTGTTAAAAGTGGTAGATGTGGGGAGGGTATGAGTCGCCCGAGACGGGTGTCAAGGGTAGGATGCGCAGCCGTCCGAGAGGGTGGAGACCCAGAGTGAATTCCCGGCAGCAAACCTCCAGCAGGTCAGCGCGCTGGCATGGCATGGCCGAGCACATCGTGCGGCAGGGCTCCGCCTCCGTCACGGAGCTCGCCGAGAGCTTCGGGGTCAGCGTGATGACCGTCCACCGTGATCTCGACGAGCTGGAGCGCCAGGGCATGGTGCGCAAGGTCCGCGGCGGCGCCACCGCCCAGGCCAGCAACGTGTGGGAGAGCAACATCGCCTACCGGCTCAAGGCGCACACGGCCGAGAAGGACGCCATCGCGCGCCTGGTCACGGAGCTGATCGAGCCGGGCAGCTCGGTCATGCTCGACGACTCCACGACCGCGCTGGCCGTGGCCCGCCACCTGGCCGAGGTGGGCCCGCTGACGGTGGTGACGAACTTCCTGGAGGCGATCAGGCTGCTGGCCGGCAGCCCCGACGTCCGGCTCATCGCGCTGGGCGGCGAATATCACGCCAGCCACGACTCCTTCCTCGGGCTCGGCTGCGTGGACGCGGTCGAGGCGGTCAGCACGGACGTGGTCGTGGTCTCCACCTCGGCCATCTCCGAGAAGTACGCCTTCCACCAGGAGCAGGAGATCGTGCTGGTGAAGCGGGCGATGCTGCGCGCCGGCGCCCGGCGCATCCTGGCCGTGGACGGCTCCAAGCTGGCCCGGGTGGCGCTGCACCGGGTCGCGCCGCTCGACGACTTCGACGTCGTCGTGGTCGACGCCAACGCTCCGGGCGATCTCCTCCAGCGGCTGCGCGACCACCACGCGGACGTTCGGGTCGCCCAGTTGTAACGCTAATCGGCGTGATTTGTAACTTGCATCTTGTTAAGAGGTTGCCTGCTTGCTACAAAGTGAGGGCTTTCGCCCCCCAGCTTAGGAAGCAACATGCGCCCTCCCTCGCGCCGATCGTTCCTCGGCCTCGGCAGCGCCGCGCTCGCCCTGGCCTTCACCACCGACCTGGCCGACCCGTGGACGGCACGGGCCGGCGTGAAGGGCGACGACCCCTTCCGGGCCGGCTATCCCTTCCGGTTGGGCGTCGCCTCCGGTGATCCGCTGCCCGACCGGGTGATCCTCTGGACGCGGCTGGCGGCCGACCCGTTGGAGCCGCTCGGCGGGCTGCCGTACGCGAGGATCAGGGTCGACTGGGAGATCGCGGAGGACGAGGCGTTCACCCGGCGCGCCCGCCACGGCTCCACCTGGGCCACCCCCGAGTACGGCCACTCCGTCCACGTGGACGCCAAGGGCCTGCGGCCGGGCCGCGAATACTTCTACCGCTTCCGCGCCGGCGGCGAGACCAGCCCCGTCGGCCGCACCAAGACGGCGCCCGCGCCCGGGAGCAGCCCCGAGGCGCTGCGCCTGGCCTTCGCCTCGTGCGCGCTGTGGCAGGACGGCTACTACAGCGCCTACCGCCACCTCGCCGAGGAGGAGCCCGACGTGGTCTTCCACCTCGGGGACTACATCTACGAGTACGGCATCGTGCCCACCGGCGGCCTGCGGAACACGCCGGTGCCCGAGCAGTTCCGGGTGCAGTGCGACACCCTCGACCGCTTCCGCGTCCAGTACGGCCTCTACAAGAGCGACCCCGACCTCCAGGCCGCGCACCACCGCGCGCCGTGGATCGTCACCTGGGACGACCACGAGGTGCTCGACAACTGGGCGGGCCCGAACGGCCCCGGCGGCGAGGTGACCGAGCAGGACTACCTGGTCATCCGGGCCAACGCCTTCCGCGCCTTCTGGGAGAACATGCCGGTCCGGGTGCCGGAGGTGCAGGGGCCGGACGCCCGGATCTACCGCAGGTTCGCCTTCGGCGACCTCGCCGAGTTCAACGTGCTCGACACCCGGCAGTACCGCGACGACCAGGTCTGCGGCGACGGCCAGCAGGTGGACTGCGCCGAGCGGCTCGACCCGGCCAGGCAGATGCTCGGCGCCGAGCAGGAGAAGTGGCTGCTCGACGGCCTGGACGCCTCCCGCGCCAGGTGGAACGTCCTGGCCCAGCAGATCGCCATGATCCAGCTCGACTACGACCCGGGCCCGGCGCAGCGGCTCAGCATGGACCTCTGGGACGGCTACAAGGCGGCCAAGGACCGCGTGCTCAACGGCATGGTCGAGCGCCAGGTGAGCAATCCCGTGGTGCTCACCGGCGACCTCCACTACAACCTGGCCGGCGAGCTGCGGACGAACTTCGACGACCCGGCCTCGCCCGCGATCGGCGTGGAGTTCGTCGGCACGTCCGTCAGCAGCGGCGGCAACGGCAACGCGAACACGGGCCTGCCGCCGGGCGGCAGCGACCCGGTCAACCCGCATCTCCGGTTCTCCAGCTACCAGCGCGGCTACGTCTCGTGCGAGGTCACCAGGAGTCAGTGGCGGGCCGACTTCAAGGTCGTCCCGTACGTGGACCGGCCCGGCGCCCCGGTCTCCACCAGGGCGAGCCTGGTCACCCTCGACGGCGTCCCCGGCCTGCAAGCGCTCTAGGAAGGAACGACCATGCGCCACCTCACCGCCGCGCTCGCCATGGCCGCCCTGGTCATCGCCACCACCGGCGCCGCCAGGCCAGGGGACGTGACCCCGATCGCCGGGGCCGACCGTTTGATCGCCCCGCTCGGCGTGGACCCCGCCTGCCCCGCCAAGATCGAGATCGGCATGCGCAGCGACGCGAAGAAGCCCCAGTACGCCACCATGAACGTGGAGATCGACCCGCCGCTGACCGCCTCCCGCTCCATGCTGACCAGCTACCTGCCGCCCGGCTACGAGCTCGGCGCGAAGCTGCTGGTCGCCGTCCCGCCCGGGGCCACGGAAGGCGAGTACGGCCTGCGCCTGCGCACCCCGGCCCGGACGTTGTCGGTGCCGGTCGAGGTCGTGCCCGTGGACCGGCTCGACAACGGCGGCAACTTCGCGCTCCGCCGCCCGGTCACCGCCTCCTCCCAGCACGTCAACGCCAACTACCCGCCCTGCAGCATCGCCGACGGCGACCGCTCGTCCAACGGCTGGGCCGGCGGCAACGGCTGGAACGACGCCACCGGCCGGGCCTGGCCGGACACCGTGGCGATCGCGCTGGGCGGCACCCGGCAGGTCTCCCGGGTGGACCTGTACACGCTGGACACCGAACGCTACCCGGCCGCGACCTTCGGGCTGCGGGACTGGGACGTGCAGGCGCAGGTGGGCGGCCAGTGGCAGACGGTCGCGCAGGTACGCGGCAACACCGCGGGCAACGCGCGCTCCGACTTCGCCCCCGTCGGCGCCGACGCGGTCCGCATCGTCGCCCTGGCCTCGAACGGGGCCAACGACTACACCCGGATCATCGAGGTGGAGGTCCGCTGACGGCTACGCCAAACGGCTCTTTCCGGCTGCCAAAATGTTCGTCGCAAAAGGACCGACACGCCGGACGATAACGGTCGTTGCTATCCCTTGTGGGCACTTTTCTCCATAACTCCGACATAAGAGGTCTTTGTCGGGTCGGGCCCCGCCTGAGGAGGAACATGTACCGCTCGCTCGGCATCGCCGTCATCGCGACCCTGGCCGTCATGGCGCGGCCCGCCTGGGCCGCGCCGCCGCAGGTCGACAACATCGCACACCGGGGCGGCTCCGCGCTCGCGCCAGAGAACACTATCGCGGCCTGCGAAGTGGCCCGGAAGCGGGGGGCCGATGTGTGCGAGTTCGACGTCCAGCAGACCAAGGACCACCGGCTCGTGCTCATGCACGACGAGACGCTGGCCCGTACGACCGACGTCGAGAAGGTCTTCCCCCGCCGGTCGCCGTGGCGGGTCTCCGACTTCACGCTCGCGGAGATCCAGCGGCTGGACGCCGGCTCGTGGTTCTCGCAGCGCTACCGGGGCGAGCGGGTGCCCACCCTCCTGGAGGCCCTCCAGAAGGTCCGCGGCACCGGGGCCAGGCTGCTCCTGGAGATCAAGCACGCCCCGCGCAGCCCGGACATCGACCGGCGGGTGGCCGCCGAGCTGCAGGAGAACCGCGAGTCATGGAGCGCCGACCGGCTGACCGTGCAGGCGTTCGGCTGGCCGTCGATGCGGGTGCTGAACGACATGGTGCCCGACGTCCCGATCGCGCTGCTCGGCAAGCCGCCCGCCGCCCGGCTGGCCGAGCTGGCCCGCTATGCCGACGGGATCACCCTCCCGCACGACGGCCTGACCACGCGATACGTCAAGAAGGTGCACGACCGGGGCATGCGGGTCTACACCTGGACGGCGGACCGCCCGGCCGTCATGGGGCGCCTGATCTCGTACGGGGTGGACGGCATCATGACCAACCGGCCCGACCGCCTGGCCGACGTCAAGCGGTACGCCCTTTGACACTCTGACAATCTTGCGCCGATTGCCAGGCTGCCACCCGGCGAAGAGAAGCAGGAGCAGATCCTCGTCGCGGCCCCGCTGGAGTTCGCCCGTGTTCGTCGGCCGGACAGGTAGATCGGCCGGTGAGACAGCGACGAGCTCTTCGCGGAGGTGAGCGCGGTAGCCCTGGAGCTGACGCGCTCGTCCGACGGCTGGACCATGCCATCCGCCACCCCAAAGCCCGCCCCGGTCGGTCCTTTAATTCGGATTGCCGATGATTATGCGGACCCTCCGAAAAGCGGTATCCCGTCCATTTGATCGCGAAAATTGGACGGCTTCACTGTGCGGCGTATGCTGGCGGTACGGTCGCGTGGCAGACGACGAGGACGGGGCCCACCTTGAGCGGAAAAGCCTTGGTCACAGGGGCTGGAGGCTTCATTGGTGGACATATGGTCAGGAGGCTACTGGATTCCAGTTACTCCGTAACAGGGGCCGACATCAAGCCGCTGGCGAATTGGTGGCAACGGTTCGACATTCGCAATGTCGTGGCGGATCTCAGAGATCCGGCCGTGTGCAGGGACCTCGCTCGTGACGTCGATGTGATTTATCATCTCGCTGCCGACATGGGTGGCATCGCCTACATCAGCAGAAACGACTGGGATTGCGCCTCATCCGTGGTGATGACGGTCAACTTGTTGCGGGCTGCCATCGAAGGCGAGGTGCGGTCTTTCGTCTACGCCTCCTCCGCCTGCGTCTATCCCGCGATACTGCAGGGCCTCACCCCGTCGCCGCTGAGCGAGGAGCTGGCGCATCCGATTGACCCGGAAGGAGGGTATGGCTGGGAGAAGCTGTTCTCCGAGCGATTATGTCGCTATGCGGCCCGATCCAGCGATCTCGGAGTCAGGATGGTCCGGCTGTTCAACGTCTACGGACCGCACGGCTCCTGGCGCGGAGGCAGGGAGAAGGCTCCGGCCGCCATCTGCCGTAAGGTCGCCGAAGTGGCCCTGGGAAGGTCGGACCACGTTGTGGTGTGGGGCACGGGTGCGCAGCTCAGGAGCTTCCTCTATATCGACGACTGTGTACGTGGGCTGGCCGCGGCGGCCGAGTCGGGCGATGCCGAACCGACGAACTTGGCGAGCAGCGAACTCGTGACCGTGGCGGAGCTGGCGAAGCTCGTCTCGGCAGTGGCCGGCCTGGAGGCGCCCTTTCGGTACGACGAAGCGCAACCCACTGGCGTACACGCCCGAGTCCCTGACATCTCCCGTGCAGCACGGCGGCTGGGCTGGCAGCCTTCGGTCTCTCTCCTGGACGGCATTCGATTCACGTACCGGTGGATTCACGATCAGGTAGGTCAATCGAGTGCCGCGGATACACGACAGGTTCTTGCAGGGAAACGACGGAGATAGAGCAACGATGAACTTGCTGCGGATCGCGAAGGAACTGGAAGAGGTGCTGGCCGAGGCGCCCACCGGCCGGGTGGCCGATGTGCGGGTGACGCGGGCGACCGACAATCCACAGACCAATATGGACAAGAGCATAGACGCCTACCTGGCCGAAGCGCTGCCGGCGATCCTGGATGTGCCGATAATGTCCGAAGAGGATCCGGGCAGGGTTCTGGGGCGTTCGGGCCTGTGCTGGATCGTCGATCCGATCGACGGGACCATCAATGTCATCGCCGGGGCCGGAGATTTCGCGATCTGCGTGTCGTTGGTGAACGCGGCGACCCTGCAGTCGTTGATCGGCATGGTCTACCTGCCTCGTTTGACGCAGCTTTTCAAGGCCGTGGCCGGTGAGGGGGCATACCAGAACGGCGATTTGTTGGACAAACGCGCCATCGTCGGCGAGAGTCCGCCCGCCGTTCAACGGATTGCCGCATTCGGAGTTCCCAAAGACGGGCAGGCGGTGGCCCGCCGCATGTCCGACGCCCTGCACAACCTCTTCGCCACGGGCTGGGTCACTCGGCAGCAGGGCGCTGCCTCCGTGGACATCTGCCGGGTGGCGACAGGGTCCTGGGCGGCCTTCTTCGAGTACGGGTTGATGTATTGGGACTTCGCGGCCGCGGCCTTGGTCGCATCGGAGGCCGGCTGTTCGGTGTACGCCGTTCCGTGCGAGACCGGCCCGGCGGACATCGTCCCCATCGAGTTCGACCTCGTGGTGGCCCGGACGCCGGAACTGCTCGCGGAAGTCATGACCGCGGTCAACCTCCGGCCGCAGGACGGCATGCGTGAGGGGCGATGACCACTGCCAGCCTGATCCTTTCCGTGGTCGGCGTCTTACCTGTCGCCGCGGCGGTCTGGTATTGGCTGGAGCGCTTCCAGCGGGGGCGCAGGCTCCTGCAGTTCTCCCGTACCGCGCCCATCGATCTGGTCCTGACGACCTCGTCGGTGACCGAGGCCGTACACGGGGTGCCCGCCAGTCGCCCGCTGACGGGATATGGACAGGTGCGTGCGGTGGCGAGCTGCGTACGTGCACTGGCCTCGCTCTACCCTCGCAAGAACGTGAACATCCATCTCAGCGGGTTCATCCGTAACCGGCTCGACCGGGACCTCGTGATCCTCGGAGGACCGGCCAAGAACGAGGCGGCCGTGGCCATGCTGGACGACTTCCTGCTGGTGCACGATCTACAGCGCTTCTCCTTCGACGACGTGGCCGACACCCTGGAGATCGCCGACCACGACGGAAGAAGGTTCGAGGTCAAGGACTTCGATCCGCACATCGCCGACGGATATCCGGCCACCGACCACGGCTTGATCATCGTCACGTACCACTATGGGCAGAGTGGCCGGCGTTACCGGTCCATCCTGTGCGCAGGGTTCACCACATATGGCACAGCGGCGACCGCGGACTATCTGTTCGGCGACCTGGTTCGGCTGTCCACGCGGAAGTTCGTCAAACGCACCGGGATCCGGTGCGCGCGGCGCTCTCGTGCCTTCGTGGTCATCGTTTCGGCCAGGTTCTCGCGAGGGGAGTGCACGGAAGTGCGTCTCGTTTTCGGTCAGGCGTTGCGGAGGCGCGAAGAAGCGAGATGATTCCCCTTTTCGCCGGGCCGGCAGTCGCCGGGTTCAGCTCGCCTCGCTCCGGGCGCGGGCGCGCCACAGCAGGTAGACGAAGTACGGCGTGCCGAGCAGCGCCGTCACCAGCCCCGCCGGCACCTGCGCGGGGGCGATCACCGTGCGCCCGAGGGTGTCGGCCAGGCTCACCAGGAGCGCGCCGAGCAGTGCGGCCACCGGCAGGACCCTGACGTGGTGGGTCCCGACCAGCGCGCGGGCCACGTGCGGGGCCACCAGGCCGACGAACCCGATCACGCCGACCGCCGACACCGCCGTCGAGGTGAGCAGCACGGCGCAGGCGAGGGCGCCGAGCCGGACCGGCTCCAGGGGGACGCCCAGGATGCGCGGGGTGTCCTCGTCCAGCGACAGCAGGTCGAGGTCCCGGCGCAGCCAGGCCAGCAGCGGGACGGTGAGCAGGAGCGCCAGGGCGACGGGGACGAGCTGGGCCGGCACGCGGCCGTACGTGGAGCCGGACA
This sequence comes from Nonomuraea sp. KM90, assembly GCF_052246675.1. Classification (NCBI taxonomy): domain Bacteria; kingdom Bacillati; phylum Actinomycetota; class Actinomycetes; order Streptosporangiales; family Streptosporangiaceae; genus Nonomuraea; species Nonomuraea sp. KM90. The sequence continues at coordinate 137,910 of NZ_JBQQCB010000008.1, read as the reverse complement.
GCCAGGTCAGGGCCTTGGCGGTGTTCCAGGGGTCGGACAGCACGATGATCAGGACGGTGATGGCGGTGCAGGCGGCCTGCACCGCGACCCCGATGAGGACGAGGCGGTCGGAGTCCAGCCCGCCGCGCCAGGACAGCCCGTACACCACGGCGAACGCGATCAGCGCGCCCAGGCCGGCCGCCACGGACATCGGCCAGATGCCGGCCAGCGGCACCAGCGTGAGCAGCAGGACCGCGCCCACGCCCGCACCGGCGGTGACGCCCAGCACGCCCGGCTCGGCGAGCGGGTTGCGGCACACGGCCTGCACGGCCGACCCGGCCACCGCCAGCGCCGCCCCGGCCAGTACGGCGGCGAGCACGCGCGGCCAGCGCTGGTCGAGCACGAAGGTCAGGGCCCGCCCGCTGCGCCCCTGGAGCCAGTTGACCACGTCGCCGGTCAGCAGCCACCGGTCCCCGCCGAGCAGGCCCAGGAGCAGCGCGCCGGCGAGCAGGGCGGCGCAGACGGCGACCACGGACAGGAAGGCCGTACGCGATCGGGTCGCGCCCGTACGCACGGCCGGTGGCCGGCGCGTCGGCCCGGCGTCGCGATAGCGGCGGGCCAGCCACATCATCACCGCCGCGCCGAGCACCGTGGTCACCACGCCGGGCGGCACCTCCACCCCCGCCTGCGCGCCGAGCGCGGCGCGCAGCGCGATGTCGGAGCCCAGCACGACCAGCACGCCCGCGACGCCCGACAGGGGCACCATCGTGCGGCTCCGGTGCAGGCCGGGGATGGACCTGGGCAGCAGCCGGACGATCACCGGCGCGCACAGCCCGACGAACCCGATCGGCCCCGCGATCGTCACCGCGGCGGCGGCCAGCAGCACGGCCAGCAGGGTGAGCCACAGGCGCAGCCGCCGCACGTTCACCCCGAGCACGGTGGCGGTGTCGTCGCCCAGGCCGAGGATGTCCAGCCGGGGCCCGGCCGCCATCGCGGCGGCCAGCGCGAGCGCGATCAACGGGCCGAGCTGGGTGACGGCGTCCAGGTCGCTCTGCACGAGCGAGCCGCTGCCCCAGGCGAACAGCCCGGTGGTCTCCTGCTCGAAGAGGATCATGAGCAGGTTCGTCAGGGAGCTGAGCGCCAGGGCGGTGGCCGAGCCGGCCAGGATCAGCCGGGTCGTCCCGGTACGCCCGCCCGCCGACAGCGCCATCACCAGCGCGGCCGCGGCCAGCCCGCCCACCAGGGCGAGCGCGCCCGACACCGGCACCGGCAGCGTCAGCCCGAACGCGGCCGCGGCGGCGACCGCCAGGTAGGCGCCCGAGCTGACGGCCAGCGTGTCCGGCGAGGCCATCGCGTTGCGGGCGATGGCCTGCAGCAGCGCGCCCGCCACGCCGAGCGCGACGCCGACGCAGACGCCGGCCAGCAGGCGGGGCAGCCGGGAGGCCAGCAGCACGCGGGCGGCCTCGTCGCTGCCGCCGAACGGCAGCGCCAGCAGGTCCAGCGCGCCGACCGACGACGTCCCCTGCGTCACGTGCACGGCGGCCACCAGGAGGGTGGCGGCCAGCGCGAGAAGGAAGACCCCGGCGGTGCCCAGCCGCCGCAGCGGCGTCCCGGGCGGTGCCGGGGCCAGGACGTCCGTGCTCAACCCGTGAACGCCTTCACCATCATGTCGGCGAACTGCCGGCAGGACAGCGGGCCACCGAAGGTCCAGATTCCATTCGGAATCTTGGTGACCTGCTGGTTCTTCACGAACGGCAGCGACTTCCAGATCGCGTTGCCCGCCAGCCCGTCGGCGAACACGTCGACCCCGTCCGAGGCGTTGTAGAAGAAGCGGATGTCGGGGTCCTTGAGCACGGACAGGCCCTCGACGTCGGTGGTGCCCAGGCCCCACTGGTCGTCGACCTTGCCCGTCCAGGCGTTCTTCAGGCCGAGCCGGGTGGCGACCTCGGAGACCAGCGAGCCCTCGCCGAACGTGCGGACGGAGATCGTGCTGCCCTGCTTCCACCCGTCGGCCATGACGAACGGCTTGCCCGCGGCACCCGCGGCGGCGATCTTCTCCTTGCCGGCGGTCATCGCCGCGTCGAAGTCGGACATCAGCTTGGCGGCGGCGTCCGTCTTGCCGACCGCCGTGGCGATCATGGTGAGGTCGTCGCGCATGCGCTTGAGGTTGTCGGTGGCGTCGCTGCCCTTGGCCACGAGCACCGGCACGAACTTCTCGAGCTGGGCGGCCAGCTCCTCGTCGTCGGACTCCATGACGACCAGGTCGGGCTGGAGCGCGCTGATGGAGTCGACACTCGGCTCCTGCCGGGTGCCGACGTCCTTGACCGAGGAGTCGAGCCCGGCGGCGGTGACCCAGGTGGCGTACCCCTTCACGTCGGCCGCGCCCACGGGCATGACGCCGAGGCTGACCAGCATCTCGGTCTCACCCCACTCCAGGCTGACCACCCGGGTGGCCGGGGCGTCGAGTTTGATCTCCTTGCCGCGGCCGTCGGTCACGGTCACCGCCGCGGGCGCGGCCGACGCCGTGCCGCTGGACGGGGCCTGCTCGGGTACGGGTGCCTCGGTCGTGCCGCAGGCGGCGAGGGCGACGATTGCGGCGATGGCCGTCAGGGCACTGCGCATGCTGGTTCCTGTCATGTTGTTGCTGGGACGGTCGAATTGGTGGAAATGCTTCTGGTGTGGCGGCCTACGGGGCGGGTGATGACGGTGCCCGTCCGGGGGTCCTGGCTGACCTCGATCCGCAGGCCGTAGGTCTCGGTGAGCAGGCTCTCGGTGAGGACCTGCGCGGGCGGGCCGTCGGCGCGGACCCGGCCCCGGTGCAGCAGGACGACGTGGTCGGCGATCTCGGCGGCCTGGTTGAGGTCGTGCAGGACGACGCCGATCGCGACGCCGTGGTCGTCGGCCAGGTCGCGGACGAGCTCCAGCAGCTCCACCTGGTAACGCAGGTCGAGGAACGTGGTGGGCTCGTCCAGCAGCAGGACGCCGGTGTCCTGGGCCAGGCAGGTGGCCAGCCAGACGCGCTGCAGCTCGCCGCCGGACAGCTCGTCCACGGGCCGGTCGGCCATCGCGGTCACGCCGGTGAGCTCCATCGCCCTGGCGACGGCCGCGGCGCCCGCGGGGTCCGCGGCCTTCCACCGCCGCCTGTAGGGGTGGCGGCCGTACTCGACGACGTCGCGCACCTGCACGCCGCCGGGCGTGGGCCGGCTCTGCGCCAGCAGCGTCACCCGCCGGGCGAAGTCGCGCGCCGACAGGTCCAGCGCGCCGGCGCCGTCGCCCAGGGTCACGGCGCCGCTGTCGGGGCGGTGCAGCCTGGCCAGAGCGCGCAGCAGCGTGGACTTGCCGCTGCCGTTCGGGCCCACGAGGGCGGTCACGTGGCCCGGCCGCAGGGCGATGCGGCCGTCCTCGACCACGGTGGTGCCGTGGTAACTGAGGCAGAGCTCCGTGCCGCGGAGGGAGATCTCCTCGGTCATGGAGCTTAGGTTAGGCTAACCTTGCTTCGGACGCTATGGCGGGGTATGCCCGATCGGCCGGATCGAGTCCGGCGGGCCCTCCTACTCGGCGACGGGGACCTCGGTGAGCGTCCAGCCAGCCGCCTGCTCGCGCTGCCGCCAATAGGCCGCGAACCTGCCCTCCTGGGCCAGCAGCTCGGCCATCGTCCCCGACTCCACCACGCGCCCGCCCTCCAGGAAGACGATCCGGTCGGCGCGCGCGATGGTGCTCAGCCGGTGCGCGATGATCAGCGTCGCCCGCTCCTTCCCGCCGGCCTCCAGAGCGCCCACGACGGCCCGCTCGTTGCCCGTGTCCAGCGCGGCGGTGGCCTCGTCCAGCAGCAGGACGGGCGCGTCCTTGAGCAGGGCGCGGGCGATGCTGACCCGCTGGCGCTCGCCGCCGGACAAGGTGGCGCCCCGCTCGCCGACCCGGGTCTCCCAGCCGTCGGGCAGGCGCTCGACCAGCTCGTCGAGCCGGGCCGCCGAGGCCGCCGCCCGGACCTGCTCGTCGCTCGCTCGCGCGTGCCCCAGCCGGACGTTGTCCAGGAGGCTCGCCTCGAACAGGTAGACGTCCTGGAAGACGATGCCGAGCTGGGCCATCAGCGCCGCCGGGTCGTAGTCGCGCACGTCGTGGCCGCCGACCCGGATGGCGCCGGCATCCACCTCGTGGAAGCGGGCGATGAGCGCCAGCAGGGTGCTCTTGCCCGCGCCGGACGGGCCGACGACGGCCGTGGTGGTCCCGCGTTCCACGGTGAAGGAGACGCCGTCGATCGTGGCGGGCCCCGGCTCGTAGCCGAACCGTACGTCGCGCAGCTCCAGCGCGGGCGCGCCCGGATCGGGGGCGAGCACCGAGCCGTCGAGCACGGGCGCGCCGAGCAGGGCCCGCACCCGGGCGAGCGTGCCGCGCAGGTTCTGCAGCGCCGGGGAGAGCTCGGCCAGGGTCGTGAACGGCTCGATGAACCGGACCGCGACGATGACCAGGCCGACCACCTCGGGCGCGGTCAGCTCCGACAGCACGGCGGTGGCGGCCAGGCCGAGCAGGACCGCCTGCGTGGCCAGGCCGAACATGAGCTGCCCCGGCACGCCGTACCCGACGAGCCGCAGCGCCGCCGTGCGCTGCCTGGCCAGGGCGCGGCCGATGGCCGTCCCCTCCGTGCCGGCCCGGCCGGCCGCCCGCAGCGCGCGCTGGGCCAGGGCCAGCTCGACGATGCGCTGCCCCGCCTCCGCCGAGGCCGCGGCGTAGGAGTCGTCCGCGGCCCGGACCAGCCGCATGCTCGCCCAGAGCGTGCCCAGCAGGAGCGGCACCGCCGCCAGCGCGACCAGCCCCAGGGCCGGGGCGACCAGCAGCAGGCCGAGCCCGATCAGCGCCGGGGTGAGCAGCGCGTTGGCGGCCGGGGTGACCAGCCAGGCGATCGCCTGGCACAGCTCGCGGCCGGACGACGTCAGCGCCCGCCGGCCCTCCCCCTTCCGCTCGGCGGTGAACCAGCCCAGCGGCGTCCGCCGCAGCCGGTCGACCAGCCGTTGCTCCAGGCCGCCCAGCAGCTGGAACCCGATGGTGAACCCGGCGTCCGCCACGCGGTGGTCCAGCACCCAGCCCGCGGCCACCAGCACCGCCAGCGTGGCGATCCAGGGCAGCGCGGCGCCGCCGGAGAAGAGCGCGGACAGCAGCGGAACCAGGCTCAGCATGGCCCCGGCCCGGATCACGGCGCTCGCCGCGAGCAGGGCCGCGTAGCGGGTGACCGTACGGCGGTCGTCGATCAGGTCCAGGATCACGTGGAAACCTCACTCGGCTGGGCGGCCAGCCACAGCTCGCGGTAGAGCCCCGGCACGGCGAGGAGCTCGGGATGCGTGCCCCGCTGCACCACGCGCCCGCCGTCGAGCACCACGATGGCGTCGGCGCCGGCGATCGTGTGCAGGCGGTGCGCGATGACCAGGACGGTACGGCCGGCCACCAGGTGGCTGAGTGCCCGCTGCACCTGGTGTTCCGACTCCGGGTCGGCGAAGGCGGTCGCCTCGTCCAGCACTAGCACGCTGGGGTCGGCCAGCAGCGCCCGGGCGATGGTGACGCGCTGCGCCTCGCCGCCGGACAGCCGGGCGTGCGTGTCGTAGCCCTCGGGCAGCCGCGTGATCCGGTCGTGGATCCCGGCCGCCCTGGCCGCCCGCTCCACCTCCTCGCGGCTCGCCCCGGGCCGGGCCAGCGCGATGTTGTCGTACACGCTGCCCTGGACCAGGGAGACGTCCTGGAAGACGAAGCCGACCTTGCGGTAGAGCTCGGCCAGGGGAAGGTCGGCGAGGTCGACGCCGTCGAGCGTGATCCGGCCCTCGGCCGGGTCGTGGAAGCGCGCCAGCAGCGCGGCGAGGGTGGACTTGCCCGCGCCGCTCGGGCCGACCAGCGCCGTCACCGTGCCGGGCGCCAGCTCCAGGTCGATGCCCTCCAGTACGGACGGCCGCCCGTCGTAACCGAACCCGACGTTCTCGAACCGGACCGTGTGGCGATCGCCCGCCAGGGAGCGGGGCCGGTCCGGCTCGGTCAGCTCGGGCTCGTCCAGCAGCAGGCCGATCCGCTGGGCGGCCGCCTGCGCCTCCCGGACCGAGCCCATCCCGTACGCCGCCGCCAGCAACTGGCTGCCGAAGGTCACCCCGAGCAGCAGGAACGGCAGCAGGTCCACCGCCGTCAGCAGGCCGCCCGCCAGCATCAGCCCGCCCGCCACGATGATCAGCACCAGCGAGGTGAGTGGGCGGGTCACCAGCTCGACCAGCGTCTTGCGGCTCGACAGCGGTCGCTGCCAGGCGTCCAGGAAGCGGGCCCGCTCGGCGAGGGTGGCGCGGAACCCGCCCGCCGGGCCGGAGTCGTAGGCCCGCACCACGGCCAGGCCGTCGAGATAGGCGATGGCCTCCGAGCCGACCCGCGCCTCCCACTCCGTGAACCGGGCCAGCTGCGCGGTCGAGCTCTGGACCATGCGGGCGGTCAGGACGAAGAAGACCAGCAGCGGGACCAGCAGGGTCGCCGCCAGCCAGCCCGAGACGGAGAACAGGTACGCCAGCACGGCCAGCGGCGTCACCAGGGCCGCCACGACGTCGAGCACCGCGTGGGTCACCAGGTAGTGCAGGTCGGCCGCGTCGTCCTGGACGGCCTGTTTGATCCGGCCGGAGCTGCGGGCGCTGAACCAGCCCAGGGGGAAGCGGGACAGCTTGTTCACCACCTGCGTGCGTACCTGGTGGCCGAACCGGGCGTCCAGCACGTGCATCGCCACAACCAGCAGGCCCGCCAGGGTCGTCCCCGCGCCCATCAGGATCAGGGCGAGGACGCCCAGCTCCGACAGGCCGCCCTCGCCGGCCGGCAGCCTGCGGCACAGCTCGGCCAGCAGGACGTAGGGGGCGAGCTGGAGCAGGGAGATCACGGCCTGGAGGAGGCCGGCCGCCAGGAGGCGGGTCCGCAGCGGGGCCAGCAGCCGCGCCCCCGCCCGCGACCGCCACCGGCCCGAGCCCGGCTTCCGCGAGGGCCCCTGCTCCTCAGGCCGCTCCAGCTTCTCAGGCCGCACCTGGTCGTCGGGTCGCTCGCCGTCTACGGCGCTTTCCGGTTCGGCGGGGCGCTCGCGGTCGACGCCCATGGCCTTGCCCCTGGTCCAGTACGCCCGGCCGTGCACGTCCGGCTTGGGGAAGCCGAGCTCCTTCAGCCGGGCCCGGACCTGCTTGGTGGTCGCCGTCTCGCCGGTGACCCAGGCGTACCAGTTCGACCAGTCCCGCTCGCCGATCGCGCGGGCGAGCGTGGCCGGGTCGCCGCCGGACGGTAACCACGTGACGGCGCACGCCGGGTGCGGGGTGATCGGGATCTCCCGGTCCTCCTCGTGGAACTGCTCCAGCAGCAGCTCGACCGGTGTCGCGTCCGGTACGGCGGCGAGGATCGCGTTGATCCCCGGCAGCGAGGCCGCGTCGCCGATCAGCAGGTAGCCCTCGGGGGCCGGGTCGGGCGCGGCGAAGTGGGTGGAGGCCCATCTCGTCACGGAGACGGTGTCACCGACGCCGGCCCCGCGCGCCCACGCCGAGGCCGGGCCCGCCGGTTCGTGCAGCAGGAACTCCAGGGTGACCTGCCGCAGGTCCGGATCGGGGTCGACGAGCGTGTAGCCCCGCTGGTGCTCGCGGCCCGGGCGGTCCGGGTCGGGCGCCCAGAGGCGTACCCAGGCGGCCGGCTCGATCGAATGCTCGTCGAACAACGTCGGCGCGTCGAACGTGATGCGGCGGAAGTGCGGGGTGACGTCCCGGACGGCCGCCACGGTGATCGTGTGATCCTGGGCCCCGAACGCCTTGGCGATCGCGCCGCCGTACCCTCTGGCGTTCAGGACGACATCCTCGGGATCGTGATCGGCTTGCCGGGCGGCAGCTGGGCGACCAGCCCCTCGGCGGTCGCGGTGAGCATGAACACGAAGTAGTCCTCCGGGGTGTGTGCCGGGATGCCCGCCTGCGCCTGCCGGATGAGCGCCGAGCCCGCCATCGCGGCCAGTGCCGCGTCGGTGGCCTCGGTCTCGAGGTGGGCCGCCGCGCGCTCCTGCTCGGCCACGGTGGCGCCGATCGTGAGGGTGGCGACGGCGGAGGTGAGCGCGGTGGCCGCGGCCGGGTCGTAGCCGCGCCTGCCCAGGGCGGTGATCTCGTGCTCGAGGAGCCGGATGCCGGACGGCCCGCGCGGGAACAGCCGCTGGAGATAGCGGGCCGTGCCCGGGTGGGCGAGCGTGAAGCCGCGCAGCTGCACCGCGAAGCCGACCAGGTGGCGAGCGGCCGGTTCCGCCGGGTCGTCGACCAGGTGCAGGTCCTCGAGGATCGCCTCGCCGATCAGGCTCTCCAGCGCCGCGCGGCTCCGTACGTGGCGGTAGACGGCGGCGGCCGTGACGCCGAGCGCGTCGGCCACGCCCTGCATGGACAGGTCGGTCAGGCCGATCCGCACGCCCGCCTCGATCACGTCCTGGAGCGTGAAACTGGCCGTGCGTCCGCCGGTTTTCATTGGTTACCTTCCCTTAGTTACGGGCCCTAACTTAGAAGAACGATCCGGGGGGCGCAAGGGTCGCGCGCCCCTGGGATTTGTCGGTGGCATGCGGCAGGCTGCTGACCCGTGGACGTGACACACGCGCTTTCCCCCGAGGCCCGGCGGGTGCACCGCTATCTGACGGAGCCCGATCTCGGCCATCCCGACCCGTGGCCGCAGCCCTCCCGGCTGACCGCCACCGACCTGGGCCACCTGCTGCCCCTCGCCTACCGCACACCGGGCACCGGGAGCCCGGCCTTCTCGATGCGGTGCGCCGTGGAGGACGAGGTCAGGCAGCGGCAGCCGGAGTTCACCCGGGAGTCGCGCCGCGCGCTCTACGAAGCCCTGGTCGACCGCCTGGAGAAACGCAAGTGGGCCGACATGTGCCTGGCGGCGGGGGCGCTGCTGCGGACGCCGGGCGGGGAGGAGACCGGAGAGCTGGCCGGTCTCGCGCGCGTCCTGACCGAATTCATGGTCGCGAACGAGCGGCTCGAGACGCCGTACGCGCTGCTGGCCGTGGCCGGGGTGGCCGGGGTGGCCGGGGTGGCCGGGATGGAAGAGGTGACGGTGATGACGGACGAGCAGCCCGCCTCGCTGGCGGCGGCCGAGCGCGACCTGGTGCTGGGCCTCGATCCGGCCGGCCGGGCGCTGGTCGCGGAGATCGGGCCCCGCTCCTACGGGTCGCCGCCCGAGCTCCCCGATGCCTGGGAGCGGCTGGCGGAGTTGCCCGGCTACGTGAGCTTCGCCCGCGCCGCGCTGGAGGCCGCCGAGGCCAGGCTGGCCGCGATCCACGCCGGCGAGCTGCCCTACCGCGCCGACAAGGCGTTCACCGCGGCGGAGGTGCCGGCGCTCGGCCGCGCCGCACGCCTGGCGCTGTTCCGCGACGAGCCATGGTTGCCCGAGCTGATCGGCAGCCTGCTGAGCCGGGTCGCGGTCGCGCCGACGGCGGCCAAGACGCTGCCGTCGCAGGCGCTGCTGTTCGAGATCGGCCGCGCGGTCGAGCGGTTCCCGACCCCGGAGGCGCTCACGGCGCTGCGCGCGGCCCGCGCGGCCACCCGGCACGCCGGGGTGGTCAAGCAGCTCGACCGTATGATCAAGCGGGCCGAGCCGGGGCTGGCCGACCGCGTCGAGGTGGCCTTCCGCATGCCGGACCTGGGGTTCGGGCCGGGCGGGCGGCTGGAGGTGCCGCTGGGAGAGCACCGGGCGGTGGTGGCGCCCGGTGAGGGCGGCGAGTTCGCGCTGACCTGGTGGCAGGGCGACCGGCAGCTCAAGAGCGTGCCCGCGGCGGTGCGCAAGGAGCATCCCGAGGAGGTCAAGCGGCTGCGCGAGCTGGTCAAGCAGGTGCGGCGGCAGCTGACGACGCTGGCCAGGGCGTTGGAGGCGGGGTTCGCGGGGGAGAGCGCGCTGCCGTACGCGATGTGGCGGGGGCAGGTGGCCGAGCATCCGATCGCCGGCTCGATGGCGGCGCGGCTGATCTGGGAGGTCGAGGTGGCGCCCGGCGAGTGGCGGGCCGTGCTGGGCGGCCCGGAAGCGCTGGAGGTGACCGGCGACCGGGTGCGGCTGTGGCATCCGGCGCGCGCGACGGTGGCGGAGGCGGGCCGCTGGCGGGAGGCGGTGACCGAGAGGCGGCTCAGGCAGCCGTTCAAGCAGGCGTTCCGCGAGGTCTACCCGCTGACCCCGGCGGAGGAGGAGACGGCCGCCTATTCCAACCGGTTCGCCGCCCACGTCGTCGACTACCGCCGCCTGTACGCGATGTTCAAGGCACGCGCCTGGGAGACGCGGATGCTCGGCCCGTGGGACGGCGGCGACGCGGGGGAGGCCAGGCGGGTGCTGGCCGAGGGCCGGTGGCGGGTGTCGTTCTACCACGACTACCTGTACGACGAACCGGGCGAATACGCCACCACCGACCAGGTGCGCTTCCACCGGCGCGGCGCCGAGGGCTGGCAGGAGGCGCCGCTGGCGGAGGTGCCCCCGCTGGTGTTCAGCGAGGCGATGCGCGACGTGGACCTGTTCGTGGCGGTGACCTCGATCGCGGCCGATCCGGAGTGGGCCGATCGCGGGCACGACCGCCATCTCGACTATTGGCGCGAGACCTCCTTCGGCCCGCTGCAGCCCTCGGGCGAGGTGCGCCGCGACGCGCTGGCCCGCATCCTGCCGCGCACGTCGGTCGCCGACCGCTGCGTCCTGGGCGATCGGTTCCTGGTCGTGCGTGGTGACCTGCGCACTTACAAGATCCATCTGGGCAGCGGCAACATCCTCATGGAGCCGGGCGACGTCTACCTGTGCATCGTGTCCGCACGCGACCGCGACGAGCGGCTGTTCCTGCCCTTCGAGGAGGACGACCGGCTGGCGCTCATCCTCAGCAAGGCCCTGCTCCTCGCCAGGGACACCGAGATCACCGACGAGAGCATCGTCAGGCAGATCAAGGGCTGACCACCCCCCTGCACGCGGCTGGTCGCCGACGTCGCCTCTCCGTTCACGCCGTCGGCTGCCGGTGCAGGCGGGGACGCGGTGCCAGACGTCGAGGAACGCGTGCGGCGTGCCCTCGTACACGTGTGCCTCATAGGGCTTGCCGGCCCGGTGGAAGGTGGTGGTCAGCGCTGCCCATAGTCGATGAAACCCGACATACTGGGCCTCGTGGCAGATCGACACGAGCTGGCCGGATTCCTCCGCTCCCGTAGGGGGCGGGTCGCCCCCGAGAACGCCGGACCCGGCGGCGGGGCGCGACGCCAGGTGGCGGGGTTGCGCCGGGAGGAGGTCGCCCAGCTCGCCGGGATCAGCGTGGAGTACTACCAGCGGCTGGAGCAGGGGCGGGCCGCGCATCCGTCGCCCGAGGTGCTCGACGCCATCGCCGCCGCGCTCCGCCTCGACGACGTGGAACGCGAGCACCTGCGCTCGCTGGCCCTCGCGGTACGGGAGCGCCCCCTCCCGGCGCCCGGCTCACGGGCCGAGGACGTCCGGCCGGACCTGGTGCGGATGCTGCACCTGATCCACACGCCCGCCATGGTGATCGACGACCGGTTCGGCGTCCTCGCGGCCAACGCCGTGGCCGCCCGCCTGTTCTCCCTGGAGGGCTCACGGCAGCGGCCGAACCTGGCCAGGCGGCTGTTCCTCGATCCTGCCGGCCAGGACTTCTACGTCGAGTGGGAGGAGATGGCCGCCCTGACCGCGGGGCAGCTGCGGGTCACGCGCGGGCTGTACCCGAGGGACACCGAGCTGGCCGAGCTGATCGGCGAGCTGCACGACGGCAGCGAGGCGTTCCGCGGCTTGTGGAGCGCCCGCGACGTCAGCGTGCGTACGCACGGGGTGAAGAGTTTCCGGCATCCTGCCCTGGGCACCGTGACGTTCGCCTATGAGCACTTCATCCCGACCGGCGACTCCCGGCAGCGGCTGGCCGTGCTCGTGCCGGTCGAGGGCGGCACCACCGAGGCCGCGGTCCGGCTGCCGGCCACCTGGGCGCGCACGCCGGACATACCCAGGACCGTTCTCGGTTAGGGTGGGCGTGTGCCCACCTTAGTGGGCGTGCGCCCACTCGTCAACGGGCGCGGCAGGAGAAGGAGAGCGCGGTATGCCGACAGGGGTGGCCATGCGCGACGCGCGCCGGCAGCTGTTCGAGGCCGCCGAGCGGGTCCTGCTCCGCGACGGGCCGAACGCCTTGACCAGCCGGGCCGTCACCACGGAGGCGGGCTGCGCCAAGGGGGTCCTGCACCGGCACTTCGCCGACTTCGACGCCTTCCTGGCCGAGCTCGTACGCGATCGCATCGGCCGGATCGACGCCCGGACGATCGCCCTGCGCGGGGCGGCCGGCACCGGCACCGTCACGGCCAACCTCACCGGCGCGCTGATCGACCTGTTCGAGTCGGTCGGCGTGGCGATCGTCGGCCTGCTGATCTTCCGGGACGAGCTGCGCGCCCGGCTCCGCCAGACCACGCCGGTCGGCATTCCCATCCTGACGGAGGGGGCGGCCATGATCGCCTCCTATCTCACCGAGGAGCGTGCGATGGGCCGCATCGCCGCCGACGCCGACGTCGATACGCTCGCCCTCACGCTGATCGGCGCCGCCCACCTGCTCTTCGCCGGTCGGGAGGGCGCCCCGCCGGAGACCGGGGCCGTCGACCGGGTCGTCGCCACGGTCATGGCCGACGTCGTGCAGCGGCGCCTGCTCTGACGGGTGCCCGCTGAATCTTTGTCCACGTTGTTGACGACCTTTGATGGGACCACTAACGTCGTCTCTAGTCGAGACGACGTTGCCACGTATCGTCTGCCGGCGGCGTGGTAGTAATGAGATCCCTGAGGAGGCCAGACAGACAAGTTGGTGCGCCATGACCGTGTCCTACCTCGGCGTGCTCGGCATTGCCGAAGCGCTGGGGGTGAGCCGGCACGCGGTGCACAAGTGGCGCTCCCGCCACCCGGGTGATTCGACTCACCCGTTTCCCGAGCCCGACGTCGAGATCGACGGGGCTCCCGGCTGGCGGCCCGAGCGGCTGCCGGAAATCGTCCGGTGGCGCGACAGCCTGCCGGGCCGCGGCGCCGGTGGAGGCCGTCCTACCGCCGCGCGCCAGGAATACCTCAAGGCGGCCGCCATCCGCGGCCTCGACCGGGACGAGGCCCTGCGCGCGCTCGCCACGTTCACCGAGGAATTTCCCGAGATGACCGAGCCGGAGGTCTGCGCCTGGCTCATCGGGCACTGGCGCGGCTAGCGCCTCCGGCGGCACACCACAGCTGCAACGGAAGGCGATGACGCATGCTCGAAATCGGCGGGGAGACCGCACCGGGGTTCGAAGGGGTGCGGGAGGCGTTCGCGGCCAATCTGGCCGGCGGCCAGGAGGTGGGCGCCGCGGTCGGCGTCTACCTGCACGGCCGCAAGGTCGTCGACCTGTGGGGCGGCGTCGCCGACCCGGGCACCGGCCGCCGCTGGGAGCGCGACACCCTCCAGGTCGTGTTCTCCACCACCAAGGGCGTCACCGCCGCGTGCGCGCACCTGCTGGCCCAGCGGGGCGAGCTGGACCTCGACGCGCCCGTCACCGACTACTGGCCCGAGTTCGCGGCGAACGGGAAGGAGCGCCTCCCGGTCCGCTGGCTGCTCACCCACCAGGCCGGGCTGCCGGTGCTTGACCGGCCGATCACCCCGGCCGAGGCGCTGGCGTGGGAGCCGATGGTGACCGCGCTGGCCGCCCAGCGGCCGTGCTGGGAGCCGGGCACCGAGCACGGCTACCACGCGCTCACGTACGGCTGGCTCGTCGGCGAGGTCGTCCGCCGGGTGACCGGCCGCAGCATCGGCACGTTCCTCGCCGAGGAGATCGCCGCACCGCTCGACCTGGACCTGTGGATCGGGTTGCCGGAAGCGGAGCAGCACCGGGTCAGCCGGCTCGTCGTCCCGAAGGTCGACCTGGACGCGCTGACCGGGACCGACCTGGACACCCTCCCCGAGGCCACGCGCGACGTGATGGCCGCCTTCGCCGATCCGACGTCGCTGACCGTACGCGCGATGAGCGTCGTCACGCCGCCGCTGAACCACGACGACCCCGCCGAGCAGTACGCCGAGCTGCCGTCGACCAACGGCATCTGCACCGCCCGCGCCCTGGCCCGCTTCTACGCCGCGCTCATCGGCGAGGTCGACGGGCACCGCATCCTGTCGCCCGGCACGCTGGCGGCCGCGACCGCCGAACAGGTCAGCGGCGTCGACCGGGTCCTGCGCATGCCGGTCCGGATCGGCACGGGCTTCGGCCTGCCCACACCCGGGATGTTCTGGTACAGCCCGACCGCCTTCGGGTTCGGCGGCTACGGCGGCTCGCTCGGCTTCGCCGACCCGGCCACCGGCCTCGCCTTCGGCTATGTCATGAACCACATCCAGGAAGGCGTGCCGGACCCGAGGGTGGCCAGGCTCTTCGACGCGGTCCGGAGCGCCCTCTGAGATCGGCGGCGAAGAAATTTCCCCAAAACCGTCACAAAGCGGGGAGGCTGCCTTGTCTTAGCTGACGACGAGGTCGGCGAAGGTACGGGTGGACATGCAGACAGAATTCCTGGACCATGCGAGCGCGCTCGACGAGGCCGCGTCCGCCTTCGTCGAGTTGCGCCCGCGGTTGTTCGGCATCGCCTACCGGATGCTGGGGAGCGCGTCGGAGGCCGAGGACGTCCTGCAGGAGGTCTGGATGCGGTGGCAGGGCACCGACCGGGCGGCCGTCGACAATCCCTCGGCCTACCTGGCGTTGATCACCACCCGCCTGTCCATCAACGTCGCCACCTCCGCCCGCGCGCGCCGCGAGACCTACATCGGGCCCTGGCTCCCCGAGCCGGTCGACACCAGCCTCGACCCCGCGCTCGGCGCCGAACGCGGGGAGGCGCTCGAGCTCGCCTTCCTGCTCCTGCTGGAAAGGCTCAACCCCACCGAGCGGGCCGCGTACGTCCTGCGCGAAGCCTTCGTCTACCCCTACGACCAGATCGCGGAGATCCTCCAGCTCACCCCGGTCAACGTCCGCCAGCTCGTCAGCCGCGCCCGCAAGCGGCTGACCGCCGCACGGCGCGAGCCCATCGACAAGAGCGAGCACCGGCGTCTCCTGCGGGCCTTCATCGACGCCGCCCGGACGGGGGACATCGCCGCGCTGGAGGACCTGTTCGCCGCGGACGTCGTCAGCTCCTCCGACGGCGGCGGGCTCAGAGGGGCGGCCCGCTTCCCGCTGCTGGGCAGCCTCCGGGTGGCGCGGTTCCTGGCCGCGTTCGCCCCGAGGTTCTGGCCGGGCGCCGAGATGGAGTGGGTCGAGGTGAACGGGCTCACCGCCGCGATCGTCCCGCGCGGCCGCAGCGGGGTCACGATGCTCACCGTCGAGGCCTCGCCGCAGGGCATCCACCACGTCATGTGGATCGTCAACCCGGTCAAGCTCGACGCCTTCGAACGGTCACGCCCGCGTCCGGCCGCCGCGCCCGGCTGACCGGGTGCGGGCTCACCACTGGAGGTGGAGCTCGAAGGGGCCACGGTGATCCAGCGTGCCGCGGTACTCGACGCGCTGGTCCGGTACGAGGCGCAGATCGGGCAGGCGTTCGGTGAGCAGGCGTAGCGAGATCTCGACCTGGCGGCGGGCCAGCCCGGCACCGGGGCAGTAGTGGGCGCCCTGGCCGAAGACCACGTTGGCCCGCAGCGGCCGGGTGATGTCGAACTCCTCGGCCCGCTCGAAGGCCTCCTCGTCGCGGTTGGCGGAGGCCAGGCAGAGGGCGACCTCGGTGCCGGCCGGGAGGTCTCGTCCGCCGAGGCTGGTGTCGGCGGTCGCCACCCGCAGGAACATGTGGGTGGGGGTGTCGTAGCGGGCGATCTCCTCGGCCGCGTTCGGCACGAGGTCGGGCCGTTCGCGGAGCAGCCGCCACTGCTCGGGGTGCGACAGCAGCCGGAGCAGGCCGTTGCCGAGCAGCGCCGAGGTGGTGATGTGGCCCGGCAGGGCGACGCCCAGGACCAGGCCGACGAGTCCCGCCGTCTGCTCGTCGGTGAGCGGTTCGTCGCCCGGGGCGTACGCGGCGATGTAGTCGCTGATCAGGTCGTCCCGGGGCGCCGCGCGGCGATCGGTCACGTACCGCTCGATGAGCCGCTGGAAGCGCACCCACGCCCGGGCGCACTCGATCTGCTCCTCGTCCGACCTGAACTGGTGCCCCATGCTCATGGCCGCCCCGGCCCGGCTGTCGTCCCCGAACGCGGTGCTGTCCTCCTCCGCGAAGCCGGTCAGCCGGGCGATCACGTCGACGGGGAGCCGGTTGGCGTACCCGGCCATGAACTCGACGCGGCCGTCCTTGGCGAAACCGTCGATGAGCTGCCCGGCGCGTTCGGTGATGTACGGCTCGGCCGCGGTGACGCGTTCGGGGGACAGGGCCGCCGCCCCGGGCGCCCGCAGCCGCCGGTGCGGCTCGCCGTCCATCGTGATGAAGTTCTCCCGCGGCGGTATGCCCTTGGCCAGCTCCTGGAGGACCGCCGGGGGGAACGGCGCGTACGGCCGCAGGGTGTTGGCCGAGGAGTAGGTCTGCCCGTCGCGCAGCACTTTGCGCACGTCGGCCATCTTCGTCACGACCCAGGCGCCGATCGCCGGGGAGAAGAACATCGGCTCCTCGCGCCGTGCCCGCTCGTAGAAGGGATAGGGATCGTTCAGGTGCGTACGGAGCGGGTCGTAGAGATCGCCCAGGGACATGCCCATCACCTTTGCCCGGAGGTTGGCAATTTTGCCCTGACTATAACCCGTAATGGATATTTATCCAGGTTTCCCTGATATCAGGACCGATCAGCCTGATCGGCGCACTGAGGTCTTGACTTAATTTCCATGGACTCCATTATTAAGCTCAAGATCCAGCCCCTGAGGAGCCCCCATGAGACTCCTGCCCCTGTTACTCCTCCTCGTCGCCGCGATCCTGTTCCCGCTGCAGACCGCCTCGGCGGCGCAGTTCGAGCTCGGCCGCACGCCGTTCCACGGCAAGGTCCCCACGCTCGACCGCAACAGCCGCGTCGCCTTCTGGTACGGCCAGCTCGACCAGGCCAAGACCAACCAGCTCAAGGGCTACGACCTCGTCGTGCTCGAACCCACGCTCCGCGTGCTCAACGTGACCGCCGACCACTTCTACTTCGAGTCGGTCACCAGCGCCCAGGTCCAGGAGATCAAGCGCGGCCTGGACGGCGCGCTCGGCACGGCGGACGACGTGATCGTGCTCGGCTACCTCTCGGTGGGCGAGATGCTCCCCACGATCATCCCCGGGTCGTCCGGGCACATGACCGTCGCCAAGGGCATCGAGCTGGGCCTGCTGCCCGCCGGTTACCAGGGCCCGTCGGGGCCGCTGCACGGCCCCAACCCGTGGAACTACACCGCCTCCGGCGGGTACGTGGACGTCGAGCACGGCGCGACGCCCGACGGCACCTACGGCGACGACTACGCCGGCTACCAGGGCGTCTCCATCGCCCCTGACCACTCCTCCTGGGGCAACCGGCTGCGCTGGGCCGGCAAGGGAGTCATGCCCTGGTACCTCGACCAGCAGGGCACCTGGGTGGCCGACGCGCGCTACCCGTACGGCGGCTACTGGAAGGACGGCGACGGCGTCGTGGACGTCAACCGCACGTACGGAGGCGGGTACATCAACGGCGGCGATCCCGCGTGGCAGCGGTTCGTCACGTACCAGGTGGACAAGATCGTGCACGACGGCGAGTACGACGGCGTGTTCCTGGACACCGTCGACACCCCCGACCCGGTCGGCGGGGCCGGGCCGTCGGTGTCCTGGGGGCCGCGGGGCAACTTCGGGTTCACCGCCAAGGGCATGGTCGAGCTCGTGGAGAAGATCAAGGCGGTGGACCCGTCGAAGGTGGTGGCGGCCAACCGCGGCTACTGGTACTTCAACCCCGACGAGGGCACCTCCCAGTTCGCCGCCCGCTACCGCCACGCCATCAACGTCTTCGTGACCGAGTCCTGGTACTACAACACCTACATACCGGGCTTCTACGACACCAGCCCCGGATACGCCGACAACTGGAACACCGACCCGGGCTCGCCGACGTACCGGAGCCGCGACAACTTCGGCGGCTTCTGGAAGGACTACGTCAACGCCCAGGCCGGCGCCGCCGACGGCTTCAACGTGGTCATCATCGACTTCCGGGTGCCCGCGTCCGGCACCCACAAGTGGATGAACGAGGTGGTCACCCGCAGCGGCTACCTCGGCTACGACGTCAGCGGCGCCAACCACTTCAACTCGGCGATCTACGACGACGCCAGGAACTGGCTGGACGCCCAGGGGCTCGCCGCGCCGGGCCAGGCGGGGGCGCACCCCACCGACCTGTACGGGGGCTTCCTGGCGGACGGCTCGTTCGGCGAGTGGTCCGCGCAGACCCCGGTCTTCAACGACCCGGCCGGCGCCAACGGCAAGGGGATCACCAAGGTCTTCACCAGGTTCGTCGGCGACCGGTTCTTCATGATGGTCGAGGCCAGGCAGGCGCTCAACCTGGCCCAGGAGATGATCTACTTCGACCACGACCGGGACGGGCCGTCCGGGTGGCAGCCGTGGTGGCCGACCTCGCCGGACGCGCGGGTCTACCTGGAGTCCCTGAACCAGGCGTACCTGCTGCCGCACGCGGGGGCCGGTCAGGGCGACGTCTTCCGGTTCTCCAGCACGGGCTCGCCGGCGAACCGGGGATGGCCCGTACGGGTGGTGCAGTCGGGCAACCGGGCGGAGCTGGAGTTCGCCAGGGAGCACGTCTTCCCCGAGTCCATGGCGGGCAGGGAGATCTGGACCTGGTTCAGGAGCGCCAACTTCGGCGGGGCCTCGGTCGCGTTCACCGTACCGGGGGGCACCTCCACCCCGACCCCGACTCCCACCCCGACCCCGACGCCCACCCCCACGCCGACTCCCACCCCCGGGCAGGGCTTCACCATCGACGGGTCGGCGTCCGACTGGGCCGGGACGGTGCCGCTGGTGACCGGCACCGGTGACGTGCAGTCGGTCTCGGCGGCCAGCGACGGCGTCCACCTGTACCTGCTCGCCCGCGGCACCGGCCTCAACGTGCTGGAGCAGTTCTTCCTCGACACCGACAACAATCCCGCGACCGGTTACGCGGCGGCCGGCTGGACGAACCCGTCGGGCGCCGAGTTCATGCTGGAGAACGCGAACCTCTACCGCCACGGCGGCGGCGGCTGGTCGTGGACCCCGCGCGGCCAGGCCACCTTCGCCCGCAACGACAGTGTCGTCGAGGCGGCCGTCCCCCTGACCAGCCTCGGCCTCTCGCCGGGGCAGCGGCTCAGGATCGGCTTCATCCGGAACAACTCCGCCACCGCCCGCCTGCCTCAGACGTCCGGTGCCCTGCCCGCCTTCGGTGTCTGACGGCCACGATACGTTCGCTGTGAGGGCGGGCGACGACGCCCGCCCTCGCAGCCGCCGACACACCTCGGGAGAACGTATGACAGGCTCCGACGCGGTGATCGCCGCACTCCGTACCGAATACGGCGTGCTCACCGAAGCAGTGTCCTCATTCGGCGAGGACGACCTGGCCGGGCCCTCGGGCGCGGCCGAATGGGATGTCTCGGAGGTGCTGAGCCATCTCGGCAGCGGCGCCGAGATCACACGGGCCACCCTCCGGGCCGCTCTGGACGGAGAGCCGGCTCCGGGCCAGGACTTCATGCACAGCGTCTGGGACCGGTGGAACGCCATGACGCGCCGCCAGCGCGCCGACGGCTTCCTCCAGGCGAACGAGAGCCTGACCGCGCTGTACGAATCCCTCGACGCGCCCACCCGGACCGACCTGCGCATCGATCTGGGCTTCCTGCCCGCCCCGGTGGACCTGGCCACGGCGGCGCGGATGCGGCTCAGCGAGCTGGCCCTGCACTCGTGGGACGTACGCGTCGCCTTCGACGAGCACGCCGTGCTCACCCCGGCCGCCACCCACCAGCTCCTGCACGGCTCGCCCGACCTCATCGGCTGGACCGGCAAGCCCGAGCAGCTCGAGGGCCGGCAGGCGGTCGTCCAGGTCACCACGACCGAGCCCGCGTCGGAGTTCGCCCTGCGCCTGGGCGAACGGATCAGCGTGGACTTCGACCTCCCCGACAAGCCCGACGGCACGCTCGAACTGCCCGCCGAAGCCTGGTTGCGGCTGGTGGCCGGCCGGCTGGCGCCGCGCCACACCCCCGGCGACGTCGTCACCACCGGCGCCGCCGAGCTCGACCTGCTGCGCCGGGTCTTCCCCGGCTACTGAGCCGCGGGGGCGTCAGCCGCGGGGCACCTTGACGCGCAGGAGCTGCCCCGTGTCGCCGGCGCCCGTGCTGCGGTTGGTCACGTAGAACACGCCGTCCCCGGCGTACGCCACCCCGCCCGGGTTCTCCAGGCCGGTGGTGGCCAGGTCGGTCCGTGACCCGTCGGCGTTCACCCGCACCAGCCGGCCGGTCACGGTGTCCCCGCCGTGCCCGGGATTGCCGTCGAAGAGGCCGTCCTTCGCCATCTCCAGCACGATCAGCCGGCCGCGCTCGTCGAAGGTGAGGTCGGCGATGTTGGTGAAGCCGTCGGCGTACACCGTGGGGGCCCGGCCGGGGACCAGCCGCCAGACCTTGGCCTCGCCCTTGTGGTACGGGAAACCGCTGAGCTCGCCGACGTAGAACGCGCCGCCGGGGCCCCGGACCACCGCCGTCGGCACGGATTCGACGAGCCCGCCCGGATCGGCGGCCGGGGCCCTGGCCGGGAGCACGGCGAGCACCTTGATGCCGCCGTCCGGCCGGACCAGCAGCACGTCGTTGCCGGACGCGTCCACGACGACGGTCCCGTACGGGCCGGAGTCCAGGCCGTAGAGGTTGGACTCGGTGTCGCCCGGATGCGGGTCGTGCCGCTGCTCGTACGTGGCGAGGTCGGCCTCGGGAACGAGGCCGCCCGAGTGACCGGTGACCCGGGCGAGCTGCCCGAGCGGCACCGCCCCCGGGCCGAGCTGGTCGCGGAACAGCCGTTCGCCGGCGAGCCCGAAGACGGCGCGCAGGTGGCCGGCCGGGCTCAGGCTCAGGTCGTGCACGCCGAGCACGCTGAACCGCTGGGCCCCGCTGTCGTCGTAGATCCCGGTGGAGGGCAGGCCGGTGACGATCCGGCGCCCGGACCGGCGGCGCTCGGAGTACTGGAAGATCGCCCCGGTCGGCCCGTAGCACCAGACCGCGCCGAGACCGGTCTGCCCGCAGGTGCCGCCGTCGGGCCCCGACGGCCCGCCCTCGCCGGCCTCGGCGACCAGCACCCGGCGGTTGCCCGCGTCATAGATGAGCCCGCGCGGGGTGTCCAGCCCTTCGGCCACCACCTCGATCGTGCCGCCTGCCCGCGCCGCGGCGGGATCCGCGGGCAGTATCAGTGTGCTCAGCGCCGTGCCGGTCAATGCCAGGGCCAGGGCGCCGCGTGTCGATTTCTTCATCTGCAACCTAAGGAGAGCCGACGGATAACTCGCCGCCCCGGCGGTCCCGTCGTTCGACGACGAACACCCAGGCGAGCGCGGCGAGCTGGAACGCGACCAGCAGCAGGAAGCCGAGGCCGTCCCAGAAGTGGGAGGAGGACGGGCCGCCGCCGATACCCCGCAGCGCGAGGTCGACCATCTGACTCAGCGCGGGGACCGTCAGCAGGCCCAGCACGGCGAACGTCGCGGCCGAGCCGAGCAGGTAGAAGGGCGCGTACCAGCGGACGATGCGCAGCTCGCGCGCGGGCACCAGGCTCATGTCGTGCCGCGGCGGCCGGTTGACCAGCGACCGCACGGCATCGGCGAGCCAGTGCCGGGTGTCCTCCATCAAGTTGCCGAGCCGCAGCCAGTTGACGAGCACGTAGTACATGTCCGTACGCATGAACACCTGGAACTGGAAGATCACCGAAAGGGCGAGCGCGTACGCGACCGCGCGGGCCAGCTGCCCGGCGGGACCGCTCAGGCCGAGGAGCTGACCGGCGAGGCAACCGAGCATGACGGCCAGGTCCCAGGTCATCCCGGCGAGGAAGACGGCGTACCGGCGGCGGCGGGGGGCGGACCGCACCCCGCTCACGTCGGTCTGCGCGACCAGGAAGTACAGCCGGCGGCTCAGCGAGAGCGATCCGGTGCAGCCGAGGGCCCGCGCGATGATGGCGTGCGCGCACTCGTGCAGCAGGACGAGTCCCCAGCCGACGAAGCCCAGCGTGACGGCGTTGACGAGGGCCCCGTCGAACGGCAGCGCGTCCGACGGCCGGGGCAGCAGCCGCGGGTAGGCCAGCAGCAGCACCGGCACGGCGACCCAGACGGCCAGGTAGAGGGCGAGCATCGGCCGGGTGACCAGCCAGGCGACCCGCTCCTGCCGGACGTTCGCCAGCAGGGTCAGCCCCCTGCGCGGCGCGGCGGGGCCGAGCGGGTCGTCGAGCACCTGGCCGTCCACGGACGCGACGAAGCCGCACTCACCGATTCCCTCGAGGAACTCGTCGAGCTCGGGCTCGGCGCCGAACCGGTCGGCGAAGCGCTCGCGCACCTCCGCGAGCCGCAGCCCGAGCGCGAGCGACTCCAGCAACGCGACTCCCTCGACCGGCAACCGCACGAACTGCCCGGTCTCCGGCCTGCCGACCTCCCACTCGCCGTCCTCCTCGACGCCGAAGTGCAGCTCGTGCAGGGTGACGACGCTGTCGTCGTTCATGCGCTCACCGCGGGGGCGACCGCTGATCCACAGGCCGTGCAATCAGCGAGCCGGCCGGGCTCGGCGAACTCGGTGTTCATGCGCAGCAGGTCGATGAAGAGCATGCGGCCGCGAATGACCGGCTCCGCCATTCCGGTGAGATATTTCACCGCCTCCAGAGCGGCCAGATTGCCGATCATCCCGGCGAGCGGGGCCATGCAGGGATTGACCGTGCGGTCCCCGATGACGTCCATGAAATAACGTTGTGACGGGCCGTACCAGGGGAATTTGGCGAGCGCGTCCTGCTCCGCGCACTGGAAACAGGCGCTTTCCTGCGGAATATGCATCATGAGATTCACCGTGAGCCCGCTTTGCGAGCCCCGCACCCACGCGATTCCCTCGGCCAGCGCCGCCTCGTTGAGCCACTGGTAAAGCTGGATTCGCGGCCGATCCGCGGCGCAGATGACGAGATCGCGGCCCGCCATGATGGCCCGCGCCGCGTCCACGCCGTCCACCATCGTGTTCAGGGTGGTGATGGTGACGTGCGGGTTGATCAGGCTCAGCCGGTCGGCCGAGGCGTCGGTCTTCAACCGGCCTATGTCGCGGTCGGTGTAGAGGATCTGGCGGTTGAGATTCATCAGCTCGACCCGGTCGTAGTCCACCAGCAGGATGTCGCCCACGCCGATCGCGGCCAGGCTCATCGCGACGAACGAGCCGAGCCCGCCGAGCCCGAGCAGGGTGACCCTCGCTCCCTGTAGCCGGCGCTGGAAGTCGTACGACGTGGCCGGCGGGCGGTGGAAGTAGGAGAAGAACTCGAGGTTGCGCCGGTAACGCTCCAGCTCGGCGGGGGAGAGGCTGTCCGGCGGCGGGATCGCGGCGTCCTCCGCGAAGCCGGCGTCTCCGAGCGCGGCGACCGCGTCCTCGACGTCGGTCAGGGTGACGTCACGGTTCTCGCCCCGCATGCCGGCGAGCAGCTCCGGTACGGTACGCGTGCCGTCCATGAGCTCCATCAGCCGCCAGGTGTTGCCCTGCTCGTCGTCCTCCAGTTCGGAGGCGATGCCCAGGTCCATGCTGGCGATCCGGATGCGTCCGGCACCGATGGGAATCGGCGGGAAGACTAATTTCATCCGTGGGCGTTGCATATCTTCTTTTCTCCGTGTTCCTCGGCGTGTTCCTCATCGGACAAGGCGGCCCGGGGCCCGGCCCCGCACCGCTGCCGATGCCGGGGCCGGGTAATAGGGCATCAGCAGTCGCCGCAGCAGCAGCAAGCGTTACAGGCAGCAGTCGTCTCGATCTTCTCGAGGCGCCGGATCTGAACCTTCATCGTTGTCCACCTCCTTTCATGCACCCGGGGACACGAATTCACGAGCGAATCCGTCGTCCCTTGGCCCAGGGTCACAGGAGCCGTTGCGATTTCGTTTCAACCGCCATTCCGGCGCGCGGGTCCCGCTTCGCTGAGCTGCGGATGTCCTTCGCCCTTAAGGGAGGGCGGCGGTGCCGATAGGCTTCCGGGGTGACGGATGTGATGTTCCCGCCCAAGCTGAAGGCAGGCGACGGCGTGCGCGTGGTGGCGCCGGCCAGGTCCCGCGCGATGGTGATGGAGCACGACCACACCGGCCTCATCGACTCCCGGTTCGCCGAGCTCGGCCTGACGCTCTCGTACGGCGACCACGTCGACGAGCGGGACGCGTTCGACTCCGCCGGCGTCGCCTCACGGGTCGCCGACCTGCACGAAGCCTTCGCGGACCCGTCGGTGGCGGCGATCCTGACGGTCATCGGCGGCTACAACTGCAACGAGCTCCTGCCGTTCCTGGACTGGGAGCTGATCCGGGCCAACCCGAAGATCCTGTGCGGCTACTCCGACATCTCCGCCCTGCAGAACGCCATCCTCGCCCGCGCCGGGCTGGTCACCTACTCGGGGCCGCACTGGTCGACGTTCGGGATGCGGGATCACTTCGAGCAGACGCTCGGCTGGTTCACCTCGGTCATGTTCGGCACCGCCCCGGTCACCCTGTCCCCGGCGGCGCACTGGAGCGACGACCTCTGGTTCCTCGACCAGGACAAGCGCGAGCTCATCCCCAACGACGGGTGGTGGCGGATCCGGCCGGGCGCCGCGGAGGGGCACCTCGTCGGCGGCAACCTGGCCACGCTGAACCTGCTGCAGGGCACCCCGTACATGCCCTCACTCGACGGCGCGATCCTGATCCTCGAGGACGACCTGGAGTCGCACCCGGCGACCTTCGCCCGCGACCTGACCTCCCTGCTGCAGCTTCCCGACGGCGCGCGGGTCCGTGGGCTGGCGATCGGCCGGTTCCAGCAGGCCAGCCGCATGTCCCGCCCGCTGCTGGAGCAGATCGTCGCCACCCAGCCGGCGCTGGCGGGCCTCCCCGTCCTGGCCAGCATCGACGTCGGCCACACCTATCCGCTGGCCACCTTCCCGATCGGCGGCCAGGCCCGGCTCACCGTCACCGGCACGGACGCGGACCTGACCCTGCTGCGTCACTGACCCTGCGCTGATCCATCCGCTACTCCTGCTGGGCGGACAGGTCGCGGCGGACGCGGCAGGCGTCGGCGATGCGGTTGGCGGCGACGTAGACCAGGTTGACGGTCAGGATCGCGGGGGCGATCACCGCCACGAAGCCCGGGAAGTCGCGCTCGAAGGCCAGGGCCAGGATCACCGCGGTGATGCCGTTCTGCTGGGCCAGCCCGAGGTGCACCCGGTCGGCGGCGGGCAGCCCACGCGTGAGGACGAGTGCCGCGAGCATCTGCGCGGCGAACGCCGCCAGCCCCAGCAGGACGCCCATCATCAGGTTCGCCCCGCCGACCAGCAACAGCCCCATCAGGAACGCCGACAGGGCGAACGCCACGCTCACCGCCCGCGCCAGCCATCGCGGGTCCGGCAGCCGCAGGTAGAGCCCGGCGGCCGCCACGCCGAGCATGAGCGAGCTCCACGCCGCGGACAGGACCGCGCTGATCGCCGCGAGGTAGCTCAGCACCGGCGGCGCGTTCCTGATCAGCCGCCACACCCCGTACGCGACCGCGACGAACAGCGCGTTCAACCCCAGATCCGCCAGGTACGCCGCGGACAGGCCGTCCCGGCCCGGCTTGGTGAACGACACGGCGTAGAACGCCAGGATCACGGTCACCGGATCGTCGAAGGACGACCACGCGCCGAGGATGGTCCGGGCCCGGTCCGACAGGCGGTTGCCGCCCATGGTCGAGGCCACCGACAGCGGGTCGATCTGGGCGACGGTCACCGCCAGGATCATCGCCCGCGGGTCCCCGGACACCAGATAGACCACGCCGGCGATGAAGGCCGCCTTCAGCAGCACCCCGACGGTCACCGCGAGCAGGATCAGCCGGGTGTGCCGGCGCGCCTCGGTCCGGTCGATGCCGTGCGTGCTGCCGTACAGGCCCACCGCGAGCAGCAGACTGCTGAGCAGCAGGTAGCCGCCGGAGTGCTCCAGCCGGGACAGGCCGGTCAGGTCTGCGGTCACCCAGCCGAACCCGACGAGCAGCAGCAGGAAACCGATCCTGACCAACGTTCCTCCTCCGAGAGGGCGAATCACTGGATTGAGGATCGGCTGCGTCGCGGAGGTTGTCCAGAGGGCTGGGGCTCCGGCGACCTCCCCCGGGACCGGCGGGCGAACACGCGGCGCCGCACCTCCTCCTCGGTGCGTACGTACGAGCTGGAGGAGCGGGCACGGGCCGCGGCGGTCCGGCTCGACTGGCCGGGGCAGCCGGAGCCGGCCCTGAGGGTGGAGCTCACCGGGGCACGTCCATGCGCTGCGTGCCGATGACCGACAGCAGCCGCAGCGCCTCCTCCGACGGCGAGCCGGGCGTGGCGGTGTAGATCACGACCCGCTGGTCCCGGTCGGCGATGTCGAGGACGTCGCAGTTGACGGTGACCGGGCCGACCAGCGGGTGCTGGAAGGTCTTGCGCAAGGTGGGCTCGGAGCTCACGTCGTGGGAGGCCCACAGGCGCGCGAACTCCTCGCTCCCGGCCAGGAGATCGCGCACCAGCTCGGCCACTTCCGGATCGTCCGGGTAGCGGGCGGCGGCGGCGCGCAGGTTCTGGGTCGCGCGGCGGCCGAACTCGTCGGCGTCCGACACCCCGTACAACCGCCGCCCGTCCGGGTGCGGTCCGAGGAAGGCGCGGCGCAGGAGGTTGCGGTCGCGTCGCGGCACGGCGGAGAAGTCCTCCATGAGGGCGGCCGCCAGATCGTTCCAGGCGATCACCTCGTGCGTCGCGGACGTCACGGTCGCGGCGGCCAGCGGCAGCCGCCGCAGCAGGTCGAGGATGCTCTGCCGCACCTCGCGCGAGGGCCCCGGCGGGGGGCCGGGCGGGGCGCCGGCGAGGTGGTGGAGGTGGACGCGCTCGGCGTCCGACAGGCGCAGCGCCCGGGCCAGCCCGGCCAGCACCTCCCGCGACGGGCGCGGGCCACGGGCCTGCTCCAGCCGCGTGTAGTACTCGGTCGAGATGTACGCCAGCTGCGCCGCCTCCTCACGGCGCAACCCCGGCGTACGGCGCCGCGGCCCGGCCGGCAGACCCACGTCGGAGGGCGCGATCCGCTCACGCCTGCTGCGCAGGAAGGCCGCCAGTTCTCGTCTGTCCATACCTCCAGTGTGTGCCGGTCCGGGCCGTTCATGCAGGTACCGGCGGTACCTGGATGGGCTCGGCGGACCCGCGCAAGCTCGTAACCATGAACACGACACCGAACACCTCCGCCGGCCTGGGCCTGCTGGCCGGCAAGGTCGCCTTCATCACCGGCGCCGGGCGCGGCATCGGCGCCGCCGCGGCGCGGCTGTTCGCCCGGGAGGGCGCCCGGCTGCTGCTCGCGGCCCGGACCGAGGCCCAGCTGAAGGCCGTGACCGAGGAGGTCAGGGCGGCGGGCGGCACCGCCGACCACGTGGTGTGCGACCTGGCCGACGCGGCCGGCGTGCGGGCCGCCGTCGAGCGCGCCGTGGACCTGTACGGTCGGCTCGACGTGGCCTTCAACAACGGCGCGGCGTTCGTGCCGCCCGGCCCGATGGACCAGGTGGCGCAGGACGACTTCGACCACGTCTACGCCGTGAACCTCAGGGGCCCGTGGCTGGCCATGGTCGCCGAGGTCGCCGCCATTCGGGCGACCGCCGGCACGGGGGCCATCGTCAACAACTCCAGCGTCGGCAGCCTGGGGGCCAACCCCGAGTTGCCGGCCTACGGGGCGATGAAGCGGGCGGTCAACAGCCTCACCGAGTCGGCCGCCGTCACGTACGGCCCCGAGGGCATCCGCGTCAACGCCATCGCCCCCGGCGGCACCCTGACCGAGATGATCCGTACGTGGGAGCAAGATTCGCCCGGCCTCGTCGATCGGCTCAAGGCGCACACCCCGCTGGGCCGCTCGGCCGACCCCGGCGAGATCGCCCAGGCGGCCGCGTGGCTGCTCAGCGACCGTGCCTCCTTCGTCACCGGCGCGGTCCTCAGGGTCGACGGCGGGGCCCGGCTCTGACCGGGGTCCTACCGGCCGGCGGCTTCGGTCAGCGGGTCGCCGGCCGGGACTGTACGGCTCGTGCGCGCCGTACAGTCTCGTGCGCGCCGCCTTTCGCCAAGACGGGGGAAATCCGCCGCCACCTTATCCCCATTTATGGATGAATGTCGCTTTTTGTGATGTCTGCCGGGGCAGGCCATGGAGCGCAGGACGACATAGGGGAGGGAAATCTCCGATGATCTACCATCACACACCTCGGGTAACCGGTTGGGTCGGCTGGGTCTGGTTCGGCGGCGCAATGATGGTCATGGCCGGGCTGTTCAACATCATCACCGGCCTGGCCGCCGTCTTCGCCAACCGCGTCTACGTACAGACCCCCGCCCGCCTCCTGATCTTCGACATCACCACGTGGGGCTGGCTCCACTTCATCCTGGGCGTCCTCGTCCTGGCCACGGGCATCGGCGTCACCATGGGGCTGGACTGGGCCAGGATCGTCGGCGTCGTGCTGGTGATGCTGAACGCCCTGACCCAGCTGACCTGGATCGCGGTGAATCCCTGGTGGTCGCTCGCCGTCATCGCGATCGACGTGCTCGTGCTGTACGCGCTCATCGTCCACGGGCGGGAGGCCCGACCGACGTAACTTCACCCCGGCACAGAGACCGCAACGCCTCCTTATCCTGGGGCGGGAAGGCCGGTGATCGCCGGCCTTCGCGCATCAGGAGCAAGGAGCCGACAGTGACCGTCGAATGGGTCGCGCTGTCCCCCGCGGACATCCCGGCGATCGCCGAGCTCGCCCGGCGGTGCGTGGCCCGCGACGGCGGGCTTCCCGCGACCGCGTCCCCGTCCTTCCTGGAGCGCAGGTACGGCGCGGGCACGGCGCTGGGCGCGTTCGTCGACGGCCGCCTGGTCGCCTGCGGCGGCGTGCGCCCGGTGGGCGCCGCGTCGGCGGCGACCGGCCTGGTCGACCCGGGCCACCGGGGAGGGGGATTGGGGTCGAGCCTCCTGGACCAGCTGGTCGAGCGGGCGGGGCCGGTCCGGCTGGAGACCGAGTCGCTGACCCCGGAGGCCGACGCGCTCTTCCGCTCGCGTGGCTTCCGGCAGACGTTCGCCGAGGACGTCTACCGCCGCGACCTGACCCGGCCGCTCCCGGCCGTCCCCCTCCCGCCGGAGCTGGAGATCGAGGAGTGGTCGGAGGGCACCGAAGCCGCCTTCCACGAGGCCTACTCCGCCTCCTTCGCCGACCGCCCCGGCTTCCCCGGCTGGTCGCCGGAGGAGTGGGTGGACTGGCTGGTCGACGACGAGTTCCTGCCCGGCTGCTCGCTGGTGGCGCGGGAGGCGGGCCGGGCCGCCGGCTTCGTGGCGTGCGCGGAAGGGTTCCTGATCCAGGTCGGCGCCGTGCCCGGGTGGCGGCGGCGCGGCCTGGCGCGGGCGCTCGCGGCCGCCGCGCTCGACCGCATGCGCACGCGCGGCGCGACGGAGGTCTTCCTGGACGTCAACGTCGACAACCCGGCCTCGGCCGCCCTCTTCCGCGGCCTCGGATTCGAGGTGATCGCCCGCCGGGCCCGCTACGAGTGACGCCGCCGGCGGCGGAGGACCAGGGCCGCGACCACGCAGAGGGCGGCGAGGAGGAGCGGCAGTGCCCAGGGGGCGGTCCAGGTGTCCGCCGTGGTCTCGACGGCGGCGAGCGGGGCGACCGAGTTCGACGCGTCCGTGAGCAGCGGGACGAGGTTGATCGTCCCCGTCAGGCGCAGCAGGGGAGCCACGCCGTGCACCGGCACGGAGACCTTCCAGGTGTCGCCGGGGAGGAGCTGGGGCGAGTCGCCGATCCGCCCGGCGGGTACGCCCGAGCCCCCGAACGGGCCCGACACGGACACCGTCTGCCGGGCGGCGAGGATGGCGTTGCCGGTGTTGCGGATCGTGTACGTGACGGTGGCGTCACCCTTGCCCAGCGGACTGCCCGAGTAGCGCACCCGCGGGTCCTCCACCGACAGGCCGGGCTTCAGCGCGCCGCCCACCCGCAGCCGGATCCGGATGCCGAGCCGCCCGCCCGCGCCGGTCCCGTCCGCCTCGCCGGCCCCGGCGAGCGAGGTGACGATGCCGCCCATGTACTCGCCGGGCGCGGCGTCCTGCGGCAGCGTCACCGTGAACGGCACCTCGGCCGACCCGCCCGGCGGGACCGTCACCTCGGGCCGGGCCGGGTGGACCCACGCGCCCACGGCCGCCGGCTTCGTGTCCCTGGCGACCAGGTCGAGCCAGCCGTTCCCGGCGGTGAAGGCGTCGGCGGCGTACACCGCGAGGCGGAGCGGCGCGGTGCCGGGGTTGTCGACCACGAGACCGTCCGTGACCTGCCCGCCCGGGTCGATGGTGTAGCCGTAGTTCTGCCGGTCGGAGCCGAAGTCGTTGGCCGCCGTACGCACCGTCCAGGAGGTGTCCGCCGCGGCGGGTCCGGCCTGCGCGCCCGCGAGACCGAGCGCGGCGAGCAGCGCCACGGCGGCGGCCCGGCAGATCATGGTCGTACGCATCGGGTGATCCTCTGGAAGTGGTGAGGGGTGACGCCGGAAGGGGGCTCCGGCGCCACCCCGGTTCATCTACTGGAGCCAGGCGGACTCGTCCGCGGCCGGCTTGTGCTCGTCGGACTTGCCGTGGTCGCCCTTGCCGTCGTACGGGTGGATGACCACCTTGTCGACGGTGGAGCCGACCGGCTGAGCGGCGGTGGCACCGCTGTCAGGGCCGCACCAGTCCTCCTGGCCCAGCTCGACCGCGGCGTTCGGGGCGGCACAGGTGCCGCTGCGCAGGTTCTCGACGACCAGCTTGTCGTCGCGGACCTGCACCTTCACGTACGTACGGACGTGCTCCTGGTTCTCGACCGAGTTGGCCCAGTGGCTCTTGGGGTTCAGCGGGTCGGGGCCGTAGTTCGGGTCCTTGGTCGTGTCCGGGGCGGTCAGGTTGTAGTACTTGGAACCGGACGCGGAGTTCGCCGTCACGTAGATGACGCCGCCCGGCCCCTGGACCACCTCGGCGGCGCCGGGCTGCTCCTTCGGGTTCGCCTTCTGGCCGTTCTTGATCTCGTAGCTGCGGGTGTAGGCGTGGTCGTGACCCTGCAGGACCAGGTCGACGCCGAGGTTCGAGAAGGCGGTCGGGAAGTCCTTGCGGCGCTGCTGGTTGTCGCCGTCGTTGGCGTGGCTGGCCGGCGAGTAGATCGAGTGGTGGTAGACGAGCACCGTGTACTTGGCGTCGTCGCCGTGCTCCTTGACGACGTCGGTGACGTACTGGATGTGCGCGGCGTCGGCGCCGTTGGCGTAGGCGTTGCTGTTCAGGTCGATGAACAGGACGTCGTTGTACTCGTACCAGTAGTCACCGCCCGACCGGGTCGTCGCGTCGCCGTTGTAGTAGGGCGCGGAACGGTCGGTGTTCGGGGTCCAGAAGTGCTGCTCGTAGGCCTTGCCGCCGACGTCGTGGTTGCCGATGGTGGCGGCCCACGGGTACTGGCGCAGCTTGTCGGGCGCGAGGAACGCGTCCCACTGCGTCTCGGTGTTGGCGGTCTCGACCTGGTCGCCGCCCGAGACCAGGAGCGCGGTCTTCGGGTTGGCGGCGAGGGCGACGTTCAGGGTGTCCGCCCATCCGGCGGCGTCCTTGGCCACGTTGCCGGAGGCGCCGATCTGCGGGTCGCCGAAGAACAGGAAGTCGAAGTCGCCCTTGAAGTCCTGCGTCTCGAAGGAGTACGTCGGGGACCAGTTGCCCTCGAAGCCGACGCGGTAGGAGTACTTGGTCTTCTTCTTCAGGCCGTCGATGGTGACGTGGGCGTTGTAGCCGCCGGTGACCTTGTTCGCGGTGATGGTGGCCGGGAAGGTGGCGGCGTGCTTGTCGAACTCGCCGTGCTTCAGCTTGGCGGTCGGTACGACCTGGACCATCTGGGGTGTGTCGGTCGAGGAGTACCAGGACACGGCACGCTGCGACTCTCCGGCGCCCACACCGAGAACGATGCCGGTGAGCTTGGCGGTGTCGGCAGCGTGGGCCGCGGTCGCCAGGCCGCTGCCGAGCATCGCGGTGATGCCCATGGCAGCGGCGGTGGCGCCCACGGCCACCCGGCGCCGGACCGGCCCGAGGCCCTGTGTCCGATTTTCGAACTTCATCGGGGTTCCGTCCATTAAGGGGTGTTAAAGAGCTTTGTCACGGTTTCTGGGGTGGATGTCCTGGAGGTGAACCCTGGACGGGCACGTCGTTGCGCTTGACGGAAGATGTGATGCGCTCAGCCGCCGAAGATCCGCTGCACGAACCACACGAGGCCCATCACGGTCACTCCCGCCGCGATCACCCCGGTCGTCCACAGGCCCGCGACCGGCCGCCGGTGGCGCAGCACGGCGAGCAGCGGGAAGACGACGGCGATGATCGCCAGCTGGACGGCCTCGATGCCCACGTTGAACACCAGCAGCGACCACAGCAGCGTCCACGACAGGGGCTGGTCGATCCCCAGGGCCGCGGCGAAGCCGAGACCGTGCACGAGGCCGAAGCAGAAGACCACCGCGAGCCGCGCCCGGCCCGCGCGATCCAGGCCGGTCTGCCCCAGGTCCGTGGCGTGCGATCGCCGCCGCCGGAGCCGCCACAGATGCCAGCCCGCGACGACCGCGATCGACAGGGCGATGACCGGCTCCACGAACGACGCGGGCACGTGCACGAGGCCGAGGGCGGCGAGGATGAAGGTCACCGAGTGGGCCAGCGTGAAGGTCGTCGCCGCCAGCACGATCTCGCGCAGCCGGCGTGACCCCGCGATGAGCGCCAGCAGGAACAGGATGTGGTCGAGGCCGGTGAGCAGGTGCTCGGCCCCGAGCCGGAAGAACTCCCAGAACCGCTCGGCCCACGACTGTTGCGTGGAGAACGACGGCCGCTCGGCGTCGAGGGCGGCGCTGCCGGAGGTCAGGTCGAGGTCGTAGGTGACCACCGTCTTGGTGTCGCGCACGTATTCCTCGGACTCCGGGAACAGCCCGCTGCGTACCTCGTGCGCCTCGGCGGAGTCCGGGCACCGCTGGTCGAGGACCAGCAGCGCGTACGGCACGCCGTCGCGTTGGTCGATCGTGAACCCGCCCTCCCGGACCGGGGTGCACGCCCGGCCCTCGGCCGTGACGGCGAAGCGCTCGGTCACGTACGCGACGACCGAGTCGGCGTGGGCGTCGAGCGCCGCCGCCTGCTCCGCCGCGTCGCCGGACTCGAACGCCGCGGTGCCCGCCCGGAAGAGCGGATCGTCCTTCCGGGCGTCCGCGGCCGAGACGACGAGCAGGTCGTACTCCAGCCCGAGCGCGGAGCGGACGTGCCCGGTCCGGGCCGAGGTGAGGTCCACGTACACGGTCGAGGTGAACCCGTGGGCAAGGGCGGGGACGGCACTGAGCAGGACGGCCACGGCGACGGCGGCGACGACGGCACAGACACGACGCCGAGCGGCGTGGAACATGTGACTCCTCTACGGTTAACGACCGCAATCTGCTCGGCCCAGATGAACGAACGTCAACTCGTGCGCGAATCATCGATGAACCACGTCGGGCGAAAATAACTCCCATCTCTGAACATAGGTCGCAATGAGGTAGGAAATAGACGCACTTTCCCGTCACCTCGGAGGAACGATCCCCCATGCGCTTTCGGCTTCTGCCCGCCGGCCCGCTGGCCGTGGCAGTCGCGACGGCCGTCCTGGTCAGCGGATGCTCCCCGGGTGACGACTGGTCCCGGCCGCACGACAAGCCCACGGCCGTCGGCACCCTCGGCCCCGGGTTCCACGACCCCGCCACCCCGCCCTCGCCGGAGGCCACGATCACGCCACGGCCCCGCTCGTGGGACGGGGTCCACCCGTCGGAGGGTTACCGCGTGGTGCTGCTCACCGCCGGGAAGGACGCCCAGACCAGGACGCTGGTGACCGCCGTGACGGAGTGGGCGCGGGCGGAGGACGTCAGCCTCAAGACGGTCACGGCCGCGGCGCCGGCGGAGTACGTCGCGCGCATCAGCGACGCCATCGACCTGGCGCCCGACCTCGTCATCAGCGCCGGCAACGACCTCGTCGACCCCCTGGCGCTGGTCTCCGCCAACCACCTCGACCAGCAGTTCCTCGTGATCGGCGCCGAACTGGCCGAGCCCACGGCGAACGTCACCGCCGCCGACTGGACCGGCGCGTCGTTCCGCGGCGAGGGACTGGGCATGTCCTCGGCGTACGATCCGGCCACCTTCACCCCCGAGCGCGCCGGGCGGGCCGTCCGGGCCGGGGTCTCGGCCGTGCTCCACGGCCTGACCGGGATCGTGATCTGGCTCGACTGACTTCTCCTGGTTCGTACTGACCGGTCAGGCGGGAAGCGCGGACCGGAAGCGCGGACCGGAAGCCCCCCGTTGTAGGGCGTTCACCCGACACCGGCGCGCCCCGCACCCTCGTAAGGTGACGACCAGAGGTCGGGGGCGGCGTCATCGAGGGCCGGGGCCATGCTCCGGCGGGGGTGCCGGGATCGTTCGTGCCCTGCGTCGGGGTCACCGGGCAGGAGAGCCGACGGCACGGACCGGTTGTTCCTGCGTCTACCAGCGGCTGTCTCCTTCCGTTCGCGTCGGTCATCCGAGAGGACAGAAAGAGCCTGATGGGACTGGAGATCAAATTCCTGGGGCCATGGGAGGCCACGGCGAACGGCGAGCCGGTGAAGGTGGCCGGTGAGCGGCGGCTCGGGGTCCTGACCAGGCTGGCGTTGAGCGCCGGGCAGCCCGTTCTCAACGAGGAACTCCTCACCCAGGTATGGAGCCAGAGCACAACGACGACGGCCGACAAACAACTGCACATCGTGGTGTCGAAGCTGCGCAGCCTGCTCTCGCCGCACCAGGACGACGACATCATCGCGACCGTTTCCGGCGGCTACCAGCTGAATCTCGCGTGCGAGCGCATCGACGCCCACCTGTTCACGCTCCTGGCCCACCAGGCGCGTGCCGCCCGGGCCCAGGGCGAGATCACGCGGGCGGACGCGCTCTTCCAGCGGGCGCTGGCCCTGTGGCGGGGCAGGGCGCTGGCCGACCTGACCGCCTCATGGGCCCAGGTCGAGGCCGCGCGCCTGGACGAGGAGCGGCTGGCCGTGCTGGAGGACCATGTCGACCTCCGCCTGTCGGCCGGCGACCATCACGCGGTGGTGCCGGTGCTCACGGCGCACGCCGAGGCCCACCCGCTGCGCGAACGCCCCCGCGCGCAGCTGATGCTGGCGCTGTACCGGGCCTCCCGGTCGTCCGAAGCCCTCGCGGTGTACCAGGAGACGCGCCGCACCATGGTCGACGAACTGGGCATCGAACCGGGAACGGGGTTACGCCGGCTGCAGCAGGCGGTGCTCCGCCGGGACCCCGTGCTCGATCTCCCCTCCCCGGCCCAGCGAACGACGCTCACCAGGCCCGTCATCCCGGCCGAGCTCCCCGCCGGCATCCGGGCGTTCACCGCGCGCACCGCCGAAGTCGCCTGGGTGCGCAGGGCGCTCACCGACACCGTACGCGGATCGCCGGCCATCGCCGCGATCCACGGCGCCGGCGGGGTCGGCAAGTCCGCGCTGGCCGTCCACGCCGCGCACGCCGTGGCCGGCGACTTCGCCGACGGCGTCCTGCACGTCGATCTGCGCGCCGCCACCGCCGGCCGCCGGCCGCTGTCGCCGGTCGAGGCCTGCGCCGGCTGCTGCGCTCGCTCGGGCTCGACGCCACCGCCCTACCGTCCACCCTGGACGAGGCCGCCGCCCGCTACCGCTCCCTCACCTCGGCGCGCAACCTGCTGGTCATCCTCGACGACGCGCTGGACCCGGGCCAGGTCCGGCCGCTCATCCCCGCCGGACCCGAGTGCGCGGTCATCGTCACCAGCCGCCGCATCATGGCCGCACCCGACCTGCCGAGCCACCTGCACCTGGGCGGCCTCGGCCACGCCGAGGCGGCCGCGCTGTTCGCCCGCCTCGCGGATCCGGGCCGCCTCCGCGCCGAGCCGGAAGCGGCGCACCGGATCGTCCGGCGGTGTGGCGGCCTTCCCCTCGCGCTCCGCATCGCGGCGGCACACCTGGCCGCACGGCCCGGCCGTACGCTGTCCCGTCTGGCCGACCAGCTCGCCGACCCCAGCCGCCGCCTCGATGCCCTCGAACACGCCGACCTGTCGATGCGGGACACCATCGCGGTCGGCCTCCAGCACCTTCCCGAGGAGCCCGCGGGCCACGACGCCGCCCACGCGTTCTTCCTGCTCGGCCTCCAGGAAACCCCGGTCCACACGGCGGCCGCCCTGTCCGCGCTCACCGGCTGGCCGGAACGCCGCGCGGAAGCGGCGCTCAACCAGCTCCTGGACGTCCGCCTGCTCGAAGCCACCGGCCCCGGCCGCTGCCGGATGCACGACCTGACCCGCCTCTACGCCCGCGAGCAGGCCGCCCGTCACATGCCCGAGCCCGCTCCCACCAGCACCTGACCCCTCAGAAGGAGGATTTCCAGCCGGGCCCGACCGCGATGGCGGAGCCGAACCTGTTGCCGCCCTTGCCGTTCCAGACGTACAGGGTGCCGGTCTCGCTGTGCACGGCGCCGATGTCGGTGTTGCCGTCCTGGTTGACGTCGCCGAGCGACATCAGCGTGCCCGCGTACGGCGCCCAGCCGGGGCCGAGCTCGGCGGCGCCGGTGAAGTTGTTGGCGCCCCTGCCGTTCCACACGTGCAGCGTGTTGCCGTCCTTCCTGACCGCCAGCAGGTCGCCGATGCCGTCACCGTTGAAGTCGCCGGCGACCGGCCGGCTGAAGGCGGCCCAGCCGCCCCCGACCGCGGTGCCGGGGCCGAACTTGTTGCCGCCCCTGCCGTTCCAGTAGGAGAAGACGCCGGTCTCGCTGTGCACGGCGCCGATGTCGGTGCTGCCGTCCTGGTTGATGTCGCCGAGCGACATCAGCGTGCTCGCGTACGGCGTCCAGCCGGGCCCGAGCTCGACGGGAGCGGTGAAGTTGTTGGCGCCCTTGCCGTTCCACACGTGCAACGTGCCGCTGTCCTTCTCGGCCGCCATCAGGTCGGTGAGCCCGTCGCCGTTGAAGTCGCCGGCGACCGGCCGGCTGAAGGCGCTCCAGCCGGAGTCGACCGCGGTGGCGGGGCCGAACTTGTTGCCGCCTTCGCCGTTCCAGATGGTCAGCGTTCCGGTGGCGGTCGAGAAGAGGTCGCCCACGCCGTCGGCGTCGAAGTCCGGCATGGCGGACGTGCCCATCCCGGCGTACTGCGGGTTCTGCGCGTGGGTGAGGGTCTCCCAGCCCAGGAAGTGCGACACCCCGACGGGGCGGCTCTGCTCGACCCACTTCTCGGCGTACGGGACGTCGTCGTACCCGAGCCGGTGGTGCAGCGCGTTGAAGCCGACCTCGAAGTGCTTCCCGAGGTCGAGGGTGACCTTGCCGCCGCACAGCCACGACGGCACCGTCCCGCCCAGTTGCAGGCGGGCGTGCAGGTCCATCGCGAAGCGCAGCCGGTGCTTGGCCGTGGCGTACAGGTCCACGCCCTGGTGACCGGCCGTCTCGGCGACGTGGGAGATGGCCGCCAGGCCCCATCCGGTGTGCCAGAAGTCACGGCACGTCTCCTGGGTCAGGCCGTCCACGAACTTGGTCTGCCCGTGCCAGTAGTCGACGATCTCGGCTCTGGTGTCGTACTTGCTGCCGGGCGGCGCCTTGGGCACCGCGCCGTCCGTCGCGAGGTAGATGTAGGCGGGCAGCCTGCCGCGCCAGATCGCGACCGCCCGGTCGAACGAGGCGCGGTCGTCCAGGTGCACGGCGATGCCGATGGCGGCATCGGTCATGATCAGTTCCCAGTTGCCGTTGTTGTTCGGCCGCCCGGCGATCACGGTCGGGAGGTACACCGTACGCAGCTTGCCGGCGAACCGGCCGGCCCCCGCCCAGCCGGTGTAGGTGTGCTTGATGAGCTCGGCGGCGCGCGAGAAGTTGGCGCCCGCCCATCCGGTCTGCAGCGGCGCGTTGTCCCCGGTGTGCTTGGTTATCACGGCCGACCAGGCGTCCATGATCTGGATCGCCTTCTCCGCGTAGCGGGCGTCCTTGGTGAGGTACCACTGCAGGGCATGCGTGTAGGCCGCCATGGCGTCCTTGCGCTCGTCCGAGCAGCCGTGGTCGGGATTCGACACCGGGCCGCACTCGA
The DNA here is from genome assembly GCF_052246675.1 of Nonomuraea sp. KM90. Classification (NCBI taxonomy): domain Bacteria; kingdom Bacillati; phylum Actinomycetota; class Actinomycetes; order Streptosporangiales; family Streptosporangiaceae; genus Nonomuraea; species Nonomuraea sp. KM90. Next base: position 99,727 of record NZ_JBQQCB010000008.1, on the reverse strand, counting down.
CGACGGAGCGGGGCTTGGCCACGTAGGACAGGGAGGCGTAGGAACTGCTCCGCATGGAGTTCCAGGCCGACTTCCACGGCTCGTTGCCGAGGTTGACCCTGACGAAGTCAAGCTGAGCCCGGCTGACCAGGACGCCAGGATGCTTGAACCCGGCGGCCTGCGCGGCCTGCGCGGCCTGCGCGGCCTGCGCGGCCTGCGCGGCCTGCGCGGCCTGCGCGGCCTGCGCGGCCTGCGCGGCCTGCGCGGCCTGCGCGGGCTGAGCGGCCTGCGCGGCCTGCGGTACGGACAGGGCGGCGGCCACGAGCATGGTGGCGGTGAGAGGGCGAGCGAGACGCACGGACTTCCTTCCAAAGCTGCGGACGCCCATTCCGCCAGCCGCCCGCTCACCCGTCAAGGAATCGGTGCCGCGAACCCCGCCTCGACATACCCTCCGCATACCGCCCTCACCGGAACCCGGGGGATGCAGCCCCCGCGCCCCCGCTCTCCGACGTCCCGCGTCGTGCCTGCCACGCTCCGATGCCATGGAGAAGGTTGTCGATGATTTCCTGGGCGGCGGTGATGCGCTGTGCGACTTCGGTGATTGCGCTCAGGTGCCCCTCGGCGATGGCTCCGGAACCCGAAGCCGTACGGCACCCACCTTCAGGTCCTGCCGTCGGAAGTACGGGCAGGTCGTACGGCTTCCGTAACGTATAACGCCGGTTCCGACGTCTGGGGTGACCAGCCTCCGTCCGTGACCGTTGCCGTCACAGCTTCAGCGGCGGTAGTCCCCGCAAATCGCGGTAGCGTCGCCGTGCTGCCGTCAAACTATCCGACCCGTTGGGGCCGCCCAGGACGACATCGGCGTTGTGATCATCCTGTCCGTCGTCCTCCCAATCGCATTCCTCGCAGTACCCGAAACCGCCGCGGTACCGAAGGGTGGGATGGAAGCAGCACGGACACGTGTACGGCCGATCGCGTGGCGGCAGCCGGAGGAAGGTTCCGCCCTGTGTCGCCATCACGGACAAGACCCATCGCTTGCGCTCGCGTATCTCTTCGATGCTGGGGTGGCTCATATCCGTCACGATGCCGTACGGCTCCGGCATCCGCATCCCGGCCGGCAACGCTGTACCCCGCCTCCTGCCTCGTGCCCGCCCGAAGTGGAAATCCCGCCGCATCCGATGAGTCGGCGTGACGGGCCGGATCTGTCGGGGTGAACGGTCGCGCCGCGACCTCGCACCAGGAGAAACCCATGGATCCTCGCATCACCGTCGAGCCCTACTACCGCGCCTGGCAACACCGGGCCGGCGACATGAGCCAGGTGCCGCTGGCCGACGACTTCGCCTTCACCGGACCCGTCGCGAGCTTCGCCGGCAGTGCCGGCTATCGCGCCATGGCCCTCCAGGCCGGCGCCGCGGTCCGCGACTTCCGCGTGCGCCACCAGTTCACCGACGGCGACCTGGTCTGCTCCATCATCGACTGGGAGATGGACCCGCTGCCCGGCACCCTGACCGCCGCCGAACTGCTGCGTGTCCGCGACGGCGAGATCGTCTCCGGCGAGCTGATCCACGACGCCGAAGACCTGCGCCGCGCGATGACCGCCGCCCAGCCGCCCGGCATCACTGACCTGCTGGAACGCAGCCACGCCCAGGTCACTCAGGTGCTCGGCCGGATCAGCGCGTCGGGCTGGACGGCGGCCGGTACGTGCGAGAAATGGACCGTCCGCCAGACCGCCAACCACCTGGCGGGCGCCCTGCTGCTGCTCGCCCGCTTCGCCGAGGGCGAGCAGGTGGAGCCCCAGGAACTCGACGCCCAGCGTCAGGCCGACACCGACCACCTCGGCACCGATCCCGCCGCCTCGTTCCGCGCGATCGCCGACCGGTCGGTGGCGGCCTTCGCCGCGCCCGGCACTCTGGAACGCCGGTACGCCTTCATGGGCACCACCGTGCCCGGCGCCGTGCTGGCCTCGATCAGCCTGTACGAATCGCTGATCCACGGCTGGGACATCGCCACCGGTGCCCACCTCCCCTACGCCGCCGATGACGACGTTGTGCGGGCAGCGTGGCAGTACGCCGAAACCGGTGTCGGCGACGCCCACCGGCGCGCCGGCCAGTTCGCCGAGGCGATCCCCGTCCTGCCCACGGCCTCGTTGTTCGTCCGGCTGCTGGCCCATGTGGGACGGCACGCCCGGCCCTGACGTCCGCGGCAGCCGCCCGCCGCATCGCGGCGGGCGGCACGCACCGGCCCGCGCCCGCGCCCGCGCCGTGCAGGCAACGGCAGGACAGCTCCGTCTTTCTCCCCGGCCCAGCAAACCAGCGTTGGCGGTGGGTTGACGACCCCGGCCAGGGGCATGGTGAAGGGCAAGCACTGGCTGCCCCAGACCCCGGCGGTTCCGTTCCGTTGCGAAGGACCGTGATAGCGGTGGCCGGCCGACGACCGTTCAGGGGTTCAGCGGCTGAGACAGCCCTGGAGACTGACCGCGGCACGGCGGTCGGAAGACACCCATCGCTCCTGTCCGCGGGCACCGCATCCGGGCGAGCGAACACCACGCCCGAAGGCGAACCGATCGGTCGGCCTGCGCGCATGTGGCGCATCCGGGTGGCCGTGTCGGCACGGACCGGCCCGCGGCTGATCACCGGCGACCTCCTGGCCGCGAGCGGAGGGCCGGGCCGATGACCGGCTTCCTGAACGGTGACCGGCGCCCGTTGCTGGCGTGTCAGTTCGGCCAGGCCGAGTTGCCCCGGCTGCGGCACGCGGTGGCCACTCAGGCGGCCCGGGCCGGACTGACCGGTATGCGCTGGGACGATTTCGTCCTGGCGGTGCACGAGGCGGCGGTCAACGCGGTCGACCATGGGGGCGGCGCGGGCGAGCTGCGGCTGTGGCGGAGCGGGACGATGTTGTGCTGCCAGATCAGCGACGACGGGCCGGGGGCCGTACCGGGCAGGCTGAACGGGGCCGCGCTGCCCCGGCTGAACGGCATCGGCGGGCGTGGGCTGTGGCTGATCCGCCAGCTGTCCGACGAGGTCACCTTCACCAGCGGCACGGACGGCACCATGTTGTCGATCGCCTTCCGCCTGCCGGGCTGATCCCGCCCGCACCGGGTCCGGGCGGGATCAGCCACCGGTCGAGGGTGTGGCGGGCCCGGGGCCCGGCCGCTCCGGCGGGACGTCGCTGGTGCGTGCCACCACCTCGCGGGCCAACTCGGTGAGGTTCTGGTTCTGGCTGCGGGCGTGCCGGCGCAGCAGGCCGAAAGCCTCCTCGACGGGCAGGGCATGCCGTTCGCCGAGCATGCCCTTGGCCTGCTCGATGACCACCCGGCTGCTCAGCGCGTGCTGCAGTTGCTCGACGAGTACCTGGCTCTCGCGAAGGGCGCGTTCCTGGAGCAGCCCGATGGTGGCGATGTCGGCCATCGCCTGGGCCAGCGCGGCCGTGACGCCGTCCAGCTCGCCGGGTTCGGAGCGGAACAGGTTCATCGCGCCGATGACCTGATCGCGCAGCCGCATCGGCAGCGCGCTGACCGCGTGAAAGCCCGCCTCGTGAGCCTGCTGGGCGAACCGCGGCCACGAGGAGGTGGCCGGGGTGCCGCTCAGGTCTGGACAGTGCACCGGCCGGCCGGAGCGGAAGCAGTCCAGGCAGGGCCCTTGGTCGCTTTGCAGCTGGAACAGCTCCAGCAGCCGGGTCTGCTCGCTGGAGGCGCCCACCAGTTGCAGGCTGCCGTGCTGGTCGGTGATCAGCAGGCCGGCGGCGTCCACCCCGAGCAGCTCGACGCACTGCTCGGTCAGGCCGTGCATGAAATCGATGAGGTCGAACCCGGTCACCAGCGTGTCAGCCAGCGCTACGAACGCCTCGGCCAGCCGGCGTTCCGGCTCGCGGGACGGGGAAGTCTCCACCTTCGGCAGCCTACGCCCGCTCGTCGCCCGTGGGCAGGGCTCAGCCATAGTGCCGGGTCAGGGCCGCGTGGGATGGCCGGTCAGGGCTCTGGGGCGAGAGCGCCGGCCGGCCGGAGTCAGCCTTCTTGCCCGGAGAACCGCAGCGTGTGCGCGAGCACCTGCCGTGCCACCCGGGTCAGCGGCTCGTCGGCGGCCAGCGCGTAGGCGCGCAGCCGGACCAGCGCCTCCTCCACCGTGCAGTCGGCCTGCACCGCCACGACCCCGCTGGCCTGGTGGATCTCCGGCCCCAGGGCCAGCGTCCGCGCCGGCAGTGACTCGCCTGCCGCATTGACCGTGACCAGGTTCAGCAACAGCAGCAGCGCCGCGTCGGCGAAGTGCCGGGCCGTCCGCTGCTCGGCCTCCTCCAGCATCCGCGGCCGGTCCTGGCACAGCACCAGCACGCCCACGCTGTCCGGGCCGGCCAGCAGCGGGAAGGCGAACACCGCCCGCACCCGCGCCGTCTGGGTCAGCGCGGTGAACAGCGGCCAGTGCGCCTGCGCCTCCTGTGTGCGCAGATCGGCCACCAGCACCGGCTCGCGATCGTTGACCGCGTCCACGCAAGGCCCGTCCCCGCTGGTCAGCTCCGCCTCCAGCAGGTCACGCCCCAACCGGCCGACCGCGTGCACCGGTGCCAGCCGCATCCCGGGAACGCCACTGACCACCGACAGCCCGGCCCCGCTCACCTCCAGCGAATCGGCGCACGCCACGCACACGTCGCCGACCGAGACCGGCTCCTGCTGGGCCGCCGCCGCTGTTCCGATCAACGCCCAGACGCGCAGCACATGTTCATCGTCCACCTGCCATGACCGCCCGCCCCGCGTCCGAAGGACACGTAGCCTTCACCGTACGCCGGGAAGCACTCGGCACCGCCACCAGCCGGGGTGTCGTTCATCGAGGCGCAGGTGCAGTATCCGGCGCCCACAGGCGGTCTTTCTGGTCTTCGGCAAGATTGTCCAGCCGCGAGCCATAAGTGGTGCGACGCCCGGCGCGTACGTCGACAAACTCGGTAGACGTCACGCATGCTCGGCAACAGCCCGGCATGTCACTCTCCGTAGCAGAACGCCGGGTTGATCCTGAACAACGTGATGTGGAGCGGAATCATGGCCGAGCAGGGACGCGTGCGATGGAAGCGCTTCGCCTTGATCCTCGCCCCTGTCGCGGCGATGACGTCGCTGCTGGTCGGCGCCACGGCCCAGGGGGTCATCGGCGCCACGTTCGTGGTCTCCGCCAACGGCTTCAAATTGTTCGCCGGTGAGCTGCGCGGTCAGGGCTTCACCTTGGCCACCGACGTGGACCGGACCAGGAAGGGCCGGCTGATCCCCGTCATCGTGGCCGGCGTGCGGCGGGCCTCGGTCAGCGAGTTGTGTTCGAGCGCGCTGGTGAAGACACCGGTGGGCACGGTGACGCTCCGGCTGACCGGCGGCCAGGGCGGCAACGAGGTCACCATCGACGATCTGGTGATCGATGTGTCGATAGGACAGACCGCGGCCTCCATCCGCGACCTCGAGCTGGGCCGGGACGCCAGCACCCTGGACGAGGTTCCCGACGGCAGGGGGCCGGCCGGCACCTTCGGCGGCCAGGCCAGAGTGGTCACCCTGCGCAACGTCAGGCTGGGCGCCAGGGCTGTCACGGCCGCCACGTTCAGCCTGCCGGACCTCGGCCTCAAGCTGTCGCGCGGCGAGCACGAGTGCTACTGAGGCGGAGCCGGCCCCGGCCCGGCGGAGAGCGGGCGGGCCGGGGCGAGACGAAAGGGCGCAAGATCATGAAGTCGTGGCGGCGTTCCCGGCCGTTCTGGGGCGGGCTGTTCATCGTGGCGGCGGGGCTGGAGCTGCTCTCCGTCCCGCTCGCCGTCAACGCACTGCCCGTGGCCGTCATGTTCGGCACGGTCGGAGCGAGCTACCTGATCGCCCTGGTCATGGTGATCACAGGGGTGCTGGTCTGGCTCCAGCCCGGTCAGCGGGTGTTCCTCGGACTGATCGCCGTGCTGCTGTCCATGGCCTCCTTCATCTACTCCAACCTGGGCGGCTTCCTGATCGGCATGATCCTGGGCCTGCTGGGCGGCATGCTGACCATGGCCTGGACCCCTGACAACCGGCCCGCCAACCGCCTCGACACCGTCACCGTGCGGAGCGTGCTCGCCGCCGCTCGAACGTTCCCGTCGCGGATGAGCGCGCCGCGCTGGGCGGCGGCCGTCTCTCTGGGGCGGCACCGCCGGCGGCTGATGTCGAAGAGGCGATCCTGCGCCGGGACCGACCCTCGTCCGGTGGAGGCGGGTCCCGCGAAGCTGCGAGAGCCCGCCGGGTAGGGGCGCCGGACCACCCGCTGTCAGCCGTTCGGCTCGAACATCCGGTCCACGAGCAGGTGCAGGTGTGCACGGAACCGCCGCAGCGCCGCGGCGTTGCGCGGGCCCTCGACCCGCCCGTTCGGGGCGAGCACGCCGCCGACGACGAAGCCGCGGATGCACCAGACCAGGGTCCACAATGCCCCGTCGAGGTCGACGTGGGGGTCGACGAGGTCCTGAAGCTCGTCGATGACGCGGTCGATCAGCGGCTTGAGGTAGAGGGCCTCCACCCCGGTGACGTCGGCGGCGTCCGACAACCATCGGTGTATCCACAGCTCGGGGACCTCGGGGTGGTCCAGGCAGAAGTTCAGCTGGTGATCCGCGAGCAGGTGGACGCCTGCCCGGTCGTGGGTGAACTCGGCGAACGCCGTATCGTGACAGGCCTTCAAGCTCAGGTATGTCCGCTCCATCACCGCGAGGTAGATGTCGCGCTTGTCACCCACGAGATCGGTGACGGTGCCGACGTCGAGCCCGGCCGCGTCGGCGATCATGTGGAACGGGGTCGCGTCATACCCGAGAGAGGCGAACAGACGAGTAGCCGTCTCGATGACGTGCTCCTGCGTATCTGACTGGGAGCCATGCATGCGACTGCTTCCTGGCAGAGCCTTCAAGATGTGCGGGTCCTGGTGGCGGCCTGGGCGGTGGCGCGTAGCTGCTCTTCCTCCTCGTGGCTGAGTGAGGTCTGGATGATGTGGCCGCCGTACTCGGCGATCTGCGGGATGACCTTGTCCGGGGTGCTCTGCACGACCAGCAGGAACAGGGCGGCGGTGCCGGGTTCGAGCTTCGTGGCCAACTGGCGCATGAAGTCGTCGTCCACGCCGGCGTCGGACAGCGCCCCGCCGGCCGCGCCCATGCCCACCATGCTGGTCGACTGGTGCAGCTTGATCTTGCCGGCCTGCTCGCGTTCGACGACGGCGGCGTCCTCCAGCGTGATGAGGTTCTCCTTCTGCATCTGTGCCAGGCGGTCGCGTACGGACATGGCCGTACGGACGTCGGGGTAGGCGATGGCGATCAGGTGACTCATGGACGGTGCCTCCTTGCGGTGCGGTCAGGGTGTGACGATGGGGAAGTCCGGTGTGGGCTCCTCCAGGACGGCGGTCAGCCGTCGCAGGACGTCCATGTCGCCGTCGTGGTCGATGCCGTCGGCGCCGGCTCCGTCGACCAGGCCGAGCAGGCGCTGTTTGGTCAGCCGTAGCGTCAGGTCGGCGCCGTCGCCGGGTGGCGTGCTCTGGTGGATCAGAACGCCGTTGGACATGGTGGTGCGGTGGTGTTCGTCCAGGTCGGTGAGGTGCCAGTCGATGGCGAACCGCTCGTTCCAGGCGTCCGGTCCGTGGACGCGGATGGCGAGGGAGTCGAAGATCTGCTCCGCGGTGAGCGCGCTGAGCACGTCGGGAGAGGTGGTGCTGGTCGTGCCGGGTGAGGGCCGGCCGGTCAGCTCGGTGGCGGCGGTGAGGTAGAAGTTGCGCCAGGTGGCGTTCTCGGCGCCGTGGCCCATCCGCGTGTAGACCTGGGCCAGGAGCCTGCGGGCCATGGAGTCGCCCTCGTCGGCGAAGACCGCGTGGTTGAGCAGGGTGGCCGCGAAGCGCAGGTCGCCTTCCTTGACGTAGCGGTCGGCCAGCGCGACCACGGCGGACGTGCCGCCGAGGCATTCGACGTAGCGGCGCGCCTGCTGGACGGGCGGATGCTCCCACAGGTGGGCGGGGTTGCCGTCGAACCAGCCGAGGTAGCGCTGGTAGACGGCCTTGACGTTGTGGCTGACCGAGCCGTAGTAGCCGTGGGTGTGCCACGCCTGTTCCAGGGCGGGCGGCATCTGCATGGCTTCGGCGATCTCGTTGCCGGTCATGCCGCGGTTCAGCATGCGTACGGTCTGGTCGTGCAGGTAGGCGTACATGTCGCGCTGCTGGGTCAGGAAGGTGACGATGTCGCCGGTGCCCCAGGTGGGCCAGTGGTGGGAGGCGAAGGCCACGTCCGCGCGGTCGGCGAACAGCGCGATGGCCTCGGTGAGGTAGCGGGCCCAGACGCGCGTGTCGCGGACCAGCGCGCCGCGCAGGGTGAGCACGTTGTGCAGGTTGTGGGTGGCGTTCTCGGCCATGCACAGGGCGCGGTGGTCGGGGAAGAGGAAGTTCATCTCCGCCGGCGCCTCGGTGCCGGGAGTGAGCTGGAAGACGATGCGTACGCCGTCGACCGTCTCCTCCTGGCCGGTCCGGGTGATGTCGACGGTGGGCGGGATGAGGGAGGCGGTCCCGGCCGAGGTGCCCATGCCCAGGCCGCAGCCGAGCTGGCCTTCGGGGGAGTGGGGCAGGAGCTGGCCGTACATGTACAGGGCCCGGCGGTTCATGGCGGTGCCGGCGTAGACGTTCTCGGAGACGGCGTGCTCCATGAAGTGGGCCGGGGCGATGATCGGGATGTCCGTCCCGTCGGTGACGCCTCGGGCGCCGCCGAAGTGGTCGGCGTGGGAGTGGGTGTAGATCAGGCCGGTGACCGGGCGGTCTCCCCGGTGGTCGCGGTAGAGCCGCAGCGCGGCGGCGGCGCACTCGGTGGAGATGAGCGGGTCGATGACGATGACGCCGCGTTCGCCTTCGACGAGGGTCATGTTGGACAGGTCGAGGCCGCGTACCTGGTAGATGCCGTCCGTCACCTCGAACAACCCCTGCTTGGCGCAGAGCTGCGCCTGGCGCCACAGGCTCGGGTGCGCGGTCTCCGGGCAGTCGCCCTGGAGGAAATCGTAGGAATCGTTGTCCCACACGACCCTGCCGTCGGCCGCCTTGATCACCGCGGGTGTCAATTTCGCGATGAAGCCGCGCTCGGCGTTGTCGAAGTCGGCCCGATCGTGAAAGGGAAGGTCTGCCATAGGACGGTCGTGCCCGTAGCAGCCTTCAGCAAGGGCAACGAAAGCCTCAAGAAATCACATGTCGGGCGTGAGCCTATGACGTGGACGCTTCCCATTCGCGGCAGGCAACGAGGGGGTGGTGGCGGTACATGATCCCGATGACCTGCCCGCTCGCCCTGAGGTGGACCTCCTGCCCCGCCGGGCCGCATGCGCACTGAGGGGATTCCTCATGCCTCACGCTGTCGTCAACGGGGCGCACATGAACGATCTTGTGCATCGAACTACTCCAGAGCGAGGGGAAGCCGGCATCACTCTATCCGCATGTACATGCCTGTCCTCCGCTCGCCGGTGCCGAGCATCATCCCTGCTCAAAGGGGGTAAGCCGGTCTCAACGGGGGGAGTGGTGCCGTGACCTGGTTCGCCGCGGGCATGCGAGGCCCGCTGAGCCGGCCCCGGGAGATCACGGCGGGCGTCACGCTGGCGGCGCTGGCGATCCCGCTCAACATCGGTTACGCGCAGATCGCCGGGCTGCCGCCGATCGTCGGCCTGTACACCTCCATCGTGCCGATGCTGGTGTTCGCACTGCTCTGTTCCTCCCGCCAGCTCGTCGCCAGCCCGGACGCGCCCATCGCCGCGCTCATCGCCTCCCTGCTGGTGGCGATCGGCACCCGCCCCGGCAGCCCGCAGTACGTCGAGCTGGCCTACGCCCAAGCGCTCGTCTGCGCGGTCGTGTTCCTGCTGTTCTACGCCTTCAAGCTGGGCTTCCTGGCCGACTTCCTGTCCGAGCCCGTCCTGGTCGGCTTCATCGCCGGACTGGCCGTCGAGATCCTCACCAGCCAGGTCGAGAAGATCCTCGGCATCCACGCCACCGCCGACCGGTTCTTCCCGGAACTGTGGGAGATCATCACCAAGATCCCGCACGCACACCTGTGGAGCATCGTCGTCGGCGTCGCGACCATGCTGGTGATCGTCGCGCTGCGCAGGCTCGCCCCCGCGCTACCGGGCCCGCTGATCGCGCTCGTCGCGGCCACCGCGGTCGTCGCCTGGGCCGGGCTCGACCAGCGCGGCGTGTCGGTGCTCGGCCACGTCCCCTCCGGGCTGCCGGTCCCGCACTGGCCGTCGATCACGCTCGGCCAGTGGGCCGCGCTCATCCCCGGCGCCATCGCCATCTGCGCCGTCACCCTGGCCGACGGCCTGCTCACCGCCCGCCGCTACGCCGAACAGCACGGGTACGCCCTCGACGCCAATCAGGAGCTGCGCGCCTTCGGCCTGGCCAACATCGCCGCCGGGCTCACCCAGTCGATGACCATCGGCTCCAGCGCTTCGCGTACCGCGGCCATGGACGCCGCCGGCTCCCGCTCGCAGATCCCCAGCGCCGTCTGCGCGATCGTGGTCGCCGTCCTGGTCGCGTTCTTCTCCGGCGTGCTGGCCTACCTGCCGAACACGGCCCTGGCCGGCATCGTCGCGGTCGCCGTCATCCGGCTCATCGACGTGCGCAAGCTGGCCGAGCTGTGGCGGTTGCGCCGCTCGGAGTTCTGGATCGCCGTGGTGTGCCTGCTCGGCGTGCCCGTGCTCGGCTCGCTCACCGCCGTCGTCATCGCCTTCCTGCTGTCGGCGGTGGACGTCGTACGGCGGGCCTCCCGCCCCAGCACCGCCACCCTGCGACCGGGCGAACACGGCCGCTACGTCACAGGCCCGGCCGAAGGCCCGCTCGCCGTCTACCGCTTCGAGAGCCAGCTCTTCTTCGCCAACGCCGGCACCTTCAAGGCCGAGGTCGCCCGCCTGGCCGACCACGGAGCCCGATGGATCGTCCTGGACGCCGAGGCCATCGCCGACGTCGACACCACCGGCGCCCAGGCCCTCCGCGAAACCGCCGACGCGCTCCGCGAACGCGGCGTCACCTTCGCCGTCGCCCGCGCCACCACCGCCCTGCGCCACCTGCTGACCCACTACGGCCTGACCGAGCTCACCTACTACGACTCCAACGAGGCGGCAGCCGCCGCCTACCGGGAGAGTGACCATGGGTAAGGCGTTCGCCGACATGCTGCCCTACACCCTGGGCCTGATCGTCTCACCGTTCCCGGTCGTGGCCGTCATCGCCCTGCTGATCAGCGCGAACGGCCGCGCCAAGGCCCTGCTGTTCGAGGCCACCTGGCTGGTCATCAGCTGGGTCGTGCTGCTCGTCCTCATCGCCCTGCTGGGCGCCGCCGGCGCCACGGGACACGCCAGGCCCACCTGGGTCGCCTGGCTCGCCCTGATCGTCGGCGTACTCCTGCTCATGCTGGCCATCGCCGGCATCCGCAGGACCGCCCGCCGCAAGGAGGGCAAGGCCCCCGAGGTGCCCCGCTGGATCGCCGCCATGGACACCATGACCACCCCCAAGATCATCGGCGTGGCGGCGCTGCTCATCGTGGCCAACCCGGTCAACCTGGCCTCCCTGGCCGGCGGCGCCATCGCCGCCGCCCACGAGCCCCTGCCCCTCGGCCGGCAACTGGTCCTGGCCGCCGTGTTCGTCGCCATCGGCAGCATCGGCGTGCTCGCCCCCTATGCCACCGCGCTCAGCGGCGGCGGCGAACAGCGACTCCAGCGCATGCGCGGCTGGCTGATCCAGCACAACGGCGCCCTCACGCTGCTCCTGATCCTGGTCTTCGGCATGCTGTTCCTCGCCAAGGGCCTGCGCGGGCTGCTGTCCTAGGGTGCGTCTCCTGCTTCCGGCCGGCTCTCGACGTTCCCGCGGCTCACCGGCCGATGGGGTGCCAGACCGTCTTGACCTCCAGGAACGGCCTGATGCGGGACAGGCCGGGATCGGGGTCGGTCCAGTCGTCGCCGGTGGGCCGCAGGACCCGCTTGAGCGTGGTCGCCGCCAGGGCCTCCAGCTCGGCCGCGAGCTCTCCCGCGCCCGCCAGGTCCAGGGCGTTCACGTCGGCGTGCCCGGCCAGCGGCGGGGCGAGCTCCGGCAGGCGACCGGTCAGGACGTTCGCCACACCCGCCGGCAGGTCCGAGGTGGCCAGCGCCTCGGCCAGCGTGACCGCGGGCAGCGGGGCGCGTTCGCTCGCCGCCAGCACCGCCGTGTTGCCGGCGGCGATCACGGGCGCGAGCACCGAGACCAGCCCGAGCAGCGAGGAGCCGGCCGGGGCGAGAACGCCCACGACGCCCGTCGGCTCGGGCTCGGACAGGTTGAAGTACGGCCCCGACACGGCGTTGGCCCCGCCCAGCACCTGACCGATCTTGTCGGCCCAACCGGCGTAGTAGACCCAGCGGTCGACGGCCGCCGAGACCACGGCCTGCGCCCGGCCCCGGCCCAGCCCGTCCGCCGCGGCGACCTCGTCGGCGAACTGGTCCCGCCGCCCCTCCATCATCTCGGCGATCCGGTAGAGGATCTGGCCGCGGTTGTAGGCGGTGCGGCCCGACCAGCCGGGGAAGGCCTTGCGCGCCGCCACCACGGCGTCGCGCACGTCCTTGCGCGAGGCGAGGGCGGCGTTGGCGAGATGGTCTCCTGCCGGGGACGTCACGGGATAGGACCTGCCTGATTCCGAGCGCGGGAACGCGCCGCCGATATAGAGCTTGTACGTCCTGCGCACAGCGACGCGCGGGGAAATGTCAGCCAAGGTACGCCTCCAGCGTCACCGTGATCCGCTCAGACATCGAGATACGCCTCCAACCCGAGCAGCCCGCCCTCGCGGCCGTACCCGGACTCCTTGTAGCCGCCGAACGGGCTGGCGGGATCGAACACGTTGAAGGTGTTGGACCACACCACGCCGGCGCGCAGCCGGCTCGCGGTCCACAGCATCAGGGAGCCCTTCTCCGTCCACACCCCCGCGGACAGCCCGTACGGCGTGTTGTTGGCCTTGGCCACGGCCTCCTCCGGGGTGCGGAAGGTGAGCACCGACAGCACGGGACCGAAGATCTCCTCGCGGGCGATCCGGTGCGCCTGCGTGACGCCGGTGAACACGGTGGGCGGGAACCAGTAGCCGCGCTCCGGCAGCGGGCACGGCGGTGACCAGCCCGTGGCTCCCTCCGCCTCCCCGGCGGCGGCCAGCTCGCGGATCCTGGCGAGCTGTGCCGCGGAGTTGATGGCGCCGATGTCGGTGTTCTTGTCCAGCGGGTCGCCCAGGCGCAGCCGTTCGATGCGGGCGCGCAGCCGGGCCAGCAGCTCGTCCGCGATCGACTCCTGGACCAGCAGCCGCGAGCCCGCGCAGCACACGTGGCCCTGGTTGAAGAAGATCCCGCTGACGACGCCCTCGACGGCCTGGTCGATCGCCGCGTCGTCGTAGACGATGTTGGCGCCCTTGCCGCCCAGCTCCAGGGTGAGCCGCTTGCCCGTGCCGGCGACGGCGCGGGCGATCTCCTTGCCGACCTCGGTGGAGCCGGTGAAGGCCACCTTGTCGGCACCGGGGTGGGCGACCACGGCCCGGCCGGTGTCGCCGGCCCCGGTGACGATGTTCACCACGCCCGGCGGCAGCTCGGCCTCCTGGCAGATCTCGGCGAAGGCGAGGGCGGTCAGCGGGGTGGTCTCGGCGGGTTTGAGCACGACGGTGTTCCCGGTGGCCAGCGCCGGCGCGACCTTCCACGCGAGCATCAGCAGCGGGAAGTTCCACGGGATGACCTGCGCGGCCACGCCCAGGGGCCGGGTGCCGAGCCCCGCGTGCGCCAGCTTGTCGGCCCAGCCGGCGTAGTAGAAGAAGTGGGCGGCGACCAGCGGCAGGTCGACGTCCCTGGTCTCCTTGATCGGCTTGCCGTTGTCCAGCGACTCCAGCACCGCCAGCTCGCGGGCGCGTTCCTGGATGATGCGCGCGATCCTGAACAGGTACTTGCCGCGCTCGGCGCCCGGCAGGGGCGACCACACCCGCTCGAAGGCCCGCCGCGCCGCGGCGAAGGCGCGCTCCACGTCGGCGTCGCCGGCGGCGGCCACCTCGGCCAGCGGCTCCTCGTCGGCCGGGTTGACGGTGACGATGCGCTCGCCGCTCTTGGCCGCCACGAAGTCGCCGTCGATGAACAGGTCGTACGACGGCCGGATGGCCACGACGGATCGTGATTCCGGCGCCGGCGCGTACTCGAAGGTCTCCACGCCTCTCCCTAGTCGATGGTGTAGTAGTCGGGCCCGCCGTAGTGGCCGGTGGCGAGTTTGGTGCGCTGCATGAGCAGGTCGTTCAGCAGCGTCGAGGCGCCGAGCCGGAACCACGCGGGGTCCAGCCAGTCGCCTCCGGCGATCTCCTTGACCAGCACCAGGTAGCGGAGGGCGTCCTTGGTGGTACGGATGCCGCCGGCCGGTTTGACCCCGGCCTGCCGCCCGGTGGCGGCCCGGTAGTCCCTGACGGCCTCCAGCATGACCAGCGTGACCGGCAGGGTGGCGGCGGGCGCGACCTTGCCGGTGGAGGTCTTGATGAAGTCGGCCCCGGCGTGCAGCGCCAGCCAGGACGCCCGGCGCACGTTGTCGTAGGTGACCAGCTCGCCGGTCTCCAGGATGACCTTCAGGTGGGCCGGGCCGCACCGCTCCTTGACGGCCGCGATCTCGTCGAAGACCTTGCGGTAGTCGCCCGCCAGGAACGCTCCGCGGTCGATGACCATGTCGACCTCGGTGGCTCCGGCGGCCACCGCCGCGGCCGTGTCGGCCAGCTTCACCTCCGGCGACGTGCGCCCGGCGGGGAAGCCCGTGGCGACCGAGGCGAGACCGACGCCGCTGCCCCGCAGGGCCTCGGCGGCCACCGCGACCAGGTCGGGGTACACGCAGAGCGCGGCGACCGGGGGAGCGGTGGCGTCGGCCGGGTCGGGCCGCACGGCCTTGGCGGCCAGCGCGCGTACCTTGCCCGGGGTGTCCGCCCCTTCGAGGGTGGTCAGGTCGACCATCCTGATGGCCAGGTCGATCGCGTACCGCTTGGCCGTGGTCTTGATCGACCGGGTGGCCAGGTCGGCGGCCCGCCGCCGGACGCCGACCTCGTCCACGCCGGGCAGCCCGTGCAGGTAGGCCCGCAACGAGCCGGGAACGGAGTCAGGCACGAGCCCCCCGCCTTTCGATGAGCATGTTGAGGACCAGGGCGACCAGCAGGATGAGGCCGGTCACCACCATCTGGAAGAAGGAGCCCAGGCCGAGCAGGTTGCAGAGGTTGCGCAGCACCGACAGCAGCAGCACCGCCACGAACGTGCCGAACACGCCGCCCCGGCCGCCGAACAGGTTGGTGCCGCCGAGCACCACGGCCGCGATCGCGTCCAGTTCCAGCCCGCTGAAGGCGGTCGGCTGGCCCACGGTCAGGCGGGAGGTCAGCAGCACCCCGGCCAGCGCCGCCAGCGCGCCGGACACGGCGAACACCGCGGTGATCACGCCCCGCACGGGCAGGCCGGACAGCCGGGCGG
The DNA here is from genome assembly GCF_052246675.1 of Nonomuraea sp. KM90. Taxonomy (NCBI): domain Bacteria; kingdom Bacillati; phylum Actinomycetota; class Actinomycetes; order Streptosporangiales; family Streptosporangiaceae; genus Nonomuraea; species Nonomuraea sp. KM90. The sequence continues at coordinate 84,300 of NZ_JBQQCB010000008.1, read as the reverse complement.
CCTCCTTGTTGCTGCCGACGGCGTAGACGTACTCGCCGAACGTGGTGCCGCGCAGCACCGCGGCGGCGAGGAGGGTGACCACCACGAAGATGATCCCGACGATCGGCACGTAACCGATGAACCCGCCACCGAGGAGCTGGAACGCCTCCGAGCCCCCGGCCTGCGCCGGCTTGCCGTCCGTCAGCAGGTAGGTGAGCCCGCGGATGGCCGTGAGCCCGGCCAGCGTGGTCATGAACGACGGCAGCGACAGGTAGGCCGACAGCCCGCCCATCGTCGCCCCGAACACCGCGCCGACCGCCACGCTGAGCAGGATCGCCGGCAGCACCGGCACGCCCGCGGCCATGAGCAGGGCGATGGTCATCCCGCCGAACGCGGCGACGCTCCCGACCGACAGGTCGATGCCCGCCGTCAGCACCACCATGGTCATCCCGATGGCCACGATCCCGGTCAGCGACGACTGCTGCAGCAGGTTGGCGATGTTGCGGCCGGTCAGGAACTGCGGCGCCAGCAGCGACGCCACCACGCACAAGGCGAGGAAGACCAGCAGCAGATTGGACTTGACGATCAGGTCGGCGCCGCGGCGCGATCGGCCGCCGCGTTCCGGCCCGGCGGTCGAGGTCACCGTGGGTCCGAGGGATGCGGTCATGGTGTGGCTCCTGTGATGACGGTGTGCGCGATGACGCTTTCCGGGCTGACGCGGGGGTCGAAGGCGGCGACGTTGCGGCCCTCGTACAGGACCTGGATACGGTCGGCGTTGGCGGTCAGCTCGTTGAGCTCGCTGCTGGCGAGCAGGACCGCGACGCCCTGGTCGGCCAGGTGGCGCACCTGGCGGTAGAGGTCGGCCTTGGCGCCGACGTCCAGGCCGCGCGTGGGCTCGTCCAGCAGCAGCACCCGGATGCCGCCCCGGGTGATCCACTTGGCCAGCACGATCTTCTGCTGGTTGCCGCCGGAGAGCTGGCCGACGAGCTGGCCGGGCCCGGCCGCCTTGACGCCGAGGTCGGTGAGCGCGGGACGGGCCAGACGCCGCCCGAGCCGGCCCGGCAGCAGCCATGGCGGGCGGCCGAGCGCGCCGATCGCGGCGTTGCGGCTGACGGACAGCCCGAGCATCAGGCCCTGCTCCTTCCTGCTCTCCGGCACCAGCGCCAGGCCCGCGCGCACGGCGGCGGCCGGGCTGGCGACGTTGAGCGGGCGGCCGTCCAGATGGGCCGTGACCTGCGCCTTCAGATCGCCGAACAGGGCGCGCAGCAGCGTGGTCCGGCCCGCGCCGCCGAGCCCGGCGAGCCCGACGACCTCTCCGGGCCGCACCTCGACGCCGCGTACGTCGAGGAGTCCCGGCACGTGGGCCCGCTCGACGCGCAGCAGCGGCTCGCCCTCGGGCAGGGGCCGGTCCGTGGCGCCCACGAGCTCGCCCGCTTCACCGATCATCGCGGCCACGAGCTCGTCCGGCCCGGTGGAGGCCAGGTCGTAGACCCCGGCCGTGCGGCCGTCGCGCAGCACCGTGGCGCGGTCGCCGATCTCCGTCACCTCGTCCATGCGGTGCGAGATGAAGATCACCGAGCGTCCTTCCGCGGTGAGGGACCGGATGACCTCGAACACCGCGAGCAGCTCGCTCTCGCCGAGCGTGGCCGACGGCTCGTCCATGACGATGACCCGCGCGTCGGCGGTCAGCGCCTTGGCGATGGCGGTGAGCTGCTGGGCGGCGATCGGCAGCGCCCTGACCGGCGTGGTGACCGGGAAGGACGCGCCGACCCGGTCCAGCGCCTCGCGGGCCAGCCGCGCGCGCCGTGCCCGGCGTACGAACGGGCCCAGCCGCGGGGAGCGGCCCAGCAGCAGGTTCTGCGCGACGGTGAGGTCGGGCAGCAGGTCCAGCTCCTGGTAGATGACCGCGATGCCGGCCGCCAGGCCCGCGTGCGGGGTGGCGGGGCTGAAGGGCTGCCCGTCCAGCAGGATCGTGCCCTCGTCGGGCCGGTAGGAGCCGGCCAGGATCTTCATGAGGGTGCTCTTGCCGGCCCCGTTCTCGCCCAGCAGACAGTGGACCTCACCGGGGCGGACGCTCAGCTCCACGCCGTCCAGCGCGACGGTGCCGGGGAAACGTTTGACGATCCCGGTCATGCGCAGCCGCTCTGTCATGACTCCTCCAGCAGATGGGTCGCGTTCTGGTCGTCGGTCACCAGCACGTCGCACAGGCCGCTGGTGACGACGGCCCGGCACACCGCCCGCTTGGCCCTGCCGCTGACCAGCGCGACCGAGGCGGCGGCCGAGCGCAGGACGTCCAGGGACAGGCCGAGCGTGCGCCCGTCCAGGGCGGGATCGACGATCCGGCCGCGGGCGTCGATGAAACGGCCCAGCACGTCGCCGACCGCGCCGGCGCGGGCGAGCCTGGCCAGGTCGTCCGCGTCGACCTGACCCGAGTCCACCAGCACCGAGTCGCTGCCCATGCCGCCCGGGCTGAACAGGAACAGGTCCGCCCGGGCGGCCAGCGCGAGCACGTCCGAGACGGATCGGTCGCTCTCCAGCACCTCCCGGGTGCTCTGCTGCTCCAGGATCGCCGGCGCGGCCAGCAGCGTCGCGGTGCCGCCACCGTGGTGAGCGATCAGGCTCGCCATGCTCTGGGCGCTGGTGGGCCGCCGCGACCGGCTGAGCGCGCCGTTGATCTGCACGATGTTGACGCCCGTCGCCCAGCCGGGGGTGAGCCCGCCGGCCAGCCGGTCGAGCGTCCGTCCCCAGGAGACACCGATCAGCCGGGGTACGGGCCGCATCGCCGCCAGGTGGTCGGCGCCCGCCGCGGCCACCCGGTCACGGACCTGCTCGTCGTCGTCGCTGCCGCCGCCCGCCACCACGATGGCCTCCCGCAGCCCGAACCGCTCCCGCAGCGCCCGCTCCAGGGCGCCCACCCGGGAGCGCGGATGCAGCACCTCGATCCGCACGATGCCGACCTCGCGCGCCTCGGCCAGCATCCGTCCCACCTTCCAGCGGGTGAGGTGCATCGCGTGGGCGATCTGCTCCTGTGTCTCGCCGCTCTCGTAGTAGCGGACGGCCACCTGGTAGAGCTGGTCGTCGTCGCTCATGAGCCGGCCCCCCTTCCCGGTTCGCTCAGCCGGTGGGAGATCTCCGTCGTGGCGGCGGTCGCCGCGCGGTAGTCGGCGTAGCCGCCGCGGTAGGCCGCCACGTGCCCGGCGACGGGCTCCACCGTGCGGACGCGCGGCGCGTACTGTGCCGCCGCCTCCGCCAGCGAGGCGTGCCGGCCGGTGCCGGCCGCGGCCAGCACCGAGCAGGCGCGCAGCGTCAGGTTGTCGCCGGTGACGAGGTGGACCGGCCGGCCGAGCACGTCGGCGGTCGTCTGGAGCCACAGCTCGTTGTGCCGGATGCCGCCGGACAGGTAGACCTCGTCCACGGCGATCCCCCCGTCGGTGAAGGAGTCGATGACCTGGCGGGTGCCGTACGCGACGCCTTCCACGGCCGCCCGGTAGACCTGCTCGGGAGAGCTGGCCAGGGTGAGCCCGAGCACCGCGCCCCGGAGCCGGGGATCGCGCAGCGGCGTGCGGTTGCCCATGAAGTAGTCCAGGACGATCAGCCCGTGCTCGACCGGCGGCAGCGCCGCCGCGGCCTTGATGAGCCCGCCGAGCTCGGCCCGCGGCCGCCCGATGAGCCGTTCGCCCGCCCAGGCCAGCACGGATCCCGCGCTCACCTGGCCGCCCTCCACGAGCCAGCGGCCCGTGTGCAGCGCGTCCGGGTACGGCCCCCAGACGGTGGGCGGGAAGACCGGTTCGTCGATCTCCGTGACGAACGCGTTGGACGTGCCGCACACGATCGACACCCGCCCGGCCGGGGCGCCGCCGATGGCCAGCAGCGACAGGTGCGCGTCGATGCCGCCCGACACGACTACGGCGGGACCGGTGACGCCGAGCTCCTCGCGGGCCGGCGCGCCGAGCGGCCCGACCGGGTCACCGACGGGCACGACCTCGTCCGGCAGCTTGCCGGCCAGGTCGCCGATGCCGAGCGAGGCGTACAGGTCGTGCGGGGAGCCCGCGCCGCGCGGGTCGTAGTTGCTCTTGCAGACGGCGTTCATCCGCGAAGCCACCCACCGCCCGGTCAGCCGCCACACCATGTAGTCCACCGCCTCGGCGATGCGCGCGGCGGCGCGGTAGGTGCCGGGCTCGTGGCGGGCCAGCCACATGGCCTTGGGCACCAGCCACTCCACCGCGTCGCAGCCGCCGGAGTAGCGCAGGACCGGATGGCCGGTCGCGGCGGTCAGCGCCGACTCCTCGCCCGCCCGGCCGTCCATCCACAGCAGGGCCGGCCGCAGGGGACGGCCGTGCCGGTCCAGGACGGCCACCGTCGAGGCCGTGGTCGCCACCGCGACGCCGGCGATGGGCGGGTGACCCGCCTCGGCGAGCGCCCGGCGGGCGGCGTGCACGCTCGCCCGCCACCAGTCGTCCGGATCCTGCTCGGCCCATCCGGGCCGCGGAAAACTCGTCGGGTACGAGGCGTCGCCCGCCCCCATCGGCGAACCCTCGACGCTGTAGACCGCGGCCCGCGCGCCTTCGGTCCCCAGATCGAGAGCGAGGAAAGCCGTCATCGTCACTCCTCGTTCGGCAGGAAGAGGACCTTGGAGCTGAAGATCGACCGGTCACCGAGGCTGACCATCGTCTCGGGCAGCGCGTCCAGCCCCAGCTCATGCGTGATCATGAACTTCCACGCGAGGTCGCCCGAGGCCAGCGCCCTGGCGGCGACCCGCCACTCCTCCCCGGGGAACGGCGCCGAGAAGGAGTTCCAGGCGCCGTGCAAGGTGACCTCGCGGCGGAGGAAGGAGCTGAAGGTGGCCTTCGGCAGCACCACCGGGTCGTGCGGGATGCCGATGAACACCGCCTCGCCGTGCCGGGCCGCCAGGGCCACGGCCTGGTCGACCGTGGCGGGCACGCCGGCGGACTCGATGACCACGTCGTACCCGTCGCCGGCCCGCTCGGCCGCCTCCTCCGCGCTGGTCGCGGTATGCGTGGCGCCGGCCTCGGCGGCCATGGCGGCCTTCTGCTCGTTCAGCTCGATGACCAGCACCTCGGACGCCCCGGCGATCCTGGCCCACTGCACGGCGAACAGCCCGATCGGGCCGGCGCCCACCACGGCCACCCGCCGGCCGCCGCGCATCCGGGTGCGCCACAGGGCGTGCAGCGCGATCGCGGCCGGGTCGAGCATGGCCGCGGCGCGCGGGTCGAGGTCGGGGGGCAGCACCATCAGGTTCTCGTCCGGCACGGTGACGTACTGCGCGTACGCCCCGTCCCTGCGGCTGCCGAAGTAGCCGTAGTCCTTGCACAGGCTGAAGTGGCCCTGGCTGCAGGGGGCGCAGGCGTGGCAGGGGATGAGCGGAGGCACGGTGACCAGGTCGCCCTCGCGGACCCGGCCGGTGGCGGCCAGGCGGTCGCCGAGCGCGACCACGTGCCCCGAGAACTCGTGGCCGCAGATGATCGGGAAGTGGTAGGCCCCCGCGCGCAGCATGCGTGGAATGTCAGAGCCGCACACCCCGCAGGCCGCCACACGGACGAGCGCCTCGCCGGGGCCCGGTTCGGGCACGGGTACCTGTTCGACCCTGATGTCGCCAGGCGAGTGGAGCACCGCGGCCTGCATGGTTTCCGACATCCTTCTCTCTCCTTGGGTTACTTGGAGGCCTCGGCGAATTCGCCGGTCCCGGCGTACTGGGCCGCGTTGTCCGTGTCGATCAGTGCGGTGCCGGCGTCGATGGAGGGCTCGACCTGCTCCTTCTTCTGGACCTTGAGCACCGTCTCCACGGCCTTCGAGCCGAGCGAGATGGGGTCGTTGAGCGCGGTGGCGACGTACTGGCCGGAGGGGATCTGCTTGACCGCCTCCATGAGCCCGTCCACCCCGGAGACCAGGACCTTGTCCTTGCCGTTCTCCTTGAGCACCTGCAACGCGCCGAGCGCCATGTCGTCGTTGTGCGCGTAGACGGCGGCCACGTCGGGGTGAACCTGGAGCAGGTCCTGCATCGCGGTGACCGCCTTGGAGCGGACGTAGTCCGAGTACGGGCCCTCGACGATCTTGATCTTGGGGTTGGCCGCCACCGCCTCGTGGAACCCGGCGCTGCGGTCGCGCGCCACGGCGCCACCGGCGTCGCCGCGGATCTCGATGACCTTGCCGCCCTTGGCCCCGAGCTGCTCGCTGAGCCGCTTGCCGACGAGCGCGCCCATCGCCTTGTTGTCCCGCCCGACATGCGCGACCGCGCCCTCGGGCACCGGCCGGTCCACGGTCACGACCGAGACGCCGGCCGCCTTGGCCGCGGCGATGCCCGGCTGTACGCCCTGCGGGTCCACGGGGTTGATGAGCAGGACGTCGACCTGGCGGGTGAGGAGGTCCTGGATGTCGTTGTTCTGCTTGGTGACATCGCCGCCCGCGTCGGCGAAGTAGAGCGTGGCGCCGGCCTTCTTGGCGGCTGCCTCGGCCCCTTCGCGGAGCTGGACGTAGAAGGGGGACTGCTGGGTGGCCTGGCTGAAGCCGATGGTGACCGGACCGTCCGGCTGCGGGCCCTCGGTGGAGCCGCCCGGGTTGGTGGACACCGAGCAGGCGGAAAGGGCGGTGATCAGGAGGAGAGCGGGAATTGTGAGCGACCGGAATGCGCGCATTGGGGCCTCCGTATGTGACGTAGGTAACGCACCGTAAGTCGCGTATTAACCTCCTTGCAACACTTGAGCCGGATTTTGCTCATATGAGCAGATGCGCGGTGATCGTCCCGCATCGGTGGCTGAGCAGGCATGACGCAGGGCCGTGCCGCCCTCGATTTCTGGACTTGCCAGTCCATTCTGTGCTGCCGATGATGAGTGGACCACTTGGTCCAGAACGGAAGTCGAACGATGGGATGATCGATTGTGGATGCCATTGAGCGTCTGAGCATCACCGAGGAGCTTCGTCGTCTGATGGCGCGCTACGTCCGGTACGCGGATCTTCAGCGCTGGCAGGACCTGGCGAACCTGTTCACGCCGGACGGCACGTTCACCCCGCACAAGCCGGACGGGTCGGTCTGGTTGCACATGGAGGGCCGGGAAGGGATCGCCGCCACGGTAGGCGCCGGCGGCGGCCCCGGCGTCACCCTGGTCCACCACCTGTTCTCTGACGAGATCGATGTCGACTCGGCGACCGCCGCCCACGGCGTATGGGCGATGGAGGACATCATCACCCGGCCCGAGGACGCCGAGGTGTCGGAGGACATCCCTTTCAGGGGCATGCACGGCTTCGGCCACTACCACGCGCGCTTCGTCAGGACGAACGGCTCCTGGTACATCGCCGAGCTCAAGCAGACCCGGGTCCGCCTGGACTTCACCGGCTGACGCCACCCGCACCGGTCGCACCCGGCCACGGCACGACCAGAACGCCGGCAGGTGCTCCGCCTGCCGGACAGCACCTTCACTTCCACCGCTACGCGAAAGCAGCCTTGCCATGAGCAGCAGCAACAACAGGCCCAGCGCGCTGGAGCCGTACAAGATCGCCGTCCCCCAGGAGGTCCTGGACGACCTCGAGGACCGTCTGAGGAGAACTCGCTTCTTCGACGACCTGGACAACGAGGAGGAGTACTACGGGATCAGCACCGCCTACCTCAAGCCGCTCGTGGAGTACTGGGCGGACGGCTTCGACTGGCGGGCGCAGGAGCAGCGGCTGAACACCTACGAGCAGTACAAGGTCGAGATCGACGGCACGCCCGTGCACTTCTACCACGTGCGCGGCAAGGGCCCGAACCCGATCCCGCTCGCCGTTCATTCCGGCTGGCCGTGGTCCAGCGGGTTCAGCCTCCCGCTCGTCGGCCCGCTGACGGACCCCGCCGCCCACGGCGGCGACCCGGCCGACTCCTTCGACGTCATCATCCCCGACCTGCCGGGATTCGCCTGGTCCACCCCCGTCGGCAGGGGCGACCTGAACTACTGGAAGATCGCCGACATCATGCACAAGCTCATGACCGAGGTGCTCGGCTACGACACATACGCCGCGGCGGGCACCGACTACGGTGCCCTCGTCACCAGCGCGCTCGGCCACAAGTACGCCGACAGCATCATCGGCCTGCACTACGGCCAGGACCTGCCGCCCGGCATGTTCGCCAACGAGCGCTTCTGGGACCTGACCGACGGCGCCAAGATCCCCGAGGACGCCACACCGGAGCTGCGCGCGGGCCTGGAGAACTTCGTCAACACCTACGCCTCCCACGTCGCGGTCCACATGCTCGACGCCTCCACCCTCACCCACGGCCTGAACGACTCGCCCATCGGCATGCTCGCCTGGCTGCTGCGGCGGTGGAAGAAGTGGAGCGACAAGCGCGGCGACTTCGAGGCGAACTTCCCCCGTGACTTCATCCTCACCGAGGCCACCACCTTCTGGGTGAACCAGGCCATCGGCTCCTCCATCCGCATGTACCGCAACGCGGTGCGCTACCCGTGGGTGCCCTCCCACGACCGCCGGCCCACCGTCGAGGCACCGGCCGGCTTCACCTTCCTCCTCGGCGACGCCTACCCGCCCGGCGTCAACACCGTCGAGGAGCGCATCGCCGCCTTCGAGCACGGCCCCACCCGCGACGCCTTCAACGTGATCAACGTCAACGCCCACATGAAGGGCGGCCACTTCGTCCACTACGAGAACCCCGAAGCCTTCACCGGCGACATCCGGGAAACCTTCCGGAAGCTGCGCTGACCAGGCAGCCACCGACGTCGACCGGCTGAAGAACCCCTTGGAAGGCACCGGCTGCGGCGCGTGACGGCCGACCGCGCTGCACCCCGCCCGCCGACGTGCGCAGTAGCCGAACACCCGCACCACACTCCGGATACCCGGCATCGATGCGTGACCGATTCGGCGCTCCGTAGGGCACCCGAAGCTCGAACCCGTGGCGACTGCCGGCCCGGCCCGGCTCGGCCTGGCCCGGCCCGGCCTTAACGGGCGGTCGTTCAGCGGCCCTCGCCCGGGTCGCCCACGTCGCCCGGGCCGGTGGAGGGATCGCCGGGCGCGCTGGTGCGGAGCATGTGGACCTCGGCTTGGGCGCCGGCGATGACGGCCGACACCGCCTCGGCTGAACGGCGGGCCGCCAGCTCGCGCACCTCCTGCGGCGGGTCGCGATCGTCGATGACGACGAGCGTTCCCTCGTGCGCGACATAGGTGCGGACCTTCCAGCCGAGCCGGTGTCCCGCCGCCCGCGCCGCCCGCCGTACGTCGGCCGGCTCGCCCAACTCCGCCACCGCCTCACGGGCAAGAACGAGCTGACCGTAGAAGCCGCGGTACTCCGGTCTGAGGCGGGCGGACATCATCACCCTGACCTGGTCGACGAGCTTGGCGAAGCGGCGTTCGGCCAGTTCGTCCCTCTGGCTCGGCATGCGGATCGCCTCCCGCTGACACGCCTCGCTGTGTCCTCTTCTCAGAGTAGGCGGCCCGTGTGGCTGGTTCGCCCGATGAGTTCGAGCACGACGACAACGTCGGTGAACCAACCCGGGCGTACGAGACGATCGCCGCAGAAAAGAAATTCCACTGACTTCGGTTAAGTAATTCGGGCGTGCCGCGCGCCCGGATACGAGCCCGTCACCACGACGTGGGCAAGACCACCAAACGCGCCGAAACGCTCACCGAGCACCAGAACAGGAAGGGTTAAACATCAGGCTGAGAGCCGGGTGTGAAATCGATCGTGGAAGTGGGTGCAGTCGTACCGCCGCGAACTTCTCAACCGCCGCGTGAGGATGAGGGTGCCTGCCGAGGCCTTCAGGTTCGTACCAGGACCAGTAGCTTGTCTCGTACTGTCGTGTCCGTAAGGTCGGCGTTTGGGGTCAGCGCGATGAGCGTGGACAGCACACCACGCAGGCTTCGGGGCAGCCGTGAATCCGGCGCTGTTTGCGCGCTCTTGGTCAGGGCTGCCAGGACCAAAGTGGCCGCGAGGACCATGTCGCTCTGGCGAATTGGGCGACTTCGATCCCACAGTGGACTAGCAAGGTGCAACGCGTTTTCGACCAAAGCCCTCGTTTCCGCCGCACCGATCCTCGTCGCGACGGACAAGGCGTCCTTCAAGGCCGCAGCTGGGTCATCGGCTGGAGACCAAGTAGAGGCCGCGCCTAATTCGTTACGGAGGAACTCTGTGAGGGATGCTCCTCCTGCCTTACGCCTACGCATTCTCGCGCCGGTCGCGGCTGCGTGTGTGGTGCGGCTGCGAATCAATTGAAGGCATGCCCGGCCGAGGACTACAACAGTGCCTACATCCAGGAATCCCAGATCGCTTGCGGCAGCCGCACGAGCGAAAGCGAGGTCGAGACCGAGGTCACGATCAAGGCTACGGTCCAGGTCGAGATTGAGGTCACGGTCAAGGGCACGGGCAAGGGCAGGGTCTAGGTCGAGGTTCAGGTCGAGAGCAAGGGCGCGGTCACGGGTAAAGGCGAGGGCGAGAGTGCTGGTGCGATCACGGGCGAGGGTGCGAGCGCGGGTGCGGTCGAAGTTATGGGTGAAGTCGAGGCCGGACGCGCGGTAGAAGTCCTGGGCGAGGGCGCGGACCGCGCTAAGTGGAGGGTCGCGGGCGAGGGCAAGGGCGATCTCGATATCGAGCTTGTGGAGAAGTTGGCGTTGAGGGCGGGTCAGCTCTCGAGAGCGGCTGTAGGCGACCAGTTGGGTGAAGGTGAGAGCGGAGCGTGGGAACAAGAGGCGGAGGAAGAGATGAGTGTGATCGAGAATCAGATCGGGGTAAGCGCTGATCTGCTGAGGGGTGGGCCGATGGGGGTGAAGATCTACAGCGGGAGATATGAGGCGAGGGTAGTCATCGGTCCCAGTGTCTTTGGCCCACAGGGTGATTGTCGGTGAGTAGAGCTCGCTGCTGATGGCCTGTCGGGCTTCGTCGGTAGTGGGCAGCCGATAATTGGTGCCGTCGGTGAACAGGGTGTGAAGCCAGGTAAGAAAGTCGGTGATGTCGGCGGTCCATGGGTCGACGGCGGGTCCAGTCGTCGAGCCGGCAGATCTGGTGGAGGTACGGGCGGCGTAGCGGTTCCATAGATCGGCGGTGACAGGATGGGCGCAGATGCGGGTGCCGTCGTCGAGGACGTGGGTGTCCTGCAGGGCGCGGGCGGCAGCGACACCGTCTAGGAGTCGGATCTGTTCGGGATCGGTAGGCGTGATGGTTAGTAACTGGTCGAGCTGGGCGCGCAGGGTGGGGTCGAGTTCGCGGGCCTCGGCCGCGCAAGCGTAGGCGAGGTGCAGCGCGGGAACGGTGCGGGCGGCTAGGCATGCCTGGACGACGCGGCTGGCATCAGCGCGGGCGGCCCACAGCAAAGTGGTTTCGCGCCACCAGGGGTCGCTGACGTTGTCGCTCAGGAGCTTGCGGCGGGAGCGATGATCGGAGATCAGAGCGGCGGCCAAGTACTCCTGCAGCGTTTGGTGAACGAAGCCGTAGCGCTTGTGCCGGCGTTCCAGGAGCAGGCCGCTGCGTCGGGCATGAGTGAGGAACGCCGCTGGGGTGAGGGTGGGAGCGGTGCGTTCCAGGACGGGGCGAATCGCGCGCTGGGCGTCTTCGATGGAGATGTCACGAAGTTTTCGGCGCATCATGTGCAAGGCGAGTTCCTGGACGATGCGTTCCTTCTTGTCACCGTCGAGGCTGGCGAGTTCGTCAGTGAGGTTCTTGGCTTCCTGGCGGCGGTGGAGCAGGACCTGGCACATCTCCTCATAGAGGGCAGCGCGACTGCTGGGCAGGCTGCCGCGATATCGGTGCACGTTGGCGATCATGGTGAGGAGCAGTGGGTTGGCGGCCAGATCGTAGAGCGCGGGAAGGCCTCTGATGCGGCGCAAAAGGTCGTCGGCGGCCTGGACAGCGACCCGGTCGATCTCGTGCGGATCGCCCTGGCGAGCGCGCTGCTCGATGGACCGATACCAGTCGTGCAGGAACCCCTGGATCTGTTCACTGGTGAGCCGCTGCACCGCCAAGACATCGGCCCTGGCCAGCCGATTGGTGTCATATCCCAGCGGACGAGAGGTGATGACGAAGGAGTTGCCGGGATAGCGGCCGATCTGCGCCTCCACCCACTGTGTCACGCGGCCTCGGTCCCCGGCGTCAACAACCTCATCTAGCCCGTCCAGGAGCACCACGCACCGCCCACGCGACAAATACCGTTCCAGCCACTCGGCCGGGATCACGCCATCCAGCCATCGGGCACGGACCGCCACCTGAGCCAGGTCCCGCGGCCGGCCGTCCATGATGGCCTCGGCATGGTCACGCAGGTACAGCAGGACTGGGATCCGCCGACGACGCCAGAACTCTCTCTGCCACGGCCACCGTCGTTCGGTCAACTCCAATGCGGTATAGCGCGCTAGCGTGGTCTTCCCTGATCCGGCGGCGCCCAGCACCGCCAGTGCGCATCCCTTGACCAGGAACGACTCCAGCGACGCCCGCCGAGCTGTGGCGGCAGCCCCGTCCGCTGGAGTGGTGGGGCCGATACCACTGTCAGTCACGGCATCGGCCACGGTTCGGGGCTGCAGCATCACGTCGACGTAGACCTGCCGGGCCTGCAGTACGAACTCCGCTTGGGTAAGGAGTCCGATCGTCTCCATCTGGTCAACCGATGCCTGCACCCGCCGCAGATAATCGCGCTGCGACCCTCTTCCACGCCGTACCCTAGTGCCGTCCCCGGACGCTACAGGAGTTGCTCCCGCCTGGATCAGGGCGCCCAGGACTGTGAACACCAGAGCCAGATATCCCCAGCTCCAGCTCAGAGTCCCGTCGGCCAGGATCTGGTTGATCGCTATCCCTGCCGCGACCGTCAGCGACGCGCCCACGAAGACGCGCCCAACAGACCTCAGCGTTCGCAACGGCCGTCCTCCCGACACAGAAGACCAGACTCGCGAACCCACTTAACCGTGTTGATCTGCTATCCGCGTGGGCCATCGCCAATCCGATATCTCAGTGACGGTAAGAAACCTCAGGCCGCTTCCACATCACCTCTTCCAAAACCGTCAGCCAAGATCCCTGCTTCTGGATTCGAGGGGAACAAGACTGCGAAAGCGTTCCTGCCCTCGGATACCTAGCCGTCTGCTGGGCCGGGCCTTGGCCCGGATAGCTTCCTGAGTTCGAATAATTCACCCAACCTTGGACCATCGGCCGGGGTCGCGTCATGAACGGCCGCTGGACCGTCTTGTCTGTCTACCTGACGGCCCGGTTCCACGCTCTCGTCGTGGCCAGCGGCCTGCCACCGATCCGGTTGCACGATCTACGGCACGGTGCGGCCAGCCTGGCCCCGGCCGCGTACACCGACCTGAAGATGGTGCAGGGCATGCTGGGCCATTCCAGCATCGTGCTCACGGCCGGCACCTACACCTCGGTCCTGCCCACGGTGTGCCGCGAGGCGGCGGCGGATGCGAGCGCGAAACTGGTGCTGGCGGCCGCACGCAAGACCTCCCGCCGGCTGCGATGGCGATGGCCTGCGACCGACGAGGCAACTTGCTCTCCGCATAGCCCCTCGACACCTCCGATAAGGCACCCTGGAAACCCTCGCTCTGCCGCCATACCGAAAGGGCCTGCTGCGCTATTGCGCGTAGATCCACCCGCGTATCCGTGTTTCACGTTCGGAGACTTGTTCACGCCGCGCGGGCGATGTCTTACTGGCAATATCCTTATAGCTCTGGGTCGACTCAAGCGCCGGTTCGCGATCGATGACAAGCATGCCGTTGGAGGGCAAGAAATTTCGCCTGCGAGACGCCTTTCTCGCAGCGGTTTCTACGCCTGCCCGCCGGCCGTGCGTGTGCGGTACGCGTGCGGCACTGAGCCGACCCGGGATGATGCCGTTGGCAGGCTCCCTTTGGAGGAAGCGGGCGAATCCGAAGGCCGGGCCGTACCGAACGCCGTGATCAGGCGCACGGAGGCGCGCTGACCGTCCCCGTAAGCGGGACGACTCCGGTTGCCGACCCGGCTCATCTGTAACTCAGGGGTGGGCTCACGATCGCTGGCGCGTCCCCCGCCGCCAAGCGTTGTGCCTGTGGAAGGTCCATCTTCGGGCCGCTGCGGCTATGACCTTGGGTTTCGTGCCGTAGTCCTGGTCGACTGCTGGTCATAATCCGCACATGTTCCGGATCTTGCTTACCTGGACGACCGCCTTCAGCGCGCACCCGACCCTGATGGAACCGCCCATACGTCCTCGTCCTTGACGGGCACCCCCTGGGCGGGGAGATGTTCGGAACCCGGCGCGGGGGCATCCCCATCAATCCTCGTCGTCGGAGTCGTCGGCGTCAGGATCGCGCAAGGCGAGGGATGATTCCCTGCTCACCATGGCCATTCGATCTTGGTCTTGCCAGATAACGAAGGTTATCTCGCAACCCTTCGACGGGCGAGGCGTTCAGACCGGCGCTGTGGATCTTTTCAGGACTTCGCCAATCCGGCCGGGGTGCACGGTGGGCGATTACGGTATGCATAGTGATCTATGGAAGGATTTTCCCATGGTATCCGTTAAGCAGATTCAAGTCGCCTTCGATTGCGCTTCGCCTGAGCGTGTCGGTCGCTTCTGGTGCGAGGTGTTGGGGTACGTCGCGCCGGCACCGCCTGAGGGGTTCGCCAGTTGGGACGACTTCAATCGCACGCTGCCGCCCGAGCAGCGGGACTCATGGTTCGCATGCAGCGACCCCTCGGGTGTCGGTCCGCGGCTGTACTTCCAGCGCGTCCCCGAAGGCAAGGTCGTCAAGAATCGGCTGCACCTTGACGTGCGGGTCGGCACCGGACTCGTCGGTGCAGAGCGCCTGGCAACCCTCGAGGCCGAATGCGCACGATTGATCCCTCTCGGCGCGAAACGCGTGCGGCTCCTGCCCGCCGATGAAGAAAACGAGTCGTGCCTCGTGATGCAGGACATCGAGGGCAACGAGTTCTGCCTGAGCTGACGAACGTCTACCTCGTTGAACGCGACACAGACCTGACTCGCTGATCGGCTCCCACGGGGAAGGCTGTCCGTCAGCTCTCCCTTCGCACCGCGCCGCTGTTGATCTCGGGAAGATCGGGGATCTCGCCGAGTTCGCGCAGTCCCTCGGAAGGCCCGGACGAAGCGATGGCATAGCGGCCCAGGAAATTCACGTGGGCGTGGCCCAGCGGGCTGAGCCGGGCGACTGCACGAGGTGATCAGCCACGTTCCTCGGTGAGCCAGGGTGAGGAACGAACCCTGGATCGTCGATCGCCCCCAACCATGTGCGGCGTCCAGCCATGCAGTGGCGATCGTAGGGCTGCATCTGTGCGGCGGCGCGGCAACCCGGTCGGCGCGTTCGGGAAGTGCGGCGGGGCCGGCGTGCGGTGCCCGGCCCGGTGTCCCGCCGCCGTCCGGGACCGGCCCCCAGGCCGCACGCCCGGACGGCGGGCGGGCGGAGGGCTGGAGGTACGGCGGCGCGCCGCGCCGCCGCTTGACCTACCGGCGCAAGCGGGCGGTCTTCCATCACGTCCTGGAATACGCCGTAGAGCTGGAGGAGCTGTCGGCCAACCCGCTGCACAAGGTCAAGTTCCGCAAGGCCAAGGTCAATGGCGAAGTGGACCGTCGTTCGGTGGTCAACCCGCATCAGGCCCGCGAGCTGCTGGTCGCGGTTACCTACGTGGGCAAGAGTCGGGGACCGATGATGGCGGCGATGTTCGCGTGCATGTACTTCGGCGGCCTTCGTCCCGGTGAGGCTGCGGGCCTGCGTAAGAAGGACTGCTACCTGCCCGAGAAGGGATGGGGCCTGCTCACGCTGGAGAAGACCCGGCCGGAGAGCAACAGCCGCTACACCGACTCGGGCGAGAGCCACGACGAACGCGGCTTGAAGCATCGCGACAAGGAGACTCGCCCGATAGCGATCCCGCCCGAACTGGTGGAGATCCTTCGTCACCACATCGAACACCACGGTGTGTCCAAGGATGGTCGGCTGTTCCGGAGCGGCACGGGTAAGCCGTTCCCCGGCTCGACGGTGTCGAAGGTCTGGCGCGAGGCACGTACCTACGCGCTCACACCCGACCAGGTCGCCTCACCGCTGGCGGCCCGTCCCTACGACCTGCGTCACGCGGCCGTGTCGCTGTGGCTCAATGCCGGTGTTCACGCCCCTGAGGCGGCCGAACGGGCAGGGCACGGCGTGGACGTCCTCCTGCGCGTCTACGCCAAGTGCATCGACGGTCAACGGGAGATCGCGAACCAGCGCATCCTGACTGCCCTCGATGCCGCGTGACAGGACCTCTGGCCAGAAGGACCCCGGGACATCTCGGGATCCTTTGTCGTTGTCGCGGAATCCCCGAAGTGCTCATCCGAATGCCTACCCCGACCAGGGGAAACGCGTCAAGATCGATTCCGCGTATATTCCGCGAAGGGTGGCACACGGCTGCTTCCGGTGGCCTGTGACTGCACCCGGCACCCAGCCCACCGCAAGGCGAAACCCCAGCTCAAAAGCGGGATTCGAGGTGGAGAGTGGTAGGGCGCCCGGGGCTCGAACCCGGAACCTACGGATTAAAAGTCCGCAGCTCTGCCAATTGAGCTAACGCCCCTCGCACCAGCAAGGGTACAGAGATTACCGCCCTGTCCGCGACGCCTCCATCACCGGTAAGCCGCCAGGCCCGTCAGCGCCTCCCCCAGCACCAGCGTATGGACTTCCTGGGTGCCTTCGTACGTCAGCACGCTCTCCAGGTTGTTCATGTGCCTGATCACAGGGTACTCCAGCGTGATCCCGTTACCCCCCAAGATGGTGCGAGCCTGGCGGGCGATGTCCAGGGCCGCGCGTACGTTGGCCAGTTTCCCGAAGCTGATCTGCCTCGGATCCAGTTGCCCGGCGTCCTTGAGCTCTCCCAGGTGCAGCGCGGTCAGGCCGGCCTGGGCGGTGCCGACGTACATCCAGGCGAGCTTCTCCTGCGTGAGCTGGAAGGCGCCGATCGGCTTGTCGAACTGGACGCGGGTCTTCGAGTAGTCGACGGCCGCCTCCAGGCAGGCTCGGGCGGCGCCGACGACGCCCCAGATGATGCCGAAGCGGGCTTCCGAGAGGCAGGAGAGCGGGCCGCGCAGGCCGGTGACGCCGGGGAGGACGGCGGAGGCGGGCAGGCGTAGGTCGTCGAAGTAGAGAGACGAGGTGATCGAGGCCCTAAGGGACAGCTTCTTGTGGATCTCAGGGGCGGAGAAGCCGGGCGTGGCGGTCGGTACGACGAAGCCGCGGATGCCCTCGTCGGTCTGGGCCCACACGACGGCGACGTCGGCGATGGAGCCGTTGGTGATCCACATCTTGGAGCCGTTGAGGATCCAGTCGGATCCGTCTTTCTTGGCATAAGTCCGCATGTTGGCCGGGTCCGAACCGTGGTCCGGCTCCGTCAGGCCGAAGCAGCCGATCGCCTCGCCGGCGGCCATCCGGGGCAGCCACTCGTCCTTCTGCTCGTCGGAGCCGTAACGCCAGATGGGGAACATGGCCAGCGATCCCTGGACCGACACGAAGGAGCGCAGGCCGGAGTCGCCGGCCTCGAGCTCGCGGCAGGCCACCCCGTACGAGATCGCGTCCGTCCCCGCGCAGCCGTACCCCTCCAGGTGCATCCCCAGCAGCCCGAGCGAGCCGAGCGCGGGCGCCAACTCGCGCGCCGGGAAGACGGCCTCCTCGAACCAGTCCCCGACGTGCGGCAGGATGCGGTCGGTGACGAACGACCGGACCGTGTCGCGGATGAGCCGCTGGTCGGGGTTGAGCCGGTCGTCCAGGCGCAGCAGGTCGTCCATCGCGGGTCCTCTCCTCATATAGGGGACTACCAGGGTTCTACCAGGGGCAATCCTGATGTGCGAACACCGGGGCGGCGGGCAGTCTTGAGGCATGAGCGAATACAACGTCAAGAAGCTGCGTCGGACCCACAAGGGCAGGATCATCGCGGGCGTCTGCTCCGGTGTCGGCGAGTACGTGGGCATCGACGCCAACCTGGTGCGGATCGCGCTGGCGATCGCGACGCTGTTCGGCGGGGTCGGCGTCGGGATCTACGCGATCGGCTGGCTCCTCATGCCCGACGAGGAGCACGACACCTCGATCGTCCAGGACCTGATCAACAAGCAGCAGGCCAACAAGGCGGCGACGGACTGGAGCGGCGAGCAGAAGCCGCAGCAGTGATCAGGCGGCGGCCTGGGCACGCACCCGGGCGGGCTTGTCGCGAGACTCGGTCCAGATCATGGCGAGCACGGCCGCGCTGATCACCCCGGCGATCCCCGCCAGCGCGACCACCGGCTCGGGGCCGAGTCTCTCCGCCGCGAAACCGCCCACCAGGATGCCGATCCCCTGCACGGCCATCAATCCTGACTGCACGAGGCCGAACGCCTGGGCGCGACGTTCGGCCGGTACGCACTGCACGAAGGCGGCATTCGCCGCGAGCTGGTACGCCCCGCCGATCCCCGACAGGACCCACGCCGCGAGCACCACGGCCAGCGGCGGCCGGATCGCGGTCACGATCAGCGGCGCGCAGCTCAGCATGGCCATCCACCCCATGAGCCGCAGCCGCCGTGCCGGCGGCACGAACCTGCTGAACAGGAACGCCCCCACCACCGTCCCGGCCGGCATCGCCGCCATCAGCAGCCCGGTGATCACCGGCACCGGCAGCCCGCCCGTGTACAGCTTGGCCGCGTAGGGCGCGGCGATGCCCTCAGGCAGGATGTAGAAGCCGCAGAGCCACGCGAAGAGCACCAGCGTGCGCAACTTCCGCGACCGGAGGACCAGCCGGGCCCCGCCCCTGGTCATCGTCCACATGGACGGCCTGGTGCCGTCGCGGTGGGCGGCGGGGCGGCGGCGCACGCCGGAGATCAGGATCAGCGCCGATCCGAGGAACGTGGCTGCGTCCAGGGCCAGGGCGCGGTACGGGCCCATGGTGGCGATCAACGCTCCGCCCGCCGCGAAACCGAGCATCTGAACGGCCTGGTTCGTCATGTTCTGGAGAGCCGAGCCCATGACGTACGCGTCGCCTTCGAGCACCTCCGGCAGCAACGCCGCCCTGGCGGCCGAGAACGGCGCGCTGAGCAGCACCACCAGGAACACCAGCGCGCACAGCACCGGGAACGGCATGCCCGGCATCGCCATCGCGCCCACCAGCACGGCCCGGAGGAGGTCGCAGGTCAGCATGACGCCCCTGCGCGCGAACCGGTCCGCCAGCCCGGCCAGCAGCGGCCCGCCGACGATGGAGGGGAGGTAGGTCAGCGCGTACACCGCAGCCGTGGCCAGGGGCGAACGCGTGCGGTCGTAGACGAGCACGGCGAGCGCCACCTGCGCGAGCTGATCACCGAGGAGCGAGAGGCCCTGGCCGTACCAGAGCGCCCGGAACTCCCTGACGGCGATGACTTCGCGATATGTGACTTGTGGTGCTTCTCCGGCACGGCGATGCCGTCCCGGCGGCCGTCGCGCCCGCATGGCCCCCATTGGACTCCGCTGTGCCTGACTCAGGGTGCTCGCTATGTCACCTAAGGTGCCCGACCGACGGGGCGGGCCGCAACCCAAAGCAGCCAACCAAAAGCAAAGGGTTACCAGCCCAATTCGTGAAGCCTGGCGTCGTCGATGCCGAAGTGATGCCCGACTTCATGGACGACCGTGATGCGTACCTCGTCGACCACGTCGTCCTCGGTGTCGCAAATTTGGCATATCGGATTGCGGTAGATCTCGATGCGGTCGGGCAGGACTGCTGAGTACCAGTCGCCGCGTTCCGTGAGGGGGACACCGGTGTACAGGCCGAGCAGGTGGGGCTCCGGCGGATCATCGACGACAGTGACGACGACGTTACTCATGGCGCGCGTGAGCTCCGGAGGAATCGTGTCCAACGCCTCGGCCACGAGTTCCTCGAACTTCTCCCGCGAAACCTCGATCACAGTTGCCATTCTGCCCCCTCAGTCAGGTAAGCAAGAAGCTGTATGAAGTTCGTACACAGGTCAAAGGCAATCCTTCGATCGCGCGGTGCGAGGATCGCGGCTGTGCTCCTCGTGGCCGCGGTGGGCGCCTGGCTGGGCATTTTCTTCAGCGGCACCGTACGTTCCCAGGTGGGGCCGGTGGAGACCGGGATGTCCCTCCGACCGGCCTGGAACGGCGAGACCGTGGTGGACGCCAGCCCGCTCGGCACCCTCACCTTCCGCACCCACGACGCGCCGCTCAGGCTGCGCATCACGCTGGAGAACATCGACCAGGACCGCGCCAAAGCGCTCCTGGAGGATCCGCGCCTGGCCGACCGCCTGCCGGACGTGATCGAGAGCGACCTCCTGGACGGCGTACGCGCCCTCGTCATCCGCTCGCTGCTCTGTGCCGGGGCCGGGGCCCTGATCGCCGTCCTGATGGTCTTCAGGCGCCCGAGAGTGGCTCTCCTGGGGCTCCTGGCGGCCTCTGTGGCCCTCGCGGGCACCGGAGTCCTGGCCGCTCTCACCTTCCGCCCGAGCTCGCTCGTCGAGCCGCGCTATTCGGGGCTGGTGGCCGCGGCGCCGTCACTTGTCGGCAGCGCGGAGTCGATCGTCACGAAGTTCGAGTCGTACCGGTCTCAGCTCACCAAACTCGTCACGAACGTCTCGAAGCTGTACGACACGGTCTCGACCCTGCCTCTCTACGACGCCGACCCCAAGAGCATCCGGGTGCTGCACATCTCCGACATCCACATCAATCCCATCGCCTGGAACGTCATCCGCTCGCTCAAGGACCAGTTCGCCGTGAACGTGATCGTCGACACGGGCGACATTTCCGACCACGGCACCAAGGCCGAGAACAAGTTCGTCGACGAGATCAGCACCCTCAAGATCCCGTACGTGTTCGTCCGCGGCAACCACGACTCGATGACCACCCAGAAGGCCGTGGAGAAGCAGAAGAACGCCATAGTCCTGGACAACAGGGCCCAGAAGGTGGCCGGCCTGAACATCTACGGCCTCGGCGACCCGCGCTTCACCCCGGACAAATCCGTCACCGTCGACTCCGACCCGGCGGCCCTCGGCCGCTTCGCCCGCTCCCACCTGGCCAAGGTCGGCAAGGCGGACCTGATCGCCGTACACGACCCTGACATCGGGCGCGGCTTCTCGGGCGCGGCTCCCATGATCCTCGCCGGCCACACGCACGAGCGAAAGACGACCATGCTCCCGACGGGCACCCGCATGCTCATCCAGGGCTCGACCGGCGGGGCCGGCCTGCGCGCCCTCGAACACGCCCAGCCCACCCCCGTCCAGGCGTCCGTCCTGTACTTCGACAAGGAGACCAAGCGCCTGCAGGCCTGGGACGACATCACGCTGGGCGGGCTGGGGGAGCAGTCGGTGTACATCCAGCGTCACGTGGAGCCCGACCCACAACGTATGATTTCCCCAGAGCCAACGAGCGCCCCGTCGCCAACGGGAACGATCGGCGGCACACCACCATCGCCGGCCGCCGGTCCGCCACTTTGGCATCAAGGGCAATCGTCCCCTATGCTTCAGAGGTCTCCGACGGAAGGCGACAGGGAATCCTGAGCCCCCATCGTCTA
Organism: Nonomuraea sp. KM90; assembly: GCF_052246675.1. NCBI lineage: Bacteria > Bacillati > Actinomycetota > Actinomycetes > Streptosporangiales > Streptosporangiaceae > Nonomuraea > Nonomuraea sp. KM90. The sequence continues at coordinate 62,879 of NZ_JBQQCB010000008.1, read as the reverse complement.
GCGGCCTAGGACACCGCCCTTTCAAGGCGGCGGCACGGGTTCGAATCCCGTTGGGGGCACTGCGAGCGCCTGGCGCACCCGCAAAACGGCTGGTCCAAGACCACCGAAGAGCTGGTAAGCTAAGCGAGCGCAAACAGCACGAAACGCAAGACAAGCAAGGTCCTGTAGAGCAGTTTGGAGTGCTCGCCACCCTGTCAAGGTGGAGGTCGCGGGTTCAAGTCCCGTCAGGACCGCTCTGGGTCAGGTAGCTCAGTTGGTACGAGCGTCCGCCTGAAAAGCGGAAGGTCGGCAGTTCGACCCTGCCCCTGACCACCAGCCTTGAACAGTCAAGATGCCCCGAAGCGAAGATCGCTCCGGGGCGTTTTTGTGTCCGCTGACGGCAACAAACGAAGCGGACGGTCATCTGCAGTCGGGGTGTGAGCACCGGATGAACGGCTGGCAGATCGCTACGGCTGTCGCGCCTATGCATCGCCATGTGACGGCTTGATCCTTTCTTGGCTGAAGTCAGTGACTTCACGAGAGAAAGGGCACGCTTCGACTCACTGAACAGGAGCCGACATCATCAGATAATCTGATTCTATGAAGGTGATGACTGCCACTGAAGCGTCTCGGAGCTTCGCCACGGTCCTAGACGAGGCGGAGCACGGGGAGACCATTGTGGTGACTCGTGGCGGGAAGCAAATCGCCGTGATCGGCCCTGCGCCCACTGCACCAGGGCGTATGGTCAAGGCGTTTCTCGCCAGAAGGGCCGGGACGCTGGACGCGGATTTCGAGGCTGATGTCGCGGCGGCCCGCGAGGCAATCGACGACGAGATGAGGGGCACGTGGCCCGACGCCTGATCCTGGACACGGGTGTGCTCATCGCGGCCGAGCGGGGCAAGGCGTCCGTGGACGCGGTGATCGAAGACCCCGATGATGTGGCGATCGCGGCGATCACTGTGGCGGAGCTGCTCGTCGGTGTGGAAATGGCCGATGCGGCTCGCCGGCCCAATCGGCAGGCCTTCGTGGATGAAGTCCTGGCGTTGATTCCAGTCGAGGAATACACGACAGACGTCGCCAGAGTCCATGCTCGTCTTATGGCGCATGTTCGACGAGAAGGTAAGTCTCGTGGCGCGTACGATCTCCTGATTGCGGCGACGGCCGCGGCCACCGCGAGAACAGTGATCACGATGGACGCCTCGGCCGCATTCGATGATCTTCCAGGCGTCCGTGCACAGGTGGTCCCCCGCTGAATGTCGACGGCAACGCTGACGGCAACGTCAGCCACCGGTCCTACACGGAAGGCACCACAGGCGGCCCCCAACCTCCTGGTCGCGGCCTGCCAACAGGCTGATTGCTACACCTGAAAAGCGGAAGGTCGGCAGTTCGGCCCTGCCCCTGACCACCACACTTCACCAGCCAAGATGCCCCGGACGGATTCCCGTTCGGGGCTTTTTGATCTCCTCTGACAGCAACAGTGACAGCGACGTCATTGATCGCGGGTGAGGATGGAGTGCATGGATTCCGTCGAGCAGAAGTTCCTTCTGATCGATGAGGATGATCAGGTTCTTGGGGTGTGCCTCGACGCTGAGGACATCTTCGTCGAGCCGACGGAGAGCGACGATGGCCTCACGGTAGCCGGACAAGTGAGCAGGCAGATTGCGACACCTGAAAAGCGGGAGCTTGGCAGTGCGACCCTGTCCCTGACCACCAGCGTCGAACAGCGCCGACATGACGGCGCTTCTGCTGGCCCGACGGGCCGCCGGAAGGCGGCCCCGGGGGCTGTCAGCGGGTGGTGCAGACGGTGCCGTTCAGGGTGAAGACGGATGGGAGGACGTTCGGGCCGGTGTAGTTGCCGACGAAGCCGATCGTGGTCGAGGCGCCGGTGGCGAGTGCGCCGTTCCCTGGCTCGTTGACCGCCTTTATCTGCGACCCCTCCTGCGTCCAGACGGCGCTCCAGCCGCTGCCCAGGCTCTGCCACGTTCTCGGCCAGCCGAAGGTGAGGGTCCAGCCGTTGACGGGGGCGCCGTTGTTGGTGATGTCGATGGCGCCGACGTATCCGCTGGCCCAGTCGGACTGGACGGTGAGCCGGACCGAGCAGGAGCTGGTGGCGGGGGTGCCGGTGGTGAAGGTCACCGGGGGCGAGGGCCAGGACTGCGTGCCGCCGCTGTCGCGGGCGATCACGTTGAGGGTGTACCGGGTGCCGGGCTTGAGGTTGTGGACGGTGAGGCTGGTGCCGGCGGTCTCGCCGAGTTGCTCGGTGACGGCGCCGTTCTGGCGGTGGACCTCGTACTTGGCGATCGGGCGCGAGCCGGGGGCGGCGGCGGGCCAGGTGATCGTGGCGGATCTGTCCGTCACGCCGGTGGCGGTGGGCTGGCCCGGGGCGCCGGGGCGGCCGGCCTGCTGGGTGGTGGGGCGCAGGACGATCGTGGTCAGGGAGAGCGGCGGCAGCGTCTGGGCGGTCGCGCTCCCGGTGGTGGACGTGGTGATGCTCTGGGCGCCGTTGGTGTGGGTCAGCACGGTGGGCGCGCCGGAGGCGGGGGTGAAGCCGGAGTAGCCGATCGCGGCCGGGTACGACGTGTCGGACGAGGTGTTGATCAGCATGACGGCCAGGTCGCCGTTGGGGCGGCGGGCGGCGTGCGCGGTGACCTTCGGCTGGTCGGTCGCGGCGCGGACGAACCGGTCGCCGGGGCGGGCGAACTTGCTCATCATCTGCAGCGCGTAGTACGGGGCGAAGGGCGTGTTGAGCGGCGGCTCGCAGACGCTGCCGTCGGAGGTGCACCCGCCGCTCGACAGCAGGCCGAAGTCGCCGTAGTCGGTGTGCCCCTCGACCTCGGTGACGGCGCCGATGCCGTTGTGCACGTTCCACCAGTCGACCGTGAACACCCCGTTGGCCAGCAGTGTCGCGTAGGCGTCGGCGGCGGCCAGCGCGCCGGGCTGGGTGTTCGTGCCGTTGCTGCTGCTGCCGGTGTTGAACTCGGTCATCGCGATGCCGATCCGCTCCGAGCCGGGCCCGGCGTATTTGGCGATCTGGTCGCGGGTGAGCTGGATCATGTCGGGGACGTGGCCGGTCCTGTCCAGGGCGCCGGGGTACCAGTGCAGGATGACGAAGTCGATCTTCGATCCGGCGGCGGACAGGACGACCTTGTTCCAGGTGCCGCTGTCGCCCTCGGCGACGATGGCGTCGGGCCAGTTGGCGGGCGTGGTCAGGACCGCGCCGATCTTGATGGTGGGGTCGACCGCCTTCATCGCGTCCGCGTAGGCCACGACGTGGCGGGCGTACTCGTTCGGGCTCTTGTCGGCGTGGTCGTCGGCCTCCCAGGCGGCGCCGTAGTGGCCGTTGCCGTAGTTCTCGTTGCCGATCTCCCAGTACTTGACCCCGTACCCCTTGGTGACGTTGGCGTGCCGGACCCAGGCCGCGGCCTCCTCGGCGGTGCCGGTGCCGTAGTTGGCCGTCACCATCGGTTGCGCCCCGGTACGGCGCACGCCGCGCATGAACGTGTCGAAGTCGGTGTCGGGCGCCACGTACCCGCCGGGGGCGGTGTGGTCGGCCCAGTGGTAGATGTCGGAGTAGGAGCCGCCGGGGTAGCGCAGCAGCTTCATGCCCGCGTCCTTGAGCAGGTCGGCGGTCGCGTCGGTGCCCAGGTTCGAGTCCCAGATCGCGTGGTTGGTGCCCAGGCCCGTCTCGGGGACGGCGGCGAGCGCGGCGCGGGCGTTGACGGTCACCGCGACGGGGGCGGGGTCGTCGGCGTACGCGCTGGGGGTGCTCAGGGCGGTCAGCGTCAGCAGGACGGCCAACGCGGCTCGTAAGGGGGTTTTCGGCATCGGCGCACCTCGCCATGAAACGCATGGATAGTGGTATTGCCTCGAAGCATCATGATCATGGGGCGTGGCCTGGCACCCGTCAATTACGGCTGAAACTTTCAGACCGGGGGCCGGATGCCATGATGGACCGGCCGGTCCGGCAGGGCGTACCGGTTACTCGGGCGGCGAGGCGAGGCTTCATGCGTCGGACACACATCCTCTTCGACTTCTTCGGCACGCTCGTCGAGTACTCGCCCAGCCGGACGGAGCAGGGCTACCGCTCCACCTACGCGCTGCTGCGCCGGCTCGGGGCGAGCCTGCCGTACGAGGAGTTCCTGGACGGCTGGTCGCGCACCTCGGCAGAGTTCGACCGGCTCAGCGACCTGGACGACCACGAGTTCTCGATGGCCGAGGCCGGCACGGCGTTCCTCGGCCGGGTGCTGCCGCACGAGCCGGCCCCGGCCGAGGTCGAGGAGTTCGTCACCCTTTACGTGGCGGAATGGAACACCGGCGTCCACTACCTGCCCGGCCTCTCGGGTCTCGTCGAGGAGCTGTCGGCCGGGCACCGGCTCGCCGTCGTGTCCAACACGCACCTTGCGACGCTCGTGCCCGGGCACCTGGCGGCGATGGGGCTGCTGGAGTCGTTCGACGCCGTGATCACCTCGGTCGAGGTCGGCTGGCGCAAGCCGCACCCGGAGATCTACGCCACCGCCCTCGACGTGCTGGGCATCGAGGCGTCCTCCGCCGTCTTCGTGGGCGACACCTACGGGCCGGACTTCGCGGGGCCCGAGCGCTGCGGCATGGCGGCGTACCTCATCGACCCCCACCGGCGGGCGGCGGTCCCGGAGGAGCGGCGGCTCGGATCCGTGTTCGACCTGCCGGACCGGCTGCTAACCTCCGCTCACTGAGCGGATGATCGTGAGGCGGTGCGGAATTGACCTTCAGCCACAACGACCACTACCACGGACGGCTCCTGCGCCTGGTGCCGCGCGGCGCCAGGACGGCGCTGGACGTCGGCTGCGGGACCGGCGGGTTCGCGCGCCGGCTCGCGGGCCGCGGGCTGGAGGTGGACGCGGTCGACCCGGCCGCGGAGGTGATCGAGGCGGCCGGCCCCGCGCCGGGCGTGCGTTACCACCACGCCGACATCACGGAGATGGAGCTGCCCGCGGGCCGCTACGACTACATCTCCTGCCTGGCGAGCATCCACCACGTGCCGTTCGGCACGGTCGCCAGGTTGCGGGACGCCCTGGCCCCCGGCGGCGTCCTGGCCGTCCTCGGCTGCTACTCGGAGGTGTCGGCGACGGACCACGCCTGGTCCCTGGCCGCCATCCCGGTCAACGCGGCCGCCAGGCTGGCGATGGCGGGCCGGGGCACCCCGAGCCCGGCGCCGGTCAAGCAGCCGGAGATGTCGCTGGCGGAGATCCGGCGGGAGGCGGCCGACCTGCTGCCCGGTGCCACCATCCGCAGGCTGCTCTTCTGGCGCTACCTGCTCGTGTACGGGCGGTGAGCGTGGAGCTGCTGCTGACCCGCGTGCGGGCCGCCGGGTTCGAGGCGGAGTCCGTACGCGTGGCTCCCGGCGGCGTGGTGGCGCTGGCGGGGCTGGTGACGCTGCGCGACGGCTCCGAGGTGTTCGCCAAGACGCTGCGCACGGCCGGCTCGGACCTCTTCGAGGTGGAGGCCGAAGGGCTGCGCGCGCTGCGCGAACTGGGCGGCGTGACCACCCCCGAGGTGCTGGCGGTGACGCCGGACCTGCTCGTGCTCGAACCGCTCCCGCCGCGCGGCGACGGGGAGCGGTTCTGGGAGGACCTGGCGCGTACGGTCGCCGCCCTGCACACCGCCACGACCGGCGACCGGTTCGGCTGGCACCGGGACGGCTGGCTGGGCCGCCTGCGGCAGGACAACACCTGGGACGACGACGGGCACGCCTTCTTCGCCGAGCGCCGGATCCTGCGCTGGCTGAGCGAGCCGGAAGTGGCGGCGGCGCTGGACCGCGAGGAGCGCCGTGCCCTCGAACGCCTCTGCGCCGCCCTGCCCGAGCTGCTGCCGCCGGCCCCGCCGGTGCTCACGCACGGCGACCTGTGGCTGGAGAACATCCTCTCCGCGCGGGCGGGCGGCCCGGCGCTGATCGATCCGGCCGTCTCCTACAGCTGGGCGGAGGCCGACCTCAGCATGTTGTGGTGCTCGCCGCGCCCACCGGCCTCCGAGCGCTTCTTCGAGGTGTACGCGGCCCTGGCGCCCCTGCCGAGCGGCTGGCAGGAGCGCATGCGGGTGTTCCACCTGCGGGAGCTGCTGAGCAGCATCGCCCACGACGACAACGCCAAGGAGTGCGCGCAGGCCGTGCGGGAGACCATCGCACCCTTCTAGTCGCGCCCTTCTACTAGTCGCACCCTTCTCGCGCCCTACAGCCGCGCCCGTCTAGTTGTACTTGTAGAGCCTCGTGGCCTTGCGGCGGCCGTGGTCGAACACCGAGGCGCGGTACATGCTGATGGACAGGTCGCCGTGCTCGGCCTTGCCGCAGGTGCCGACGCCGGCGAGCTGGTGGATCTCGAAGCGGGCGGTCGGGTCGCCGGCGACGAAGTACTCGGCGCGCGCCTGATACTCGTCGGCCGCGGTGTCGCAGGCGTAGACGTGGGTGTTGCGCTCGGAGAAGCAGGTGGTCGCGGCGCCCTTCGTCGAGGTGCACACCCTGGACTTGGCGCGGGCGGCGGCGGGGGTCGTGCGGGTGTCACGATTAACCGGATATTTCGCGACGTTGCGGACCGTCTTCCAGCGGCCGTACTTGACCCGGCGGTCGCCCTGGTAGAGGGCGGCGCGGAAGGTGACGGTCCTGCCGATCTCGCGGCTGCCGCGTACCTCGCCGTCGCGGCCCAGGTTGTGGATGACGTACTTGGTGCCGAGGTAGCCGTTCAGGTAGTACTCGACCGCGGGGTGGCGGCGGTCGTCGCTCGTGTCCTCGATCGTGATGCCGGGCCGGTCGCTGCCGTCGGGGCCCACGCACGCCTCCGCGCCCTTGAGCCGGGCGCACACCGGCTCGGCCTCGGCGGTCTTCGTGGTGGGCGCCACCGCGGGCACGTCCAGCCCGGCCGGTCGGGCCGACTCGGCAACGGTGGCCGTCTGGGCCGCCGGGCGGGGCGCGACCCTGGCCGCCGCCCCTTCGGCGCTTGCCGCGGTGGCCGCCATCACGACCGCCGCGACGAATATCCGTCGTAACGCCACTCCAACCTCACCAGCCTCATCAGTCGCAGTGCTATTGCCCTGATGTGACGCGGAAAATGAGGAGAAGGTTCCGAAATGGTGCGGGTGCGTTCAGCTCGTGTTCACGGAATTCCCCCTCCGCTTCGAGGTCAGGCTCGCCAGCAGGAGGAGCAGGGAGCTCTGTGCCAGCATGCCCGGCGCGAGCGGCGGGGCCGTCCCGACCGACTTCGTCAGCGCGTACCACCACTGGGTGAGCGGCGAGAACGAGTCCCAGCCGGGGTCCATCGCGCCCATGCCGTGGTTGACGGACACGTGCATGAAGACGCCGTACGCCGAGGCCACCAGGACGACCGCCGCGAGCACGCGTACGGCGGTGAGCGCGCGCCCGGAGTCGCGCAGCGCGAGCAGCACCAGTGCCACCGCGAGCAGCGCCAGGGCCACCCAGGGGATGAACTGGACGGGGCTCTGCCAGTGGCGTTCGAAGGCGAGCTCGAGGGCGGCGCCCACGATACCGATCGCGACCAGCGCCAGGAGCCCGAGCCGCAGGGCCGCGGTGCCGGCGGGGGCGAGCCGGCGTGTCGGCCGCTGGGTGGTCTGAGGGGGAGTTGAGGTCATGTGCGGGACCACCGTCCGGTGCGAGGGTCTCTTTCGCCTCCAACGTCTCCGCGCATCCTCAGAGTACTCTCAGCGAATTCTGAAGATCTGGTGAGAACTCAGGTCGCCTCGCGCCTCAGCACGGCGTCGAACAACCTGGGCCAGCTCGGCGGCGTCCTCACCCGCGTGGTGCGTGTGCGGCACCCCCTCCAGGCCCAGCCGCCGCTTGATCTTCCCCTTGTGCGTCTCCACCCACTCGCAGCCGGTCAGCCCCATCCAGTAGCTCCGCAGGTCCACCCCTGAGCCGGTCGCCCCGAACGGGCTCTTCCCGGTGAACCGCAGGAAGTACCAGTGCACGAACATGCCGTCCCACACCGCGGGCGCGGCCAGGAACACCGGCCGCCCGATCTTGCGCAGGCCGTTCACCCAGCGGGCGGCCGCCGCCATCGCCACCTCAGGGGGCGGCGCCTCCCGCAGCAGCCGGTCGCGGTCGAGCCCGGAGACGGCCAGCGCCTCGGGCACGAAGTCGTCGGAGATCGGCCGCAGCTCCGTGTAGAACGTGAGGTGCTCCCGCCCGGCCACGGCCATGCCGAGGGAGATCATGCTGTACGGCCCGGGAATGGGCCCGTCTGCCTCGACGTCCACGGCGACGTACAACTCAGGAAGTTCGGACACGGCCGAAAGAATAGCTGCACGACATCTTCACGACATCCGCACACGGGCCTGGTGGATCCGGCGGGCCGCACGGGGTGTGCTCGGAAGCGACACCGTCTCGTCAAGGAGGCATCCGTGCGAAATACGCTGGCATGCTCCCGGGGGCGTGCTGAAGAGTGACGTCATGACGGAAAAGAGCCGCCATATTCCGCTGGTTTCTCCGGAGCACGCCAAGCGGATTCGCCGCTGGCACGAGAACGCCTATCGCGCGGCCCAGGAGGAAGGCGCCGCGGAGCGGACTTTCCGCTATTTGGGCCGGACCCTCGTGGTGCCGCCCGGCGTGCAGCCCATCACCCGCATGTCGCACCTTCTCGGCGAGGCCGTGCTGGCCGAGGTCAAGGAGGGTGATCGCGTGCTCGACATGGGCACAGGCAGCGGGGTCAACGCCGTCCTGGCCGCCTCCACGGCCGCCGAGGTGCTGGCCGTGGACATCAACCCGCTGGCCGTCGAGACGGCGCGGGCCAACGCCGAGCGCAACGGCGTCTCCGTGACCGTGCGGGAGAGCGATGTCTTCAGCGCGGTCGAAGGCGAATTCGACCTGATCGTTTTCGACCCGCCGTTCCGCTGGTTCGCGCCCCGGGATTTGCCGGAGGCCGCCATCACCGACGAGAACTACCGGGCCCTTACCGAGTTCTTCCAGGACGTCCGGAGCCATCTCGCGCCGGGCGGCCGGATGCTGGTGTTCTTCGGCACTTCCGGGGACCTGGAATATCTGCGGACATTGGCGCGCGAGGCCGGTTTCGCCGCCGAGGTCGTGGCGCGAAAGGGCCTCGTGCGGGACGGCTGGCAGGTCGATTACTACACATTCCGCATGAGGGTGGGTGCCGCTGGTGGCGAATTGGATTGACCAGCCGATCGTGGATCCCGCCGTTCCCCCGCGGGATCGCCGGCGCATGACCGGAGCGCCGTTGCTCCTGCTCGGGCGGCCCGACCCCGAGCCGCCGCGATGGGCGCGCCGCCTGTTCGCCGTGGGCGCGGCCTGCGCCGCCGCGGTCGGCGCCGTGCTCGCCGCGGTCGCGTTCGACACCGGCCACGAGAACGCCGGCCTGGCCACCATGATGGTCTTCCTCACCTCGCTCCTGTTCGTCGGCGTCTCCCGCCCGAACCTGGGCAGCCGGCTGCGCCGCCAGTACGCCGGCCGCTACGTCATCCCCGCCGAGCTGGACGACCCCGCCCTCGACCTGGTGGCCCGGGCCAGGAAGGCGATCGCGGACGTGTCCGCCTCCCGCGTGCACCGCCGGGGCCTCCTCGACGTCATCGCCAACGACATCGTGCTGCCGGAGCGCCTCTGGGACGTCGCCCGCCTCGTACGCGTCCAGGCCGACCTGCGGGCCGAGCAGGCGGAGGCGATGGAGGAGGTGATGACCCCCGAGCTCTCCGCGGTCCTGGCGCCCCAGCGGGAGGCGCTGAGCCGCTCGGTGGCGGCGGTCACGGAGCGGGTGTGGGAGCTGGAGTCGTACGCGGCCCGCGTGCGGGCGGCGGACGCGGCGCTGCGGGCGGGCGACCTGCAGAAGAGCAACGACAGGTACGTCGACCTCCTGGCCCAGACCGGCGACACGGACGGCCTGCGCGCCCTGACCGCCCAGGCGGACGCCCTGACCAGGACCCTGCGCGAAGCCATCGCCGCCGGTCAGACCCTGGGCGCCACCCGGCCCCCGCCCTGATCCCCCGGCCCGCCTACGACGGCCCGCCTACGAAGCCCCACCTACGACGGCCCGCCTACGACGATCCGTCCCGCGTCGCCCGGTCGAAGATCTCGACGAGCTCGTCCGCGCAACCCTCGGGGTCGAGCCGCTCGGCCACCCCGTCGATGGAGGCCCGCAGCACCGTGCTCATCAGCTCGGCGTCGAACTCCCGGAACGCCCCCGCCCGCTGCCCGCCCTCGAACAGCTCCGCCAGCCACCCGTCCGCCGCCTGCTCGCCGGTGTTGCAGGCGATCTGCCGCAGCGCCCGTACGTGCTCGGGCCGGGCGGCGGCGAAGTCGAGGCTCGCCCTGATGTACGCCGCCAGCCCCGCCCGCTCCCACCCCTGCGCGCCGGCCTCACGGCGCGCGGCCGCGTCGAGGGCCGGACGCACAAAGGCCGCCGCCTCCGCCAGCACCACCGTCGCGAGCAGCTCCTCCTTGCCCGCGAAGTGATAGGAGATCAACCGCTTGCTGCTGAGCCCCGCGTGCGCGCAGATGGCCTCGAACGTCGTCCCCGCGTAGCCGCGCCGCGCCAGCACGGCGATCGTGGCCGACACGATCTGGTCCCTGCGCCTCGCTGAACCCGCGAGGCGCCTCGCGGGCATCTCCATGTCAGTCCAGACTGCCACGTCAACCCCGTGAACACCCCCACCCCCACTTACTCAATGGGATAAGAGAGTGCAAATGTGATCGGTACGGCCCAGCCGTACCGATCACTGAAACCGGAGAAAGCTCTCACATGTTGATCATGTGGCCGGCCAGCCCGTGGATGGCCTCCTTGACCGCCTCGCCGAGCGTCGGGTGCGCGTGCACGTTGCGCGCGACCTCGTGCACGGTCAGGTCCCACTGCTGCGCCAGGGTCAGCTCCGGCAGCAGCTCGGTCACCTCGGGCCCGATGAGGTGCGCCCCGAGCAGCTCGCCGTGCGTGTTGTCGCTGATGATCTTCACGAAGCCGGCGCTGTCGCCCAGCCCGTGCGCCTTGCCGTTGGCCGTGAAGGGGAACTTCGCCACCTTCACGTCATAGCCCAGGTCCCGGGCCTGCGCCTCGGTGTGGCCGAAGCTGGCCACCTGCGGCTGGCAGTAGGTCGCCCGCGGGATCATCACGTAGTCGAGCTCCATGGTCTCCGCGCCGGCGATCGTCTCGGCGGCGATGATGCCCATGGACTCCGCGGCGTGCGCCAGCATCAGCTTGGCGGTGACGTCGCCGATGGCGAAGATGTGCGGCACGTTCGTACGCAGCCGCCCGTCCACCGCGATCGCGCCCCGGTCGGTCAGCGCCACGCCCGTCTTCTCCAGCCCGTAGCCCTCGACGCGCGGCTGGAACCCGATGGCCTGCAGCACCTTGTCCGCCTCGAGCACCTGCGTCTGGTCGCCGCGGGTGACGGTGACCTTGACGGAGGAGCCGGCGTCCTCGATGCCGTCCACGCGGGTCGAGGTCAGCACCTCGATGCCGAGCCGCTTGTAACGCTTGGCCAGCTCGGCCGACACCTCCTCGTCCTCCAGCGGCACGATCCGGTCGAGGAACTCCACGATCGTCACCTTGACGCCGTAGTTGTGCAGCACGTACGCGAACTCCACGCCGATGGCGCCGGCGCCCGCGATGATGATGCTGCCCGGCAGCTCCTCGGTGAGGATCTGCTCCTCGTACGTCACGACCCGCTCCGACAACTGCGTGCCCGGGATCAGCCTGGTGCTGGCCCCGGCGGCGATGATGCAGTTGGAGAACGTGATCGTCTCGCCGTTCGCCTGGATGGTGTTGGCGTCCAGGAACGTGCCCCGGCCGTCGTACTCGGTGATGGCGTTCTTCTTCATCAGGTAGTGAACGCCCTTGACCCGCCCGTCGGCCACCTTGCGGCTGCGCTGGAAGGCCGCGCCGTAGTCGAAGGTGACCTCGCCGCTGATGCCGAAGGTCTTGGCCTCGCTGGTGAAGATGTGGGCGAGCTCCGCGTTGCGCAGCAGCGCCTTGGACGGGATGCAGCCCACGTTGAGGCAGACGCCACCCCAGTACTTCTCCTCGACGACCGCGGTGCGCAGTCCGAGCTGGGCGGCGCGGACCGCGGCCGTATATCCTCCTGGACCCGCGCCGAGAACGACGACGTCATAGTGAGTGCTCATGAGTCGGACCATACCGTCCGGCCGTGGCTGCCCCCGAACTCAGACCTCCACCTTGTACGACAGACTGAGCTCATCAGCGGGAACACCGCGAATTCCCCAGTTGACCTTGGGCATCTCAATGATCGTGATCTCCACGTCCTCGGGGTCGTACCCCGACTTCTCGTAGATCTCCCGGATCAGCGCCCGCTTGGCGTCGTCGCTGCGGCCCGTGAAGCAGACCACCTCGATGATCAGATAGCGCTCGCTCCGCTGCGGGCAGACGAAGTCGTCGGCCTCCAGCAGCAGGAACCGGTGGAACCGCTTCTCCTCGGGCAATCCCCACGCGCTCACCAGGCACGACTGGAGCAGGTCGGAGACCTCCCGCTGCCGCCCGGCCCACACGTCCCTGCGTCCGTAAACCTTCACCTGAGCCATGCCGGCCAATACTAGGTCGGCCAATATAGAGGGCGTGATCCGCATACTCCTGGCCGACGACGAGGCCATGATCAGGGCGGGGGTCCGGGCGATCCTCCAGTCCGACCCCGAGCTGGACGTCGTGGCCGAGGCGGGCGACGGCAGGCAGGCGGTGGACCTGGCCATCAGCCACCGCCCCGACGTCGCGCTCCTGGACATCCGCATGCCCAGGCTCGACGGGCTGGCCGCCGCGGCCGAGATGCGCAGGGTCGCGCCGGGCACGGCCGTGGTGATGCTGACCACGTTCGGCGAGGACGACTACATCGCCAAGGCGCTCGACGTCGGGGCCAGCGGGTTCCTGCTCAAGTCGGGCGACCCGCGCGAGCTCATCGCCGGGATCCACGCGGTGGCCGACGGCGCGGCGTACCTGTCGCCCAAGGTCGCCCAGCGCGTCATCAGCCGGCTGGCGGGTGGCCGGATGGCCAGGGGCGCGGTGGCCCGCGACCGCATCGAGGCGCTCACCGAGCGCGAGCGGGAGGTCCTCGCCCTGGTCGGCGCGGGGATGTCCAACGCGGAGATCGCCCGCGAGCTGCACATCGTGGAGGGCACCGTGAAGGCGTACGTGAGCGCCATCCTCACCCGCCTCGACGTACGCAACCGCGTGCAGGCCGCGATCATCGCCCACGAGGCCGGCTTGGTAGCCTGACCCGTGATGTATCACCTCGTGTTCTCGCAGGTCTTGCGGCGTTTCGACGCCGAGGCCGTGCACCGACTCACCGTGAGCGCCCTGGCGCTCCTCGCCCGGCTGCCGCTGATCAAGCGGCTGCTGCACCGGGTGCTCGCGCCGCACGACCCGGCCCTGCGGGTGACCGCGTTCGGCGTGCACTTCCCCGGCCCGCTCGGGCTGGCCGCCGGCTTCGACAAGGACGCCGCCTGCGCGGAGGCCGTCGCCGCGCTCGGCTTCAGCCACGTCGAGGTCGGCACCATCACCGCCCACGGCCAGCCGGGCAACCCGCGCCCCCGCCTGTTCCGGCTGGTACGGGAGCGGGCGGTGATCAACCGGATGGGCTTCAACAACTCCGGCGCGCTCGCCGCCGCCCGCCGGCTGCGCCGCCCGCGCGGCGTGCCGGTCGTGGTCGGGGTGAACATCGGCAAGACCAAGGTGATCCCGGAGGCCGAGGCCGCGGCCGACTACGTGGCCAGCGCCAAGGCCCTGGCCCCGCTGGCCGACTACCTGGTGGTCAACGTCAGCTCGCCCAACACGCCCGGGCTGCGCAACCTGCAGGCGGTCTCGCTGCTGCGCCCGCTGCTCACCGCGGTCAAGGAGGTGGCCGACGCCACGCCCCGCCGCACCCCGCTGCTGGTCAAGATCGCCCCCGACCTGGCCGACGAGGACGTCGACGCGGTCGCCGAGCTGGCCATGGAGCTGGGCCTCGACGGCATCATCGCGACCAACACCACGATCAGGCACGGCGGCGAGACCGGCGGCCTGTCGGGCCGGCCGCTCAAGGGCCGCTCCCTGGAGGTCCTGCGGCGCCTGCGCGCCAAGGTCGGCGACCGCCTCACGCTGGTGTCGGCGGGCGGCGTGGAGGACGTGGACGACGTCTGGGAGCGCATCCTCGCGGGCGCGACCCTGGTCCAGGGCTACACGGGCTGGATCTACGGCGGCCCCTTCTGGGCCGCGCGCATCCACCGGCAACTCCAGCGCCGCGTACGCCGCCACGGCCTCAAGTCCGTCACGGAGGCCATCGGCCGCACGGCGTGACGCCCGAAGCATCTCCTATCGTGGGACGAATGATCGAACAAGTGGTGCTCGCGGGCGACGTCACACTCCGCCCGGCGACCGAGCACGACGCGGAGCCCCTGCTCGCCGCCTACCTCCGCAACCGCGACCACCTCAAGCGCTGGGAGCCCCGCCGGCCCGAGGAGTTCTACACCCTGCCGGGCCAGGCCGAACGCCTCAAGAGCCTGCTCGCGCAGCAGGCCGCGGGCCAGGCGGTGGCGTGGGTGCTCGCCGACGGCGACCGCGTCGTGGGCCGCATGACGCTCAGCAACATCGTCAGGGGCCCGTGGCTCAGCGCCGACCTCGGCTACTGGACGGACGCCGGCTACACCGGCCGCGGCCTGGCCACCAGGGGCACGCAGGAGGTGTGCCGGCTGGCCGACCAGGAGCTGGGCCTGCACCGGATCGCGGCGAGCACCCTGGTCGACAACCTGGCCTCCCAGAGCGTCCTGCTCAAGTGCGGCTTCGAACGGTACGGCACCGCCCGGCACTACCTCGAGATCGACGGCCGGTGGCAGGACCACCACCTGTTCCAGCGCATACTCAACGACCGCCCGGCCTTCTAGGCGTCACATGCTGGGCCGGGTCGACTCGGCGTCGTGCGTCATCTCGTCGATGCGGGCCATCACGTCCACGACCCGTACCCCGCTGGGCCGGTGCGGCCGCCGCCGCTGCCAGGGGTGCGGCCCCGCCTGGGGACGATATTCGACCCCGATGGCGTCCAGCCGCCCGAGGTGCTCCGCCAGCCGCTCGTCGAAGCCCGACGGTCCGGGGCCCGCCCAGGCCACCTCCGCCAGCGCGCAGGCCCGGGGCCACAGGCGATAGTCCACCGTACGCGCGTCCGGTACCCGCTCGGTCCAGAGCTGCGCCTGCACGCCCATGACGCGCGCCCGCTCCTCCTCCGTCCAGTCGGCCGGCGCCGGCTCGAACGCCGCCACGTCCGCCACCGTGATCGCGTCCCCGATGGCCATCGGCTCGTCGGGGGAGGAGGCCTCGGCGTAGTCGAAGTACAGCGGGAACACCGGCGTCGCCACCACGTCGTGCCCGGCGGCGGCCGCCCGCCGGCCCACGCCCATGCCGCGCCACGGCATGACGATCGTGTCCTGCCGCAGCCCGCCGCTGACGAACGCCTCGTCCCACACCACGGCGCGCGCGCCCCGCTCGGCCAGCGCGTCCGCCAGCTGCCGCAGGAACCACGCCTGCAGGTCGTTGGCCGTCTCCAGCCCGAGCGACGCGCGGTAGGCGCCGATCTCCGCCGAGGCCGCCCAGTGGTCGAGCACGACCTCGTCGCCGCCGATGTGCACGTACGGGGCCTCGCCCAGGGCGCCGATCAGCTCGTCGAAGATCGTGGTCAGGAACTCCACGGTCGGCGGCAGCGGCGACAGGATCGCGGGGGAGATGCCCCAGCGGTCGAGCACGTCGTGCCGCTCCCCGGTGGCCCCGAACGCCGGGTAGGCCGCCAGGATCGCCGAGGCGTGCCCGGGCACGTCGATCTCGGGGACGATCGTGACGCAGCGGGAGCGGGCGTACGCGCCCATCTCGGCCAGGTCGTCCAGCGTGTAGTAGCCGCCGTGCGGGACGTCGTCGTACGCGTCCGGCTCGCGGTAGTAGTTGGTCGCCGTCCGCGGCCGGTGCGAGGACACCTCGTGCAGCAGCGGGTAGGCCCGGCTCTCCACCCGCCACCCCTGGTCGTCCACCAGGTGCAGGTGCAGCCGGTTGAGCTTGTGCATCGCCATCAGGTCGATCAGGCGGAGGATCTCCCGCTTGGGGAAGAAGTGCCGCGCCACGTCCAGGTGCAGCCCCCGCCAGGCGAAGCGCGGCGCGTCCTCGATCCGCACCCCCGGAACGGGCCACGACGAGCCCTCGGAGAACCGGTAGGAGGCGTCGGGCAGCAACTGGTGCAGCGACTGCGCCGCGTAGAACGCCCCCGCCCGCCCGCCGGCCACGATCTCCACGCCCCGCGACCCCACAGCCAGCCGGTACGCCTCCTCGCCCAGCCCCGGATCCCGCCGGACGTCGATCTCGCCCGAGTCGCCGGGACGGAGGTCGAGCCCGGGAAGCGCCAGGCGTACGGCGTCGACCAGGTCGCCGGACACCGTCGCGCCCGAGGTCAGCACGTAGGAAGCGGAAAGATCAGCGAGCAGCTCTGGACGAGGAATCATGCTTCGAGATAGTGCTGCAATCCGTTCGCCAGCGCCAGGGCGATCTTCTGCCGGAACGCCGGGCTCTGCAGCTTGGCCGCGTCACCGGCGTTGCGCATGTTGCCGGTCTCGATGAAGACCTTCGGCACCGTGGACAGGTTGAGCCCGCCGAGGTCGTTGCGGTAGTCGAGCGCCTTGCGGCCGATGTAGGTGGAGTAGGCGATCCCCGTGCCCTTCCGGTACGCGTCGCGCACGGCGATCCCGAGCTCGCTGGAGGCGCCCACCACCCTGTCCACCGGCCCGTTGATCTTCCTGGGCATGATGACGTGGAAGCCGTGGTTGCCCGGCGCGGAGCCGTCGGCGTGCACGGAGATCGCCGCGTCCGCCCTGGCCGCGTTGCCGATCGCGGCCCGCTCGGTGATGCACGGGCCGACGCCGTTGTTGCTGGTCCTGGTCAGCTTGACCGTGGCGCCCCGGCGTTCGAGGATCCTGACCATCCGGTTCGAGACGTCCCACGTGAAGGCGGCCTCGCTGTAGCCGCTGTTCGTGGAGGTGCCGGTCGTGTCGCAGGCCTTCTTCTGGGTCAGCACGTCGACCTGGCGGTTGATCACCTTCGGGTTGCGGTAGTTGGCGCCGTTGTGGCCGGGATCGATGACGATGACCTTGCCGTCGAGCGGCTTGGCCGCCGGCGGCGCCTCCTTCGCGGTGGCGGAGGAGGGAGAAGCCTGCCCCGCCGCGGTCGCGGGGGCGGCCTGACCTGCCGCGGCGCCACCGGAGCCGGTGCCGCCACACGCGGAGGCGATCAGGCCGCAAACGGCGAGGACTGTGGCTGGTAGAGCACGCATGCCGTCCAACTTACGGCAAACCAGGAGCTCAAGCCCGTCTTATACCAAGCGTGGCGCAGGGCGCCAGCCGTACGTCCTCACCAGACGTGTTCGCCGACCTCCTGCCGTTCGAGCAGGGCGGCCAGTTCCCGCGCGTCCTCGGCGTCGAGGCCGAGAACGACGCGGGGGCGGCCCCACGGATGGTCGAGCGAGTGGGCGACATAGCTGGCGACCGACTCCGCGCCGCCATCGGTGCCCCGCCCCCTGCCCGCCCGCCAGTGTCCCCAGGCGCGTTCGAGCTCGGCGGCCGCGCGCTGGGCGCAGGACACCAGTTCCGGATCACGCATGACTGTTCCCCCTGGATCAGATCGTGACCGGACCGAATCCGGCCACAATTAGCATGACCCTGACGAGTAAACCGCCGTGCGGCCGCGCCTCCACACGGCTTGACCCAGCTTTAACCGGCTCTTAGACCGGACCCGTGCTTCGTCGCACGATCAGCTCAGGACGCACCTCCCGCAGGCGCGCGCCCTTGGCCGGATCTCCGATCCGGTCGCTCAGCAGCGCGGCCGCCGACCTGCCCATGGTCCGGCGAGGCTGGTCGACCGAGGTGAGCGAGATCTGGCGGGAGGCCGACAGGTGCGTGTTGTCGTAGCCCACCACCGAGAGGTCTTCGGGGACGCGCAGGCCCAGCTCGCTCGCGGCGGAGAGCACGCCGAGCGCGACCACGTCATTGGCGGCGAAGATCGCCGTGGGCCTGGGGTCGCGGCTCAGCAGCGCGATCGCCGCCTCCCTGCCGCCGTCCTCGGTCGAGTCCGCGGCCTCGACCATGATGTAGGGCGCCAGCGAGTGCCTGCGCATCGCCACGAGGTAACCCTCGCAGCGCGACGACCGCCGGCCCTCGATGTGCGCGATCCGCTTGTGGCCGTGCTCGACCAGGTGGTCGATGGCCAGGCGGGCGCCGAGCTGGTCGTCGTCGACCACGATGTCGACGCCGTCGAGCTCGATGTCACGTTCCCCTACGACGACGGTCGGGGTGTAGGCGGTGGCCTCGATCAGCGTCTCGCTGGTCGGCGCGATGCCGAGCAGGACCAGCCCGTCGACCCTGAGCTCGAGGAAGGCCTCCACGGCCTCGTCCTCGAACGCGGGGTCCCACTGGCTGTTCCCGATCAGCATGCGCAGGCCGTCGCCGTGCAGGCTCTCCTGCAGACCGTCGAGGAACTCGGCGTAGAACGGGTTGTGCAGGTCGGCCACGAGCGCGCCGACCAGATGCGTACGGCCTTCCACCAGGCTCCGCGCGACCGCGTTCGGCCGGTAGCCGAGCTCGCGGGCGGCCTGCAGCACGGCCTGGCGCCGGTGCTCGCTCACGTGCGGGGATCCGCGCAGCACGAGAGAGACCAGCGATTTGGACACGCCGGCTCGTTCGGCGACGTTACGGATGGTCGGTCTGGGCCGAGGCAGTGCGTCTACCTCTCTGAGCTCAGCGATGGTTGAAGTGTTGACGGGCGGTCCTGACATGTGTCTCCCCCGCGATGCGGATATGGGCACCTGTCTGACCAAACGATCGAGTTAGCCGCAGGGTACGGCCTTCGTTACGGATTGGCTTAACCTCCGTCCCCAAAGGCGGATATTGACTGCACAGTCGCACGTCAGCTATTGGGTACGGCGTCGGATAATGTGCAGGTGTGACACCCGGGAAGTCAGCCGAGACGGCACGGCCGGCACGGCGCAGGCTCAGCGTGGACCGGCGTCGGGAAGAGCTCATGGCGGCGGCGCTGGAGCTGTTCAGCACCCGCGACGCGGAAGACGTCTCGATCGACGACGTGGCCTCGGCGGCGGGAGCTTCGCGGGCCCTGGTCTATCACTACTTCGGCGGCAAGCAGGAGCTCTACGTGGCCGCGCTGAGGAGCGCGGCGGATCAGCTGGAGTCCCGGCTGCGCCCGCACGAGGGCGGCCGGCCGCTCGACGAGCTGGCCTCCGGGCTCAAGCGCTACTTCGACTTCGTCGAGGAGCACGCCGCCGGCTTCGCCGCGCTCCTGCGCGGCGGCCCGGCCAACAGGACCGGTGAGGTGGGCGAGATCGTCGACGGCGTGCGCCGACGGTTGTTCCGCCTCATCCAGAAGCAAATGGGCGTCGAAGAGCCGAGCCCGGTGCTTCGCACGACTCTGCGGTCGTGGATCGCCTCCGTCGAGACCGCCGGCCTCGACTGGCTGGAACATCGCGACATCGAGCGGCCGACCCTCGAGAAGCTGCTGGTCGAGCACATGGTCGCGCTGCTCGGTGTCGCCGCCGCCCACGACGGCGACGTCGCCAGGCTGCTCGATCAGCTGGCGTAGCGCCGGAAGATCCGGCACGGCGACGGAAGCGGTGGGAAGAGTGGCGCCGGGCGGGCGGCGCCAACTTCCCGTGCGACGTCAAGTCGTCACAGCGGTGGACCCTGCCCACTGACGGCCTGGTCCACCCCTTCAAACCCCCCTGAGGTCCGTGACGACCCTCCAGCTACTCGGAACGCTGCTGCGGAATCCCCGCGAGCAGTGCGCGAACCTCGGTCTCCCGGTAACGCCGATGACCGCCGAGGGTACGAATCGACGTCAACTTGCCCGCCTTGGCCCACCGCGTAACGGTCTTGGGGTCGACCCTGAACATGGTCGCGACCTCAGCGGGCGTGAGCAGTGGCTCGGCCTCGGGTGTACGAGCTGACATTTGTGCGGCCTCTCCTCCGTGTGGACCGGCTTAGCGATCCTGTGACTGCCTTTGCGCGTGTCACGGATGTCCCCCTATGGCGCAGAGCGTGCGGCTTTTCTGAGCCATATGCGGCATCACCCGATGTGACCATACCGCCACGCAGAGCGATTGGCGAGCCCTTCTTTGACCCAACTGCCCGCCCCCGTGGCGATGTCACGCTCGGTGATTCTAGCGACACGGTTCGTGGTATCGCAGTGAAAACGGCAAACTACTCAGTTCGCAGAAGAGAGCAGCCGCGAGACGTGACCTACTCATGCAGGTCAGACGGCCGTATTGGGGTTCAGTTGGCAGATTCCAGCAGTTGCATTGACTTCCACCGCAGGATGACCCTCTGGTACATGGCGTAGGCAAGTTCTTCTTGACCCGTGTCCAGGCCCGTCAGGGCCGCCGAGAGCTCGGCGACGGACTGGTCGGCCTGCAGCGCGTCGTCGTCCATGAGGTGCACGAGCCCGCCGTAGTCGAGCTCCACCAGCGAGTGCGGGTGGAACTCCTCCAGCCACCTGGCGATGTCCTCCACGTCGAAGTTGGCCGAGACGTCGCCCAAGTGGCGGCGCAGCACGTTGAGGGCGCGCGCCGCCCGCCTCCTGGCCTGTGCCATGGAGGTGACGTAGATCAGATTACGCCCCGTAGTGGTGGTCACGTCCTGTCCCGGGTTCGCGGAGCCGAGCACCAGCCAGCGCTCGTTTCCATCAAACGGCACGAACCACGATGGCGGCACATGCCACGCCGTGGTGCGAATGTGCGTGCGCAACGCGGCCGAACCGGCCTTCCGCTTGTACCGGTCGAAGTCGTCGGCCGTCTGGTCGGCGATCGTCTTGGGCACGAGGTGGTCCATCAGTTTCACAGGTGTGGTGCCACGAAGCCGTGAGAACGCCAGCCACGAACGCAAACGGGTCTGCCAAGGACACACGTACAGGCGGTCCTCAACACGCCGCAGATAGGCGTTGGGGCTCTCCTGGGCGGGAACGGGTTGAGGGGGCATGCCGAGCAGGCGCATGACGGACTCGCCATGCTCCGCATTGAGCGCGTTCGCGCGCCGAGGGCGGTCACGCGAGTCGGCATAGTCGGCCCACACCTTGCGCTCGGACTCGGCGAACGCGGTCAGTGGCTCATAGACACGGAGGTAGGCGGCATAGGGCAGCACGGAGGCATCGTGTCACGAAGCGAACCTGCGTGCATCGTTGTGGCTTACTACTCTGTGAGGTGATCTCCGCCCGCGACGGAGCGGCGGACCGGACAGGGAGTCACTACCGTGACCGACGTCTTCGGAGCGTCCCACAAAGACGCCCACGAGCAGGTCGTTTTCTGCGCTGACGAGCAGAGCGGCCTTCGAGCCATCATCGCCATCCACAACACGGCGCTGGGCCCGGCCCTTGGAGGCACGAGGTTCTATCCGTACGAGAGCGAGCAGGCGGCCCTGGCCGACGTGCTCAACCTGGCCAAGGGCATGGCCTACAAGAACGCGCTGGCCGGCCTCGACCACGGCGGGGGCAAGGCCGTCATCATCGGCGACCCGGCCCGCGACAAGAGCGAGGCGCTGCTGCGCGCCTACGGCAGATTCGTCCAGTCGCTCGGCGGGCGCTACGTCACCGCCTGCGACGTGGGCACCTACAGCGAGGACATGGACGTCATCGCCCGCGAGTCGCGCTTCGTGACCGGCCGCTCGCTCGCCCACGGCGGCGCGGGTGACTCCTCGATCCTCACGGCGTTCGGCGTGTTCCAGGGCATGCGGGCCTCGGCCGAGCGGGTGTACGGCACGCCGTCGCTGCACGGCAGGAGGGTCGGCGTCGAGGGGGTCGGCAAGGTGGGCCACCGCCTGGTCGAGCTCCTGCGCGAGGACGGCGCCGAGGTGGTGATCTGCGACGTGAACCCCAAGGCGGTGGAGCGGGTGCGGCTGCGCCGTCCCGAGGTCGACGTGGTGGCCGACGCGCGAGCCCTGATGACGTCCGACATCGACGTCTTCGCGCCCTGCGCGCTCGGCGGCGCGCTCGACGACGTCACGGTGGCCGAGCTCCGGGCGCAGATCGTCTGCGGCGCGGCGAACAACCAGCTCGCCCACCCCGGCGTCGAGAAGCAACTCGCCGAGCGGGGGATCCTGTACGCGCCCGACTATGTCGTCAATTCCGGAGGCGTGATCCAGGTCGCGGACGAGATCGAGGGCTTCGACATGGATCGTGCCAGGTCGAAGGCGACCCAGATCTATGACACGACTCTGAAGATCTTCGGGATCGCGGCCGACGAGGGCGTTCCTCCCGCGGTCGCAGCGGATAGGCTGGCCGAGCGCAGAATGTCGGAAGTCGGGCGTATTCGGGGCATTTGGCTAGGCCACTGACGCCCCGCGCCCATACGACGTACCGAGCTGGGCACAAAACAGGTACGGTAATAGGCGAACGATAGGCTGACGCCCAAAGTCAGGCGGCGTCAGTGTGTGGTGCGTTAGCGACGAGGGGTCGGGGACGACCCCACACGAGGGGGTCGAGCCAATGGGGCGCGGCCGAGCAAAGGCCAAGCAGGTCAAGGTTGCTCGCCAGCTGAAGTACAACAGCGGTGGCACGGATCTTGACCGTCTTCGCGACGAACTCGGGGTCGGAGACTCCAGCCGCAATGACGACGCCGACGACCTCAATGATGAGCTGGCGGATCGCTATGCCGATTACGCCGATGACTATGGGACCGGAGACGACGACGACGGCCGTACGTCCGGTCGCCGATAGCCGTTTCGGTTGACGTGGCCGAGGACCCGGCGAAGGGTGCCGGATCCTCGCTCACGCTCGTCGGGCCCCACGGGTAACCGTGGGGCTTTCGTCACGTGGTCGGGCGGTTGAGGAAGGCCTCGATGACAGGGGCGATCTCGGGCAGCTTCTCCTCCAGCGCGAAGTGTCCCGTGTCGAACACGCGCACCTCCGCCTCGGGCAGGTCCCGCCGGTAGGCGTGGGCGCCCGGCTCGAGGAAGATCGCATCGCCCCGGCCCCACAGCACCAGCGTGGGCGGCCGGTGCCGGCGCAGCCATGCCTGCCAGGCGGGATAGAGCCGCACGTTGCTCCGGTAGTCCAGCGCCAGGGCGAGCTGTGCCTCCTTCCGTCCGGGCAGGTCCAGGAAGTGCTGGTCGAGCGTCCAGCCGTCGGGTGAGACCAGCGAGGGGTCGGTGGTGCCGTCCTCGTACTGGCCGCGCGTGGCGGGCAGGGTGAACAGCCCGCCCAGGTCCCTGGCCGGGGCGTGGATCGTCTTTCTGGCGAGCTCCGACAGCCCCTCCTCGTAGGCGTTGGCGTTCTGCACGATCAGCGCCGAGATCCACTCCGGGTGCCGCGTGGCCAGCCGGAACCCGACCGGCCCGCCGAAGTCGAAGGCGTACAGCACGAAAGGCGCGAGCCCGGCCCGCTCCACGAACCCCTCCATGACGTCGGCGAGCCGCTCGAAGGAGTAGGAGAAGCCCTCGGGTGCCCGCGTGTGCCCGGACCCGGGGTAGTCGGGCGCGATCAGCCGGTGCCGGCCGCCGCCCAGCGCGTCCATGAGCCGCCGGTACTGGTGTGACGCCGACGGGAATCCGTGCAGCAGCAACACCGGCTCGCCGTCGGCGGGCCCGGCCTCCCGGTAGAAGACTTGTACGTCGCCGACGTCCACGAACCCATGCCGGACCTGCGGAATGTCCATGCCACATGCCTCTTCTCGGTGAGGAGGCATTAGTTATAGCGCGAGACCCACCTAATGTGTCAATCCCCGCATGTAGCATTAGGGCATGGAGTTGCTGACAGGTGAGCCGCTGGCGCTTGATCTGGTGAACACGCGTGCCCGCCTGCCCTCGGGGGCCGACTACGACGCCCTGGACGAGGTGGAC
Source organism: Nonomuraea sp. KM90 (assembly GCF_052246675.1). Taxonomy (NCBI): domain Bacteria; kingdom Bacillati; phylum Actinomycetota; class Actinomycetes; order Streptosporangiales; family Streptosporangiaceae; genus Nonomuraea; species Nonomuraea sp. KM90. The sequence goes on along the minus strand of NZ_JBQQCB010000008.1, from coordinate 39,073 downwards.
GACTTCCACGCGTGGCTGGAGCGGCAGTCCGGCCGGCTCACGGTGCCCGAGGCCCGTCTCGGGCCGCCGGACCTGGCCGCGGTGCGTGAACTGCGGGGACATGTGGTGGCGACGCTGGAGGCGGTGCGGCAGGCGACCCCGCCGCCGCCCGGGTCGGTGGCCGCGCTCAACGAGGCTCTGCGGAGCGCGCCGGCGTACCCGTGCATGGAGGCGCGGGGCGCCGTGCTCGCGCGCGGCAGCCGGCGGGACGGCACGCCACTGACCCGCCTGCTCACGGAGCTGGCCGAGGCCGCGCTGGCCCTGCTCACCGACCCGAACGTGGGCAAGGTGCGGGGCTGCGAGGCGCCGGACTGCCGGATGCTCTTCCTCCCGGCCCACCCGCGCCGCCGCTGGTGCTCACCGGACCTGTGCGGCAACCGGATCCGCGTGGCGCGCTATTACCAGCGGCACAAATCCACGTGATCCGCCCGTGGGCGACCGGCGGCGGCAGCGCGTGCCGACGCCCGAGGTCAGCGGTAGCGGGCCTGGCCCTCGCCGGGGACGATCTCGCCCAGCACCCAGGCGTCCAGGCCCCGGCCGGCCAGCACCCTGATCGCCTCGTCCGCCGAGTCGGCGGCCACCACGGCGGCCATGCCGACCCCGAGGTTGAACGTCCGGTCCATGTCCCGCTGGGCGATCCGGCCGTAGCCGGCCAGCACCCCGAAGATCGCGTGCGGGGTCCAGGAGGCCCGGTCCAGCAGCGCGTCGAGGTGCGCGGGCAGCGAGCGCGAGAGGTTGTTCTCGATGCCGCCGCCGGTGATGTGCGCGTAGGCGTGCACGTCGACCGCCCTGGCCAGATCCAGGCAGTCGAGCGAGTAGATCCGGGTGGGCTCCAGCAGTTCCTCGCCCAGCGCCCGCCCCAGCTCGGGCAGCACGGTGTCGAGGGAGAGCGAGGCCTCGCGCAGCACGTGGCGCACCAGCGAGTAGCCGTTGGAGTGCACCCCGGAGGACGCCATCCCCAGCACCACGTCACCGGCGCTCACCCGCGACGGGCCGAGCATGGCGGAGGCCTCCACCACGCCGGTGCCGGCGCCCGCCAGGTCGTATTCGTCCGGCCCCATCGCCCCCGGGTGCTCGGCCGTCTCGCCGCCCACGAGCGCGGCCCCGGCCAGGCGGCAGCCCTCGGCCACGCCGCCGACGATCTCGGCGATGCGCTCGGGCACCAGCTTCCCGCAGGCGATGTAGTCGGTCATGAACAGCGGCTCGGCCCCGCAGACCACCAGGTCGTCGAGGACCATGCCGACCAGGTCGATGCCGATCGTGTCGTGCTTGCCGTACCGCTGGGCGATCATGACCTTGGTGCCCACGCCGTCCGTGGAGGAGGCCAGCAGCGGGCGCCGGTAACGCAGCAGGGCGGAGGCGTCGAACAGGCCCGCGAAGCCGCTGGCGTCGTCGACCACCTCGGGCCGCCGGGAGCGCGCCACCTTGTCCTTCATCAGGGCGACGGCACGCTCCCCGGCCTCGATGTCGACCCCGGCGGCCTCATAGGTGCTCACGCTTTGCTCTCCAACACGAACTTGCCCACGTTGTCCTGGTCGATGGGGATCGGGTACGAGCCGTCGAAGCAGGCCCGGCAGAGGCGCTCGGCGGGGATGGTGGTGGCCTTGGTCAGGCCCTCCAGGGAGATGTAGCCGAGCGTGTCGGCACCGAGCGAGGCCCGGATCTCCTCGACCGTCAGCGAGCCCGCGATCAGCTCCGCCCTGGTGGCGAAATCGATGCCGTAGAAGCACGGCCAGGCCACGGGCGGGGAGGAGATGCGTACGTGCACCTCGCGCGCCCCCGCCTCGCGCAACATCCTGACGATCGCCCGCTGGGTGTTGCCGCGCACGATCGAGTCGTCCACGACCACCAGCCGCTTGCCCTCCACGACCTCGCGCAGCGGGTTGAGCTTGAGCCGGATGCCGAGCTGGCGGATGGTCTGCGAGGGCTGGATGAACGTGCGGCCCACGTAGGAGTTCTTCACCAGGCCCTGGCCGTAGGGGATCCCGCTCTCCTGGGCGTAGCCCACGGCGGCGGGGGTGCCGGACTCCGGCGTGGGGATGACCAGGTCGGCCTCCACCGGGTGCTCGCGGGCCAGCTCGCGGCCGACCTCGACCCGGGTGACCTGCACGCCGCGCCCGGCGATGGTGGTGTCGGGACGGGCGAGGTAGACGTACTCGAACAGGCAGCCCTTCGGCTCGGCCAGCGCGAAGCGGCGGGACCTGACGCCGCGCTCGTCGATGGTGAGCAGCTCGCCTGGCTCGATCTCGCGGACGAACGTGGCGCCCACGATGTCGAGCGCCGCCGTCTCGGAGGCCACCACCCAGCCGCGCTCCAGGCGGCCCAGGACCATCGGGCGGATGCCCTGCGGGTCGCGGGCGGCGTAGAGGGTCTTCTCGTCCATGAAGACCAGCGAGTAGGCGCCCTTGACCTGCGGGAGCAGCTCGGCGGCCGAGTCTTCGATGGAGCGGCTGCGGTCCTGCGCGAGCAGCGTGGTCAGGACCTCGGTGTCGGTGGTGGCGCGGGTGGAGCCCGGAGCCAGGCGCTGGGCCAGCTCGGGAGTGTTGATGAGGTTGCCGTTGTGGGCGAGCGCCAGGCCGCCGACGTCGGTGGAGCTCAGCGTGGGCTGAGCGTTCTCCCACACGCTGGATCCGGTCGTGGAGTAGCGGCAGTGACCGACGGCCAGGTGGCCGCGCAGGGTGCTGAGCACCGACTCGTCGAAGACCTGGGCGACGAGGCCCATGTCCTTGTAGACGAGGATGCGGCTGCCCTCGCTGACCGCGATGCCCGCGGACTCCTGACCGCGGTGCTGCAACGCGTACAGCCCGTAGTAGGTGAGTTTGGAAACTTCCTCGCCCGGAGCCCAGACGCCGAAGACGCCACAGGCATCTTTAGGTGCGCGGTCGTTGGGGTCCAGGTCATGGCCGAGTCGGCCGTCGCCCTTCAGCACATGCCTCAGTCTAGGTTGACGGCTTCTGTGCTCGCACACCCGGGGGCGATATCAGAGGGCATGGGCTGACCTGCCCGCATTCGATCCGTCGCGGAGCACTTCGCCCGTCAGGTTGCGGTTGGCCTCGGAGCCGAGGAAGAGGATGAGCGCGGCCATGTCGTCGGCCGTCGAGAGCCGGCGGCTGGGCGTGCGGGCGGCGAGCCGGTCGAGGAGCTCCTGCGGGAACGGGCGTACGCCGGTGATCGTGAGGCCGGCGACGGCCACGTTGACCAGGATGCCGTCCTTGCCGGCCTCCCAGGCCAGGGCGCGGGCCATGCCGTGCAGGGCCATCTTCGCGGTGCCGTACGCGCCCGGCCCCGGCACCCCCTCCTCGCCGATGCCGGACGACACGAACACGATCCGGCCCCAGCCCCTGCGCCGCATCTCGGGCAGCACGGCCTGGACCAGCAGCGCGTTGCCGACCACGTTGGCGTGCATCATGGCCGACCACTCGGCGGCCGGGACGCCCTCGAAGGGGACGCTGCCTGGCAGGACGTTCCCCCAGCGCACGGCGTTGGCGACGAGCGCGTCCACGGGGCCCGTCTCGGCGACGGCGGGGGCGATGGTGGCGTGGTCCTCCAGGTCCAGGTGTACGGCCGCGCCCCGGCCGCCCTCCGCCTCGATCCGCTTGACGACCTCGGCCGCCCGGTCGGCCCCCGTGTTGTAGGTGATCGTGACCCGCGCGCCGGTCCTGGCGTACGCGAGCGCGGTGGCGGCGCCGATGCCGGACGATCCACCGGTTATCAGTACGTGCATCTCAAGTCTCCTATTAGCCGACTAATTAGCCAGCTAATAGGAGTCGGCCCCGGACGGCAAGGGCGTTTCGCTAGGAGTGAAAGCGACTGTGAGGCATGGCACGGATGAGACGGGTGAGCAGGTCGCGCTCCTCGGCGGTGAAGCCCCGCAGCAGGTCCTGGTCGAGCCGGTTCCAGATCTCCTCCACCGGCCGGCGCAGCGCCTTGCCCGCGTCGGTGAGGTGCACCCGGCCCACCCGGGGCCGCTCGCGGTCGGGGGCGCGGTAGACGAGGCCGGCGCGCTCCAGCCGCTGGAGGGTCTTGGTGACGGTCGGGGGCTCGACGCCGAGCCTGGCGATCAGCTCGCCCTGCGTCAGGCCGTCCTCCCGCCACAGCTGGTTGAGCAGCAACTCCTGGCCCACGTGCAGGCCGAGCGGGACCAGCGCCGCGGCGAGCTGGTTGCGGTGCGTCTTCATGACCTTGATCAGCGCGTACGTCAGGGTCTCGTCCAGCATGCACTCATCTTGCCCTCCGCCTGCCGCTTTGGCGCATGGTGACCCAAGGATGAGCACCCTCTTACCGTGTCGCGCGGTTTAGCGGATGGCTTCCGCGAAAGGGTGAAGTATCCGGCATGCTGACCCGTCGGGAGACGCAGACGTGACCACACCTGGGGACCCGAACGAGCCCCGTCCGGGGCAGGATCCGCGCGAAGGCCGCCCCGAGGAGGGCGAACCCCGTCCCGCACCCCCGCAGCACCAGCCCGAGTGGTGGAGCGAAGGGACGCTGGAGGAGGACGAGCGTCCGCCCGAGCGGTCCGAGCGGCCCGGCGACGGGGAGCCCGGTGAGGGGCCCGGCGAACGGCCCGGTGAGCGGCCCAGCGAGCGGCCCAGCGAGCGGCCCAGCGAGCGGCCGGGTGGCAGGGAGCCGGGTGAGGAGGAGCCGATCGCGCCCGTGCCGCCCGTGGTGCCGCGGCCCGACGTGCCGCCGACGCACGAGCCCAGGCCGACCGGTGAGCCCACCCATCCCGACCTGCCGACCTCGCCGGAGACCCCGAGGCCGAGCGACGCCGAGACGACCCAGGCGTACCCGATCCCCGGCGCCACCCCGTCCTACCCTGGCTGGGGAGGCGCCCCGCGGGAGGACGAGGAGCAGCCGCCCCGGCAGACGCCCTCCCGCTACGAGCAGGGCGACCAGGGGGAGCAGCCGCGCCCCACGCCGCCGTACCAGGGCACGCCGGGCGCCTACGCACCGCGACCGGACCAGGAGCCGACCGTGCCGGGCACCACGCCCTCCAGCCCGTACGGCGGCCCGCCCGGCTACCCGCCGCCACCGCCTCCGGGAGCCCCCTACGGGATCCCGACCCCGCAGTACCGGCCGCAGCAGCTCGGCAGCGGCCTGGCCACCGCCTCGCTCGTCCTCGGCGTGGCCAGCCCCTTCCTCGTGTTCGTCTGCTTCACCGGCCTGATCACGGCCATCCTGTCGATCGTCTTCGGCTGCGTGGCCCTGGCCAAGCACGTCGGCAAGGGCCGCGCCATCGCCGGAATCGTGATCAGCGTCCTGTCGCTGATCCTCTTCGCGATCGTGGCCGTGTGGTTCTGGAACGTGGTCCAGGAATGCGCCTACCTGCCCGGCGAGCTCGCCGACCGGTGCTTCGAGGAGAGGTTTCCCTGGATGAGCGGCACCCGCTAGAGCGGCAGGTGGGCTGACAGGTCGGCCCGGGAGCCGCTGGCGGAGATCGCGCCCTTGGCGTGGGCCTCGTCCCACGTCAGGCGGCCGAGCGCGAGCTCGATCCAGGTGCGCCCGTCCATCTCGACGACGTTGGGCGGGGTGCCGCGCGTGTGACGGGGCCCGGCGATCGCCTGTACGGCGGCGTACGGCGGCACGCGCACCTCGACCGTCCTTCCGGGCGCGGCGCTCGCCAGCCGCTCCAGCAGATGGCGCACGGCCTGCCTGGCCGCGTCGCGCTCCGGCTGCAGCCCCCGGTCGTAGGCGGCCAGCACGGCGGCCACGAGCGCGCCGGGCAGGGCGGACGCGGGGCCGTCGTAGGGAGGCTCGTCGAGGGCGACGAGTTGGGCGTCGAGCGCTGATCTCAGCTTTTCCGGGTCCATCTTGCGTGGCGGCACCCCACCATTGTCTCCCGGGCAGCGTTCATCGCGACGGAGGTCGTCGTTCACCTCGGGTTTCGACGACGACCGTAGCCTCCCCGCCGTACAACCGCGCACATTTATGGAGGACCTGTGGCGAACCCCAACGCGGGAGGACGGCTGCTACCGCTGCTCTCCACCCCGCACAAAGGTGGCCGTTCCGCGCTGACCTGTCAGTTCCGCTGCGGCAACGCGTGCGCGCATGACGTGGCCAACACCACCGGCAACGCCTACTTCGGCGATGTGGTGAAGGAGGCGTTGTCGCGGCGTGGCGTGCTGCGCGCCGGCGCGCTCGGCGCTCTTGTGGCGGGTGTGGGCGTGGCGGGGGCCGCGCCGGCCCTGGCCGACGAGCCCGAGACCGCCGCCGCGAAGGGTGGATGGCACGGTGGCGGCAGCGGAGACCTCCGTTTCACTCCCGTGCCGCCGAACACGGAAGACGCGTTGCGCGTCCCGGAGGGCTACAAGTCCTCCGTGGTCGTGCGCTGGGGTGACCCGGTGCTGCCCGGCGCGCCGAAGTTCGACTTCGAGAACCAGACCGCGGACGCGCAGAGCAAGCAGTTCGGCTACAACTGCGACTACGTGACGTTGTTCCCGATGGGCCGGGACCGGGCGCTGCTGTGGGTCAACCACGAGTACAGCGACGAGAGCCTGATGTTCCGCGGCTACACCAGTGGCGCGACGGCCACCGAGGAGCAGCTCAAGATCGGACTGGCCGCGCACGGCGGCTCGGTCGTGGAGATCGAGCGCTCCGGCGGCAGCGGTGAGTGGAAGCTCGTCACCAAGGGCCGCCGCCGCTACAACCGGCGCATCACCGCCCAGACCAGGATGACCTTCAGCGGGCCCGCCGCCGGCAGCGACCTGCTCAAGACGGCCGCCGACCCCAAGGGCCGCACGCCCCTCGGCATGCTGAACAACTGCGCGGGCGGCACCACCCCGTGGGGTACGGTGCTGACCGCCGAGGAGAACTTCAACCAGTACTTCGTCAACGGCGACAAGGTGCCTGAGGCGCAGAAGCCGTACATCACCCGCTACGCGATCACGATCGGCACCCCGTCGGACAACCGCCGGTTCGACCGGATCGAGGAGCGTTTCGACCTGGCCAAGCACCCGAACGAGGTCAACAGGTTCGGGTGGATCGTGGAGATCGACCCGTTCGACCCCGACTCGACGCCGATCAAGCGCACCGCGCTCGGCCGCTTCGCCCACGAGGCCGCCACCACGACGCTGGCCCGCGACGGCCGCCTGGTCGTCTACATGGGTGACGACTCGCGCTTCGAGTACATCTACAAGTTCGTCTCGAAGGACCGCTACATCCCCGGATTCGACCGGCACAACCGGACGCTGCTGGACGAGGGCACCCTGTACGTGGCCAAGTTCACCGGCGACAGCCCGGCCACCGAGATCGACGGCTCCGGCAAGCTGCCCTCCGACGGCGAGTTCGACGGCTCCGGCAAGTGGCTCCCGCTGGTCTCGGGCAACAAGTCGTTCGTGGACGGCATGACCGCCGCCGAGGTGCTCGTCTACACCCGTACGGCCGCCGACAAGGTGGACGGCGGCGCGACGAAGATGGACCGCCCCGAGGACGTCGAGCGCAACCCGGTCACCGGCGGCGTCTACGTGGCCCTGACCAACAACAGCAACCGCACCCCGGCCCAGGTGGACGAGGCCAACCCGCGCCCGTCGAACAAGCACGGCCACGTCCTGGAGATCGTGGAGCGGCACAACGACGCGGGCGAGAAGACGTTCGCCTGGTCGCTCCCGCTGGTCTGCGGCGACCCGAGCGACCCGGCCACGTACTTCGCCGGCTACGACAAGACCAAGGTCTCCCGGATCTCCTGCCCGGACAACGTCACGTTCGACAAGGACGGGAACCTGTGGATCTCCACGGACGGCAACGCGTTCCTCACCAACGACGGCCTGTTCGTGATGCCGGTCAAGGGTAAGGAGCGCGGCCACCTGCGCCAGTTCCTCACCGTGCCGGTCGGCGCCGAGACCTGCGGCCCGCTCGTCACCGAGGACCAGCGCAGCGTCTTCGTGGCGGTGCAGCACCCGGGCGAGACCGACGACGCCACCCCCGAGAGCCCCAGCAGCCGGTGGCCCGACGGCGAGGGCAGCCAGCCGCGCCCGTCGGTGGCCGTGGTCTGGCACGGTGCCGGCAAGAAGATCGGCGCTTGACCTCAACTTAACTTGAGGGCATAGCGTCCGTGCCATGAGCATGGAAGTGACCGCCTGGCACCAGCTTTACTCGATGAACAACCAGCCGCAGCGTCGCTCTGTATCCAGGGCGACGCTGCGGCGCATCGGCGGGTTCGCGCGCCCGCACCGCCGCAGGCTGACGCTGTTCCTGGTGCTCAGCGTGGTGATGGCGACCCTGGCGGTGGGGGCGCCGCTGCTCGCCGGCCGGGTGGTGGACGCCATCTTCACCGGCGAGCCGCTCCAGGTGGTCGTCGTGGTGGCGCTGCTGATCGCCGGCCTGGCGATCGCGGAGGCGGGGCTCGGGCTGCTGAACCGGTGGTTGTCGGCGGGGCTGGGGGAGAGCCTGATCCTCGACCTGCGTACGGCCGTCTTCGACCACGTGCAGCGGATGCCGATCGCCTTCTTCACCAGAACCCGCACGGGAGCGCTGGTCAGCCGCCTGAACAACGACGTGATCGGGGCGCAGCGGGCCTTCACCGACACGCTGTCGGGCGTGGCGGGCAACGTCGTGACGCTCATGCTGACGCTCGTCGCGATGATCGGCATCTCCTGGCAGATCACGCTGCTGGCGCTGCTGCTCCTGCCGGTGTTCGTGCTGCCGGCCCGGCGCATGGGCGTCCGGATCGCCCGGCTGCGGCGCGAGGCGGCCGATCACAACGCGGCCATGGGCACGCAGATGACCGAGCGCTTCTCGGCGCCGGGCGCGACGCTGGTGAAGCTGTTCGGCCGGCCGGCGCACGAGTCGGCGGAGTTCGCCGGCCGGGCGCGTCGGGTGCGCGACATCGGGGTGCGCTCGGCCATGACCCAGTCGGCCTTCGTGACCGCGCTGACGCTGGTGTCGGCGCTGGCCCTGGCCCTGGTGTACGGCCTGGGCGGCTTCTACGCCCTGCGCGGCCAGCTCGCCCCCGGCGCGCTGGTGTCGATGGCCATGCTGCTCACCCGCCTGTACGCGCCCCTGACCGCCCTGGCCAGCGCCCGCGTGGACGTGATGAGCGCGGTCGTCAGCTTCGAGCGCGTCTTCGAGGTGCTCGACCTCAAGCCGCTCATCCAGGACAAGCCCGACGCCCGGGAGGTGCCCGAGGGGCCCGTCTCGGTGGAGTTCGACGACGTGCGCTTCGCCTACCCCTCGGCCGACAAGGTCTCGCTGGCCTCGCTGGAGGAGGTCGCCACGCTGGACTCGCGCGGCGGGGTCGAGGTGCTGCACGGCGTCTCGTTCCGGGCCGAGCCGGGGCAGATGGTGGCGCTGGTCGGCTCGTCGGGGGCGGGCAAGTCCACGATCGCCCAGCTCCTTCCCCGGCTGTATGACGTCGACTCCGGCGCCGTACGGCTCGGCGGGGTGGACGTACGCGACCTGAGCGCCGACTCCATCCGCGCCACGCTCGGCATGGTCACCCAGGACGGCCACCTCTTCCACGAGACGATCCGGGCCAACCTGCTGCTGGCCAGGCCGGAGGCGAGCGAGGAGGAGGTCTGGGACGCGCTCACCCGGGCCCGGCTGGCCACGCTCATCGAGTCGTTGCCCGACGGCCTCGACACGGTCGTGGGCGAGCGCGGCTACCGGCTGTCGGGCGGGGAGCGCCAGCGGCTGACCATCGCCCGCCTGCTGCTGGCCAGGCCGCGGGTGGTGATCCTGGACGAGGCCACCGCGGCCCTCGACTCCACCTCCGAGGCGGCCGTGCAGGCGGCGCTGGGCGAGGCGCTCGAAGGCAGGACCGCCGTGGTGATCGCGCACCGGCTCTCCACGATCCGGGCCGCCGACGTGATCCTCGTGATCGAGGACGGCCGCGTGGTCGAGCGCGGCACCCACGCCGAGCTGCTCGCCGCCGGCGGCCGCTACGAGGAGCTGTACCGGACTCAGTTCGAGGACCCCACGGTGACCGGGGCGGCCGCCTGAGGCTCGGGGGGGCGTCTCCCGGTCGCGCAGCGAGTAGAGCGCGACCGGGATCCCCGCCAGGACGATGACCGCGGCGACGACCAGCGTGAACCGGTAGGCGTCGAGGAAGGCCGGCAGCGGCGGCAGGTCCCCGGCGCCCTGCCTGGAGGTCAGCAGGGCTCCCAGCACCGTGATGCCGAGCAGGCCGAACACCTCCCGCGAGACGTTGAGCATGCCCGAGGCCACGCCCGACCTGTCCTTGGGCATGCCGCCGAGGACGGCGGCCGTCAGGGGGACGTTCGGCGGCATAGAGGCGCTCGCGGCCAGGCGATAGGGTCGTGATCATGTCCTTCGAGCTGATCTGCGAGATCGAACCCCCGACCAAGCCCGATCTGAAGCACGTCAGGCACCAGATCGGCACCATGAGCAAGATCGCCAGCGCGTTCCTCATCCCCGACAACCACATCGGCCGCGCGACCGTGTCCAGCGTGGCCGTGGCCCACGAGGTCGAGGCGATGGGCGGGCGCGGCATCGCCTGTCTCAACTCGCGCGACCGCAACCTGCTCGGCTTCCGGCGCGACCTGCTGACGGCGGCCGCCTACGGGGTCGACCAGTTCCTGTTCGTCTACGGCGACAAGCCGACGAGCGGCAACCGGACGAGTGACCTGACGGTGCGGTCGATGATCGAGGAGGCGCGGGAGTTCACGCCGGGCGTCCGGCTGGGGGCGGCCGCGGCGCTGCGCCCGCTGCCGGCCTGGAAGCGTACCGCCGACTTCCTGTTCTCCCAGGTCAGCTTCTCGGTGGAGGCCCAGGTCGCGTGGCGCGAGGCGCACCCGGTCGACGTCCCCGTCTACGCCGGCGTCATGGTCCTGGCCAGCGAGCGCCACGCCCGCACCCTGGCCGCCGCCATCCCCGACATCGCCCTGCCGGAGGAGCTGATCGAGAAGGTGGCCGCGGACCGGATGGCGGGGGTGGAGGCGGCCTGCGAGCAGGTCCTCGCCCTGCGCGACACCGGAGCCTTCGCCGGCGTCCACCTCGTCCCGGTCTCCCGCTACCGGGACGTGGAGTCCCGGCTCGCCACCGCCTTCTGAGGGCGCGCCAGCGCCGCCAGGACGGCTCCGGCCAGGGCGACCGCGAACAACACCGCGTACGCCCGCTGGAAGCCGTCCATGAGCTGCCCCACCGCCACGGGCGACAACGTGGACAGCGTCCCCGCGTAGACCTGCTCCCGCAACGCGGGTCCCACCGAGCCGGTGAGGACGCTCAGCGACAGGCCGACGCTGATCACGATGCCGACGTTCATCACCATGACGCGGAACCCGTTGACCACCCCCAGGCTCCCGCTCGGCAGCGCCCGCATGACCTGCGTGGTGTTCCCCGTGAGGAACGTCCCGCTGCCGCAGCCCGCCACGAACAGCCCGATCCCGATCACCCAGTACGGCGTCGCCGGATCGGCCGTCAGCATCAGCGTGCCCAGCCCGGCCGCACTCAGCAGCGCGCCCCCGATGGACAGCGCGTACGGCGACACCTTCCGCCCCAGCATGCCCACGACGGGCGAGGCCAGCCCGATCCCGACCGGCACGGGCAGCACGCTCAGCCCCGCCTCGAACGCGTCCACCCCCCTGGCCGCCTGGAAGTAGAGCGCCACGACCAGGATCAGCGCCGACCTGGCCAGCGCGTTGCAGAACGAGGCCAGGTTCGCGTAGGTCAGCAGCCGCCCGCCGAACAGCCGCAGGTCCAGCACCGGATTCGGGGACCGCCGCGCGGTCAGGAAGATCACCGGCAGCAGCACGGCGAACACGCCGGCCCCGGCCAGCACCACCGGGCTGGAGAACCCGCCGGTGCCCGCCTCCGACAGCGCCAGCAGCAGCGCCGACAGCGCCGCGAACACCAGCACGTTGCCCAGCGCGTCCACGGGCACCTTCGGCTGCCTGGGCATCTTGCGTAAGATCGCCGCTCCGACGCCGAGCGCCACCAGCCCGGCCGGCACGTTCACCCAGAAGATCCACTGCCAGCCGGCCGTCTCCGCGATCAGCCCGCCCAGCGTGGGCCCGGCCAGCTGGGCCACCGACAGCGTGCCGATGTAGACGCCCATGCCCTGGCTGAGCCGGTCGGGCGGGAAGGCGTCGGTGATGATCACGGTGCCGTTCGCGAGGATCATGGCGGCGCCGATCGCCTGGAGGACCCGCATCGCGATCAGGAACCACACGTCGGGCGACAGCCCGGCCAGCAGCGAGGCCAGCGTGAACAGGGCGAAGCCCGTCAGGTAGACCTCCCGCCTGCCGAGCAGGTCGGCCACTCGGCCGAAGAACACCAGGCTGGCGGTGTTGACCAGCAGGAACGACAGCAGGATCCAGCCCGACTCAAGCGCGTCGGCGTGGAAGTGCCGCACCACCGTGGGCAAGGCCACGTTCAGCGTGCTGCCGGCGATGCCGATGAGGACCAGGCCCAGGCTGGTGACCGCGCACACCCGCCAGGCGTAGCGCATGCGGGTGTCGTCCTGGGGGGTGACCGCGACCATGCCCTCCACTATGACGTACGACGTACGTCCGTTTTGTCACCAGGGTCACCTGCGTCACCTGGCGCGCTTGCGCAACCCCTCCAGGTCGTGGATCACCACGCGCCGCCTGCCGGTCTCGATCAGGCCCCGGTCGCGCAGCGTGCGCAGCGCCTTGCTGACGGCCTCGCGGGAGGCGCCCGTCCAGCCGGCCAGCTCGTCCTGGGACAGGGGGAGCGCCACGCGCACGCCGCTGTTGGTCTTCTCGCCGTAGCGTTCGGCCAGCTCCAGCAGCCGCGTCGCCACCCGGCCGGTGGTGTCGAACGCGCCGTACTCGATGCGCTTGCGGTCCGCGTCGCGCAGCTTCCCGCTGATGAGCTGCATGAGCAGGACGGCGATGCGCCCGTGGGCCTCCAGGAAGGCGGGGAAGTCGCGCACCACGATGCCGGAGATCGGCTCCAGCGCGGTCACCGTGGTCGAGCGCGGGGATCCGTCGATGGCCGACAGCTCGCCCAGGAGCGCGCCGGGGCCGCGCACGGCCAGCACCACCTCGGTGCCGCTGCTCGTGTGCGACGAGCACTTGACCCGGCCTTCCAGCAGCACCAGCACCCAGTCGGAGGTGTCGCCCTCGGTCATGATGGTCGTGCCCCGATCCCAGCGCCGCTGCCGACCGGCGGCGCGCAGGGTCTCGACCTCCTGGTCCGTGAGAAGGGTCAGGAACTCACCGGGCTCTGAATCCATGCGCCCGATTATGTCGGTACCTGCACCACCCTTCTATCTCAATTCGGTCAGAACGTAGGCCGCCACGAGCTCTTCTTTGCCCTTGAGGTTGAGCTGGCCCAACGGGTTCACCGACACGCCATCGCCCAGTTGCCGGTAGGTCGTCTCGCCGATCACGACCGTGCCGGGCTCGGCGACGGCCTGGAGCCGGGCGGCCACGTTCACGCAGTCGCCCATCGCGTTGAACCCGCGCAGCTCCGGGCTGCCGATGTTGCCGACCAGCGCGGGGCCGGTGTTGACGCCCACCCGGAACGTCGGCCACTCGACGTCGTCCGTCCGCTTCCAGGCCATCTCCTCGGCCACCTCGGAGGCCGCCCGCTGCATCTCCAGCGCCGCCCGGCAGGCCGCCCGGGCGTGCCCGGTCTGCGTCGCCGGGGCGTTGAACAGGGCGAGCAGCGCGTCGCCGACGAACTGCACGATCGTGCCGCCGTTGTTCAGGATGCAGGGAACGGCGGCCGTGTGGTAGCGGTTGAGCATCTCGACGATCTCGCCGGGCGTGACCTTCTCCGAGAACGTGGTGAAGCCCTTGAGGTCGGCGAAGAGCGCGGTCAGCTCCTTCAGCTCGCCGCCCAGCGCCGCCTGCCCCGGATCGGCGAGCAGCGCGTGCGCCACGTCGGGCGACATGTACTGGTGGAAGAGCGTGTGCAGCTCCTGGTAGAGGCGGGCGTTCTCCAGCGAGATGGACAGCTGCCCGGCCAGCGTCGCGGCCAGCGCCTCGTCCTGGTTCGTCCGCCCGATGGGCACCTCCAGCACGCCCGCCAGGTTGCCCTTGACGGTCAGGGGGAAGGCCAGGAGCTGGTCGCGCTTGATCGGGTTGCCGTCGGCGAACTGGTAGTCGCGCGAGCCGATCTGCGTCCGCCCGTCGGCGACCAGGGCGATCTTGACATCGCCGTACGCCTGCCGCACCCGCTCCAGCGACGTCGTCAGGAGCTGGTCCTCGGGCAGGCCGATCCTGGTCTGCGCGCTCACCGCCACCAGGGCGGACAGGCGCTCCGACAGCTCCCGCTCGTTGGCCAGCGCCTCGCCGGCCCGGTCGAGCACGGCGGCCTGGCTCTCGTTGAGCCGGAACTTGCCCGACAGCCGGGTCGCGGCCAGCGGCTCGCCCCGGCGTACGTGCTCGACCAGCTCCTCCAGCGCCTCGTCGTAGTCGCGCCGGATGCGGGCCACGGTCGCCGACAGCGTCACCGAGTCGAACAGGCCCGCGCTCGACCCCTCCCGCCGGAACTGCAGGTAGGCGCTGTAGGCCACGAACACGAAGGCCAGGGTGAGCAGGATGTGCCATTCCCACCAGGACAGATGCCAGTTGAGCTGCGACATCCCGGCGATCATCGACTCGGCCAGCAGCGCGTACGCGGTGATCAGGCTGATCAGCATGGCCGACGGGCGCCGCCGGTGCAGCAGGAACATCATCACGCTCGCCGCCGCGTACAGCAGCAGGCCGGGCACCGACGCCCACACCAGCCAGTCGATCGGCGAGACCATCGGCGGCTCGCTGAGGGGGGTCAGGCCGGGGATCAGCGACGCCAGGCCCCACAGGATCATGAACCCGAGGAGCACGGCCCGGATGAAGTGCTGCGAGCCCAGCACGGCCTTGGCCGCCTTGGCGTCCAGCGGCAGCGCCGAGGCGAACGCGAACGCCGACGCGATCGTCAGCCCCACCTGCTGCCCCAGGTCGAACCCCACGGATCCGGTGGGCAGAATGATCTTCGGTGTGGCCAGGCCGTGCAGGAAGAAGAACCCGGCGCTGCTCAGGAAGACCATGGAGACCAGGAACAGCCGAGCGTCCTGCCGGCGCCGCGACGCCTCGCTGATGAGGACGCCGAGCACGACGTTGACCCCGGCGACCAGGATGATCATCCAGAAGTGGCCGGCGTTGTGCTGCCAGAAGACGTTGACGTCCGGCTGCGACAGCAGCAGCCAGAGTCCGAGCAGGGGCAGGACCAGATGGATGGCCCAGACCACACCACGCACCGGCTGAGTGGCCGGTGGGAGGTAGGGAGGGCGACCGGGCGTTGACACAGACCCGATTATCCACGCGGTACCGATGTCCTCGATGCGTCCTTTTACTCACCGAAGTTGCCGACAATCGGTCAATCTGGTCAGTAACCCTCCGTTTCGTGATGGATACGTTATGTAGTTTCTGCCATCCCTTGGAACGTTTGAAACGTGAATCTCATGCACAACATGAGCATCACTCGTTCCTCTGGAAGGAAAGCCGTGGCTATCAAGGTTCGCGGCGGGCGCACGATCACGCTCGCCACTGTCGGAGCGCTGGCCGCCTCGCTCCTCGCCGTCGGTGGCGTCGCCACCGCCTCGTCCGCCGCCGCCGAGGTGCACGCCTGCGTGCACAAGAAGTCGCGGTACGCCCGGATCGTCAACCCCACGACGAAGTGCCGGAAGACGGAGGAGCGCATCCTGATCGGCGGCGGCTCGTCCACGACCACCGTCCAGACCGGCCAGCAGGGCGACCGTGGCCCCGCCGGCCCGCAGGGCCCCAAGGGCGACATGGGGCCGGTCGGCCCGCAGGGCAAGCAGGGCCTCCAGGGCCCGCAGGGCCCCAAGGGCGACACGGGCCCGGCCGGCCCGCAGGGCAAGCCGGGCGAGCAGGGTGAGCCCGGCAAGACCGGCGCGACCGGCCCGGCGGGTCCCCAGGGCCCCCAGGGTCCGAAGGGCGACAAGGGCGAGAAGGGTGAGCCCGGCAACGGCGGCTCCTACATCACCTACACCAAGGTCGCGTCGATCAACTCGCTCGGCTCGGAGACCGCCTACTGCGGGCCCGGTGGGATGGTGACGGGCGGCGGCTTCTCCTTCGGCACGCTCAAGAACGCCGTCGTGATGGCCAGCAAGCCCACCAACGGTGGCTGGACGGTCTCGGTGTCCAAGGACGACAACGGCCACAACTCCTACGCCAGCACCACCACCACCGAGACGCCCGCGCCCGAAGCCAAGAACTACGGCGGCGGGAACAACGGCACCAGCGTCAACGGCACCGTCTACGTCGTCTGCATGAAGAAGGCGTAACGCACCGGAACGAAAGGGCCGGCACGGATGACCCGTACCGGCCCTCTTGTGGAAGAAATCAGCCGAACAGCGCGGGAAGCGCCGCCGAGTGCGTTTCCCGCAGCTCCTCGACGGAGACCTCGAACACGCCCTCGACCACCAGCGACGCCCCGCCGGTCATCCCGAGGCCGTAGCAAGGCACCTCGTGGCGCCCGCACAGCGAGGCGAACTCGTCGTACGCCTCCGGCCGGACCACGACGAGCGCCCGCGAGGCCGACTCGCTGAACAGGTCGGTGAACGCGTCACCGCTCAGCTCCACCCTGGCCCCGACGCCGCTCGCCAGGCAGGACTCGGCGAGCGCGATGGCCAGGCCGCCGTCGGACAGGTCGTGCGACCCTTCGAGCAGCCCCCGGCGCGCCGCCTCCACCAGCACGGTGCCCAGCGCCTGCTCGGCCTCCAGGACCGCCTGCGGCGGCAGCCCGCCCAGGTGGCGGTGCGCGACGTGCGCCCACTCGGACCCGCCGAACTCCTCGCGGGTGTCCCCGAGCAGCACGACCCGCAGCCCTTCGGCGACGAACCCGGACGGCACCCGCTTGGCCACGTCCTCGATGACCCCGAGCACGCCCACGACCGGCGTCGGGTGGATGGCCGTCGAGCCGGTCTGGTTGTAGAACGAGACGTTCCCGCCGGTCACCGGCACGCCCAGCGCCCGGCAGGCGTCGGCCAGGCCGCGCACGGCCTCGGCGAACTGCCACATGACCTCCGGGTCCTCGGGGGAGCCGAAGTTGAGGCAGTTGGTGACGGCCAGGGGCTTGGCGCCGGTCACGGCCACGTTCCGGTACGCCTCGGCGAGCGCGAGCTGCGCCCCCGCGTACGGGTCGAGCTTGGCGTAGCGGCCGTTGCCGTCGGTGGACAGCGCGATGCCGCGCGTCGTCGGCTCGGCGCCCGCCATGACCTCGGAGATCCGCACCATCCCCGCGTCGGCCGGCTGGGCCAGCACGGTGTTGGAGCGGACGTAGCGGTCGTACTGGGAGGTCACCCACTCCTTGGAGGCCAGGTTGGGCGAGGCGAGCAGCTTGAGCAGCGTCTCCCGCAGGTCGGTCGGCCGCTCCAGCCGGTCGGGCGTGTCGGCGTTGAGCGCGGCCTGGCCGGCGGGCTCGTGGAAGGGGCGCTCGTAGACGGGGCCCTCGTCGGCGGCGGTGCCCGGCGGGATGTCCACGATGGTCTCGCCGTCCCAGGTCATGACCAGGCGGCCGGTGTCGGTGACCTCGCCGATGACGGTGGCGGGCACGTCCCACTTCTCGCAGATCGCCATGAACGCGGGGATGTCGTCGGGCCGGACCACGGCCATCATCCGCTCCTGGGACTCGCTCATGAGGATCTCCTCGGGCCTGAGCGAGGGGTCGCGGAGCGGGACCAGGTTGAGGTCGACCTTCATGCCGCCGGTGCCCTTGGCGGCGAGCTCGGTGGTGGCGCAGGAGACGCCGGCCGCGCCGAGGTCCTGGATGCCCACGACCACGTCGGCCGCGTACAGCTCCAGGCAGCACTCGATGAGCAGCTTCTCCATGAACGGGTCGCCCACCTGCACGGCGGGGCGCTTGGCCTGCGACTCGTCCTCGAACGTGGCGCTGGCCAGCACCGAGGCGCCGCCGATGCCGTCGGGGCCGGTGGACGCGCCGAACAGCACGACCTTGTTGCCCGGGCCGGGCGCGGTGGCCAGCTTGATCTGGTCCTTGCGCAGCAGGCCCACGCACAGGGCGTTGACCAGGGGGTTGCCGATGTAGCAGGGGTCGAAGGCGACCTCGCCGCCGATGTTGGGCAGGCCCAGGCAGTTGCCGTAGCTGCTGATGCCCTCGACCACGCCGGGCAGCACCCGGCGCGTGTCCACGGCGTCGGCGGCGCCGAAGCGCAGCGCGTCCATGACGGCGATCGGGCGGGCGCCCATCGACATGATGTCGCGGACGATCCCGCCGACACCGGTGGCCGCGCCCTGGTGCGGCTCGACGTAGGACGGGTGGTTGTGCGACTCGATCTTGAACGTGGCCGCCCAGCCGTCGCCGATGTCGACCACGCCGGCGTTCTCGCCCATGCCCACGAGCAGCGCCTCGGACTTGGGCGCCTTGGTGGCGAACTGCTTCAGGTGCACCTTGGAGGACTTGTACGAGCAGTGCTCGGACCACATGACGCTGTAGATGGCCAGCTCGGAGCCGGTCGGACGGCGGCCCAGGATCTCCTTGACCCGGTCGTACTCGTCCTGCTTCATCCCCAGCTCGGCGAAGGGCATCGGCTCGTCGGGAGTCTCCGCCGCCCGCTTCACACTGTCTGTCATGCGTTCACCAGGTTCTTCAGGATGGAGGTGAAGAAGCCGAGCCCGTCGGTGCTCGGGGCGCCGACCAGCTCCTCGACGGCGTGCTCCGGGTGCGGCATGAGGCCGACCACGTTGCCCGCCTCGTTGCGGATGCCGGCGATGTCGTTGAGCGAGCCGTTCGGGTTGCCGCCGGCATAGCGGACGACCACGTGACCGCCCGCTTCGAGCGCGGCCAAGGTGTCCTCGGAGGCCACGTAGCGGCCCTCGCCGTGCTTGATCGGCAGCACGATCTCCTGGCCCTGCTCGAACGAGTTGGTCCACGCGGTCGCGGTCTGCTCGATCCTGACCCGCTGGTCACGGCAGACGTAGTGCAGCGAGGCGTTGCGGGTCAGCGCGCCGGGCAGCAGGTGCGCCTCGCACAGGATCTGGAACCCGTTGCAGGTGCCGATCACCGGCAGCCCCGCCCTGGCGGCGGGCACGAGCTCGTCCATGAGCGGCGCGAAGCGCGAGATGGCGCCGCAGCGCAGGTAGTCGCCGTAGGAGAAGCCGCCGGGCAGGAACACGGCGTCGACCCCCTTGAGGTCGTGGTCGGCGTGCCACAACGGGACCGCCTGCGCGCCCACGAGGCGTACGGCTCTGGCTGCGTCCTGGTCGTCGAGAGTTCCTGGAAACGTGACTACGCCCACACGGGCAGCGCTCATGACAGTCGTCCCCTCCGGAGGAATGCGCGCGCCACCGTCCGATCGGGGTGGACGGCGGTGTAATCAGGTTATCGGGTGCTCACACATGGTCCGCATCGGCCCGGAGCAGCGCAGCCGCCGATCGAACGACCAGGTCAGACCGCGGCGAGCTCGCGGGGACGGGCCTCGGCGCCGTCGTCCCAGGCGAGCAGCTTGCGCAGGTGGACCGTGGTGCCGCGGCCAGGCGTGACGCCGAAGGAGATCTCGTCGACCACGGAGCGCATGATCAGCAGGCCGCGGCCGTTCTCGGTGTCGGGAGGGGGGAAGTGCGGTGGCATCGACGGGACGCCGTCACCGTTGTCCGCGACGCGCACGTCGCACTGGCCGGACCCGATCGCCGCCGTAACCTCGTAGCGGTTGGCCGGCCCTCCATGCCGGACCGCATTGGAACACGCCTCGGACACGGCGAGGAGCATGTCGGAGATGCAGGTCTCGCTCACGTTGAGTGAACGCATGGCATCACCAAGCACTCGCCTGACCATCGGTATGCCGATCGCATCCCGGGGCAGTGCCAACGAGAACTCAATATCCACCGGACTCCTCCGGGCGCCAGAATGTCACCTGGAGTAGGTTTCCCTGAGAAATCGGGGCTAACCGCAAAATCACGTTGTTGTTATTTAGTGTTGGCACGCCCGTGGCATTGTGGCACGTCGGAACCTCACTTTAACCGCCCCAGGGGAAAACAGGGCGCCAAATGTGACTTAGCCCTCAACCCGGACGCTGTAGTCCTCGATCACGGTGTTGGCGAGCAGCGTCTCGGCCATCTTGCGGACCTCGTCCAGCGCCGCATCGTCGGCCGGACCGTCGATCTCGACCTCGAAGCGCTTGCCCTGACGCACGGCCGAGACGCCGGAGAAGCCGAGCCTGGGCAGCGCCCTGGCGATCGCCTGGCCCTGCGGATCGAGGATCTCGGGCTTCAACATGACGTCCACGATGACGCGGGCCACTGCGTTCCTCCTGGGAGCGGTGGGTGAATGGGAAGCACAGCCTACCGGCGCGTGTGGCTGCGAACACAACGGGAACGGGGAGGACATGGGGCTTGCGCACAGGGCTGTGACGTCTGCCACGATGGCCCCAAACGCTGACGAACCTCCACCTCCCGGTTCGTCGCAAGGCAGGCCGGCCACGTGGCAACCCCATCGACACCGGCCCCGACCAGCAGGAGTGGCATGACCATCGACGCCTCTCGCGGTGCGGACGCACCCCCGGAGCTCGTCCAGCTGCTCACCCCGGAGGGCGAGCGGGTCGAGCATCCCGACTACGACATAGACCTGACCCCGGAGGAGATCCGGTCGCTCTACCGCGACCTGATGCTCGTCCGGCGCATCGACCTGGAGGCGGTGGCGCTGCAGCGGCAGGGCGAGCTGGGCATCTGGGCCTCGCTGCTGGGCCAGGAGGCGGCCCAGATCGGCTCGGGCCGCGCGCTGACCGACTCCGACATGGCCTTCCCGACCTATCGCGAGCACGGCGTGGCGTGGTGCAGGGACGTGGACCCGGTGAAGCTGCTGGGCCTGTTCAGAGGGGTCAACCACGGCGGGTGGGACCCCAAGGAGCACAACTTCCACCTGTACACGATCGTGATCGGCAGCCAGACCCTCCACGCGGTCGGCTACGCGATGGGCATCCAGCGCGACGACGCCAGCGCCGCCACCATCGTCTACTTCGGCGACGGCGCCACCTCCCAGGGTGACGTCAACGAGTCGTTCATCTGGGCCAGCGTCTTCAACGCCCCCATCGTGTTCTTCTGCCAGAACAACCAGTGGGCCATCTCCGAGCCGCTGGAGAAGCAGACCCGTATCCCGCTCTACCGCCGGGCCTCCGGCTTCGGGTTCCCCGGGATCAGGGTCGACGGCAACGACGTGTTCGCCTGCCTGGCGGTGACGCGCAAGGCGCTCGAAGCCGCCCGCACCGGGCAGGGCCCGACGCTCATCGAGGCGTACACATACCGGATGGGCGCCCACACCACGACCGACGACCCCACGCGCTACCGGGTGGCCAGCGAGCTGGAGGCGTGGAAGCTCAAGGACCCGATCGAGCGGGTCAAGTCGTTCCTGTTCAAGAACGAGCAGGCCGACCAGGCGTTCTTCGACTCGGTGGACGCCGAGGCCGACCAGCTCGGCGCCGACCTGCGCCGGCGCTGCCTGGCCATGCCCGACCCCGAGCCGCTCGACATCTTCGACCACGTCTACAGCGAGCCCCACGCCCTGATCGACCAGGAGCGCGCCCAGTTCGCCGCGTACTTGGAGGGGTTCGAGAAGTGACCGTTCTCAGCTTGTCAAAGGCACTGAACGAAGGCATGCGCAAGGCCATGGAGGACGACCCCAAGGTCCTCATCATGGGCGAGGACGTCGGCAAGCTGGGCGGCGTGTTCCGGGTCACCGACGGCCTGCAGAAGGACTTCGGCGAGGACCGCGTCATCGACACGCCGCTGGCCGAGTCGGGCATCATCGGCACCGCGATCGGGCTGGCGCTGCGCGGCTACCGGCCGGTGTGCGAGATCCAGTTCGACGGGTTCGTCTTCCCGGCGGCCGACCAGATCATCACCCAGCTGGCCAAGATGCCGATGCGCTCGCTCGGCGCGATCAAGCTGCCCGTCGTCGTACGCATCCCGTGCGGCGGCGGCATCGGGGCGGTCGAGCACCACAGCGAGTCGCCGGAGGCGTACTTCACCCACACGGCCGGCCTGCGCGTCGTCGCCTGCTCCAACCCGGCCGACGCGTACACCATGATCCAGCAGGCCATCCGCAGTGACGACCCGGTGATCTTCTTCGAGCCCAAGCGCCGCTACTGGGAGAAGGCCGACATCGACACCGCCTCCACCGACTGGTGGTCGCCGCTGCACGCCGCCAAGGTGGTGCGGCCGGGGAGCGACGTCACGCTGCTGGCCTACGGGCCCATGGTCAAGACCTGCCTGGAGGCCGCCGCGGCCGCCGAGGACGACGG
The DNA here is from genome assembly GCF_052246675.1 of Nonomuraea sp. KM90. Lineage (NCBI taxonomy): Bacteria > Bacillati > Actinomycetota > Actinomycetes > Streptosporangiales > Streptosporangiaceae > Nonomuraea > Nonomuraea sp. KM90. The sequence continues at coordinate 16,851 of NZ_JBQQCB010000008.1, read as the reverse complement.
GCGCTCGCTGGAGGTCATCGACCTGCGCTCGCTCAACCCGCTGGACGAGCCGGTCGTCATGGAGTCCGTGCGCCGCACCGGGCGGGTCGTGGTCGTGCACGAGGCGCCCGTCAACAGCGGCTTCGGCGCCGAGCTCGCGGCCAGGATCACCGAGCAGTGCTTCTACCACCTGGAGTCGCCCGTGCTGCGGACCGGCGGCTTCTCCACCCCCTACCCGCCGTCGAAGCTGGAGGAGCACTACCTGCCCGACCTGGACCGGGTGCTCGACGCCGTCGACCGGACCTTCGGATACTGAGGGGTTGTCAATGCGACGCGAGTTCAAGCTCCCGGACGTCGGCGAGGGCCTGACGGAGGCGGAGATCGTCCGCTGGCACGTCAAGGCCGGTGACGACGTCAAGGTCAACCAGATCGTGGTGGAGATCGAGACGGCCAAGTCGATCGTCGAGCTGCCGATCCCGTGGGACGGCGTGGTGGCGGGCCTGATGGCCGAGGAGGGCCAGACGGTCGACGTCGGTGCCCCGATCATCGCCGTCGACACCACCGAGCCCGGCGAAACCCCCGGCCCGACCGGCGCTGCCCCGGCCGCCACCACTCCGGCCGCCACCACTCCGGCCGTCACCGCCCCGGCCGCCGTTTCAGGCGCCGGGGCCGAGAGCGGTGCCGCGGGCAGGCTGGAGGCCCTGGCGGACGACATGGTCCCGAAGCCGCCGGCGGAGGGCGCGGTCGAGCCCGGCGCCCACGGCAGCCCGGCGCCCAAGGAGCAACGCCAGGCGGTCCTGGTCGGCTACGGCGTCAAGACCGGCGCCACCAAACGCCGCCCCCGCAGGCAACCGTCCCCCGGCGTCCCGGCCAACCCGGTCGCCAACCCCTCCCGGGTGGAGGTGGACGGCCCTCCGGTCCCCGAACCGGCCCCGGCCCCGACCCCCGAACCGGCACCGGCACCGGCGGCCCCGTTGCCCAGCCGGGTGGCCGTCCTGGCCAAGCCCCCGGTCCGCAAGCTGGCCAAGGACCTGGGCGTCGACCTGACCGCCGTCACCGGCACGGGCCCGCAGGGCTCGATCACCCGCGAGGACATCCAGGCGGCGGCCCAGGCCCCCGCGCAGGCCCCCGTGGCGGCTCCGCAGCCGCGGGAGCGGGAAGAGCGCATCCCCGTCAAGGGCGTACGCAAGATGACCGCCCAAGCCATGGTCACCAGCGCCTTCACCGCCCCCCACGCCACCGAGTTCCTCCAGGTGGACATGACCGGCACCATGGACGCGGTGCGCCGCCTGCGAGCGCTCCCCGACTTCGCCGAGGTCAAGGTCTCCCCGCTGCTCCTGGTGGCCAGGGCCGTCCTGACCGCGGTCGGGCGGCACCCGATGATCAACTCCTCCTGGGACGAGGCGGCCCAGGAGATCGTGGTCAAGCACTACGTGAACCTGGGCATCGCCGCCGCCACCCCGCGCGGCCTGGTGGTGCCCAACGTCAAGGACGCGCACGCCCTGTCGCTCCCCGACCTGGCCAGGCGACTGGCCCAGCTCGCGGAGACGGCCCGGGCGGGCCGTACGCAACCGGCGGAGATGTCCGGCGGCACCATCACCATCACCAACGTCGGCGTGTTCGGCGTGGACGGCGGCACTCCGATCCTGAACCCCGGCGAGTCGGCCATCCTCGCCTTCGGCCAGGTCAGGGACATGCCGTGGGTGGTGGACGGCGAGCTGGCGGTCCGCAAGGTGACGACCCTGTCGCTCTCCTTCGACCACCGGATCGTGGACGGCGAGCTGGGCTCGCTGTTCCTGCGCGACGTGGGCGCCATGCTGGAGGACCCCATCCGCATGCTCGCCTGGAGCTGACCTCCGGACCGGGTACGGCGACCGCCGGGAGGACCCCTCCCCCGGCGATCGCCGTACGGTGGGGACGCCCGCACCCCGATCACGTCAGAGTGCGCGAGGCCCGGATCAGATACATCGATAAAGTGACTCGCATGATTCGCCACATCGTGCTGTTCACCTGGACCGAGGACGCGACCGACGAGCAGAAGGCCGCGGTGACGGCCGAGCTGCGCAAACTGCCGGGTCTCATCCCGCAGCTGCGCTCCTACACGGTGGGCCCCGACGCGCTCATCAACCAGGGCAACCACGACTACGGCGTGGTTGCGGACTTCGACAGCCTCGACGACTACCTCGTCTACCGCGACCACCCCGACCACCAGGCAGTGATCGCCCAGCACATCAAGCCGATCCTCGCGACCCGCGCCGCCGTGCAGCTGAGCCTCTAGAGGTCAGGCGGGTTGTTCTCGCGGTGCATCAGTCTGTGGTCGGACGTCTGGCCCCGCCTCGGGGCCAGCACGATGCTCAGCACCACTCCCACGCCGCCGACGATCATGAAGATGACGCCCACGACGTCCATGTGAACGCTCTGACCGAACACGTCGGGTTCGATGGCGAACCTCAGGATGGCGCCGAGCGTGAGGAAGAAGATGCTGACCCCGACACCCATGACGACCTCCAGGCAAACGGCGAGTACAGCCTCGGTCATACCCGACTATCGTTGATCACACCCGTCGCATCTCAGGCGAGACACGACAAGGGCTTCCCGTCGTTGTAGGTGATCATGTCCAGCACGGCGGTGACCAGGTCGATCGGCGCGCCGAGGGGCTGCCCGTCGAGTTCGGCGTAGGCGCGGTGCAGGTTGCCCACGATGCGCTCGGCGTCCAGCAGCCCCGCCCACTCGCCCAGGTCCGTCTCCCTGGCCGTCTCCAGCGGCGTCAGCCCCGCCTCCTTGCCCCGCCGGGCGGTCTCCTGCACGAAGCGCAGATAGCCCTCGACCGGCTCGTACGCCTCCGGCCCGCACACCTCGCCGTGCCCCGGCACGATGGTCTCCGCCCCCAGCTCCCTGAGCTGTTCGACCGCCCGCAGCGCACCGGCCACCGAGCCCATCAGCACGAACGGCGTCCCGCCGTTGAAGACGAGGTCACCCGAGAACAGCAGCCGCCGCTCCGGGATCCACACGTAGGAGTCGTTGGTCGTGTGCGCGGCGTGCCCGACGTGCCTGACCTCGCAGCGCAGGTCGTCGGAGTGCAGGGTGACCCGGTCGGTGAAGGTGAGGAACGGCGGCGCGATCTCCATCTTCCCCCACTCGACCTCGGGCGACCACGCGGCGCGGTAGGCGGGGACGCCGTCGGCGATGATCTGCTCGCGTACGCCCTCGTGCCCGACGATCGTGGCCTCGGGGAACAGCCAGTTGCCGAACGTGTGGTCCCCGTGGTGGTGGGTGTTGACCAAAGTGGTGATCGGCCGGTCGCTGACCTTGCCGATGGCCTCGCGGAAGGCCCGCGTGCGGCGCTCGGTCGAGCAGGCGTCGACGACGACGACGCCGCGCCGGCCGGCCAGGAACCCGGTGTTGTTGATCCACCAGCTCCCGTCAGGCTGGAGATATGCGTACACGCCGTCCGACACCTCCTCGATGCGCGGAGGAGGCAGGGGATGGTCATGTGAAGACGAACTCATGGCCGGGACGTTACCCGTCCCCGGATCCGGTGACTGTGTCCGGGCCGACACAACGACGGCCGGGCGCCCGCACGGATGCGGGCGCCCGGCCGGTGTGACTGCCGCGGGTGGCAGAGGTGGTGGTCCTAGAAGGCTTCCTCGGGGAGCTCCATGAGCTCCTGGCCGGTGGAGGCGAGCACGCGCCGCTCGGCGGACAGCCGGGGCAGCACGGTCTTGGCGAAGAACGAGGCGGCGGCGACCTTGCCCAGGTAGAACGGGTCCTCGTCCTCGGTCAGCTTGGCCAGGGCCACCTCGGCCTGGCGCAGCAGCAGCCAGCCGATGACCAGGTCGCCCAGCGAGAGCAGGAACCTGGTGGTGTTCAGGCCGACCTTGTAGACCTCCTGGGGCACCTCCAGCGAGCCGAGCGCCCAGCCCGCCATCGTGTCGCCCATGGCCTTGACCTCGGCGGCGGCCTCGGTGAGCAGCTTGCGCTCCTCCTTGAGCCGGCCGTTGCCCGCCTCGGAGCCGGCGAACTCGTTGATCTCGGCCAGCAGCGAGCCGACCGCCGCGCCCTGGTTGCGCAGGATCTTCCGGAAGAACAGGTCGAGGCCCTGGATCGCGGTCGTGCCCTCGTACAGGGAGTCGATCTTGGCGTCCCGGATGTACTGCTCGATCGGGTACTCCTGCAGGTAGCCGGAGCCCCCCAGCGTCTGCAGGGAGCGGGAGAGCAGCTCGTACGACCGCTCCGACCCGACGCCCTTCACGATGGGCAGCAGCAGGTCGTTCATCTGCTGGGCGTGCCGGTCGTCCGGGTCGATGAGCAGGGTGTCCTGGAACGTGGCCGTGTAGAGCACCAGCGCCCGCATGCCCTCGGCGTACGCCTTCTGCAGCATGAGCTCGCGCCGCACGTCCGGGTGGTGGGTCACGGTCACCCGGGGAGCGGTCTTGTCGGTCATCCTCGTCAGGTCGGCGCCCTGCACGCGGGCCTTGGCGTACTCCAGGGCGTTCAGGTAGCCGGTGGAGAGCGTGGCGATGGCCTTGGTGCCGACCATCATGCGGGCGTGCTCGATCACCATGAACATCTGCTTGATGCCCTCGTGCGCGTCGCCGACCAGCCAGCCGATCGCCGGGTGCTTGTCGCCGAAGGTCAGCTCGCAGGTCGTGGAGACCTTCAGGCCCATCTTCTTCTCGACGTTGGTGACGTAGACGCCGTTGCGCTCGCCGAGCGCGCCGGTCTCGAGGTCCACGTGGTACTTCGGCACCAGGAACATCGACAGCCCCTTGGTGCCGGCGCCGTGGCCCTCGGGCCGGGCCAGCACGAGGTGGAAGATGTTGTCGGACATGTCGTGCTCGGCGCTGGTGATGAAGCGCTTGACGCCCTCGATGTGCCAGGTGCCGTCGGGCTGCTGGACCGCCTTCGTCCGCCCGGCGCCCACGTCGGAGCCCGCGTCGGGCTCGGTGAGGACCATGGTGGCGCCCCAGTTGTGCTCGATGGCCAGCTCGGCGAAGCGCTTCTGCTCCGGCGTGCCCACCTTCCACAGGGTGTAGGCGAAGTTGGGGCCCGCGGCGTACATGTAGAGCGCCGGGTTCGCGCCGAGCACCATCTCGGCCGTGGCCCAGGCCAGGCTTCGCGGGATGCCCGGGCCGCCCAGCTCGGCGGGCAGGTCGAGGTGCGCCCAGCCGCCCTCCACCAGCGCCTTGTAGGACTTCTTGAAACCTTCGGGGACCTTCACGGAGCCGGTGGCCGCGTCGAACACGGGCGGGTGCCTGTCGCCCTCTTCGAAGGAGTCGGCGAGCACGCCGGTGGAGAGCCGGCTCATCTCGTCCAGAACGCTGCGGGCGACATCCTCGTCCACTTCGGCGAATGGCCCTGTGCCGAGGATCTCGCGTCTCCCGAACACCTCGAAAAGGTTGAATTCCAGGTCACGCACGTTGCTCTTGTAGTGGCCCATGGGCGTCGATCTCCTTGAACCGAGGCTTCTGTACTGGTGAGTAACCTTACTCTGAAATGCTACCCGCGGGTAACCCAGGCTATGCATGGCATGCTCGTCTCCATGGACGCCGAAGAACTCGCCGCACGATGGCGAGAGCGACTGGAATCCTGGGCGATTCCGGACGAGATCCTGGCCAAGGCTCCCGTGGACCCGTGGAGTCATTCGCCCGAAAGGTTCGGCACCCGTACCGACAGGGCGCTGACCGAGCCTGACGACGGACCGACCATGACCCGCCTGTCCGAGGGCCTTCCCCACAAGGGCACGCTGCTCGACGTGGGCTCCGGCCCGGGGGCCGCGTCCCTGCCGCTGCACGGGCGCATCGGGCATCTCTACGCGGTGGACACCTCGGCCTCCATGCTGGAGGGGCTGACGGCCCGGGCGGAGAAGCTGGGCGTGCCGGTGACGACGGTCGTGGGCCGCTGGCCCGACGTGTCCGACCAGGTCCCGATGGCCGACGCGGCCGTGGCGGCGCACGTGGTCTACAACGTGCCCGACCTGGCCGACTTCCTGCGCGCGCTCGACGCCCGTACGCAGGGCAGGGTGGTCCTGGAGTTGCCGCACCGCCATCCCATGAGCTGGATGGCGCCCCTGTGGCAGCACTTCCACGGCGTGGACCGGCCGGTGCGGCCCATCGCGGAGGACTGCGTGGCGCTGGCGGCGGCGCTCGGGTTCGCGGTGCGGGTGGAGGAGAGGGAAGCCCCTCTGGAACGTTTCACGTCGCTGGAGGAGCTGGCCGCCAGCGCGTGCCGGCGGGTCTGCCTCGATCCCGCCAGGGCCGATGAGATGGCGGCGACGGTGCTGGAGCTCGGCATGTGGCCGGTGCCCCGTGACCGGTGGGTCACGATCTGGTGGGAATGATCGCTCTACCTGCGACGTTCACTCAGATGAGCTGAAAAGACTCCCGGACGAGACGCGCCGTACCCGGAACGCCAAGACGACGCACCGTGTCAGTCTCGTCTTCAGGGAGTCGCATCGTGGCGTGGATCGTCCTTTTCCTGGCCGGCGTCTTCGAGGTCGCCATGGCCCTTTCGCTCAAGCTCAGCAACGGCTTCACCCATCTGTGGTGGGCCCTGTCGTTCCTGGTCACGGCCGTGCTGAGCTTCGGGCTGCTCTCGTACGCGCTCAAGTCGCTCGAGGTGGGCACCGCGTACGCCGTCTGGACCGGCGTCGGCGCGGCGGGCACCGCGATTCTGGGCATGATCGCCATGGGGGACGAGGTGTCGCTGCCCCGGCTCATCTCCATCGCCCTGATCCTGGCCGGCGTCATCGGGCTGCGAACACTGGCTTGACGCCTTTGGTGGTGTCGCGATTGGGTGGCCTCATGATCGAGATTCATGCCGTCACCATCGACGCCGCCGACCCCTACGAGATCGCCAGCTGGTGGAGCAAGGCCACGGGCCTGCCCCTGGGCGAGGGGGACCAACCGGGGGACGACGAGGTCATGCTGCGTACGAAGCAGGATCCGTTCCTGCTGTTCATCCGCGTGCCGGAGGGCAAGACCGTCAAGAACCGGGTGCACCTCGACGTGAACGGCACCGAGGGCAGGACTCGTGACCAGGAGGTCGAGCGGCTGGTCGGGCTGGGCGCGACGGTCTTCGACGATCTGCGCAAGCCCGACGGCACCGGCTGGGTCACCATGCTCGACCCCGAGGGCAACGAGTTCTGCGTCTGCAGGAGCCAGGCCGAGAGGGAGGCCACCGCGGGTTGATCGGGGGTCACTGGCCCGATCGCGCTCGTCCCTGCATCGTGAGCGTCAGGATGCCGGCGATCAGGTAGACGAGCGCGCCGTGCCACAGGGCGTCGAAGGCCGAGCCGAAGACGCCCTCGCCGTCGAGCACGAGCTGCACCGGATAGTCCAGCACGGCCGTGATGCCGGCCGGCAGGAGCGCGAACTTCCACGGATGCTTGAGCGACCAGAGCCGGGCCTGGCGGGTGACCCGGTCGCCCTCGTTCGGCTTGGAGACCGAACCGATGGCGGCGATCAGGGCGAACAGGCTGACGCCCAGGCCCAGGGCCCACACCAGGTCGCCGCCACCGGTGAGCACGCCCATGCCGAAGCTGGCGGCGGACACGACACCGCCGCCGATGGCGGCGGTCTTCCAAGGGGCGCCCCGGAGAGCGGCGCCGGACAGCGAGACCTCATCGCGTCGACTGATTTCGTTCATACCGTCATGCTGCCTTTTGTCCCACCCTGGGGGCATCGGGGACGGACCCTGAACTGTCCCTGACATGATTCGGACATGAGGGAAATCGACATTGTGCAGCTCGGTCCGGACGAAGGCGCGCGGCTGCGGGAGGTTCGCCTGCGCGCGTTGCGGGACTCGCCGGACGCGTTCGGGTCCTCGTACGGCCGCGAGGTCGAGTTCCCGCCCGAGAAGTGGGCGGAGCGGCTGGCGAACCCGGACGCGCGCTACTGGGTGGCCACGCGCGACGGCGCCGACGTGGGAATGGTGTGCATGATGCTGGAGGAGCCGCGGCACGCGCACGTGCTGTCCATGTGGGTCGCGCCCGAGGCCAGGGGCGCGGGCGTGGGCTCCCGGCTGGTGGACGCGGGCGTCGAGTGGGCCAGGAGCGCCGGCGCCGAGGAGGCCGGCCTCTGGGCCGTGGACCAGAACCACGCCGCCCGCGCCCTCTACGCGCGCAAGGGCTTCACGCCCAGCGGCAAGGTCATGGCCCTGCCGTCGAACCCCGCCCTCATGGAGTCCCACTACCTGCTGTCGCTGATCTTCCGGCCGGCGCGCAGGGAGGACGTGCCGGCCATCGTGGTGCTGCTGGCCGACGACCCCCTGGGTGCCGCGCGGGAGGGCGACCCGGGTGACGAGCGGTATCTGGTCGCGTTCGAGCGGATCGACGCCAACCCCGCCGACGAGCTGATCGTGGCCGAGGTCGACGGCAAGGTGGTGGGGACGATGCAGCTCACGTACCTCGCCGGGCTGTCGCGGCTGGGGGCCGAGCGGTGCCTGATCGAGGCCATCCGGGTCGCCGCCTCGACCCGGGGTCAGGGGCTGGGCCGCAGGATGATCACGTGGGCGATCGGCCGGGCGCGGGCGCGCGGCTGCGCGATGGTGCAGCTCACCTCCGACAAGTCCCGTACGGACGCGCACCGCTTCTACGACTCGCTCGGCTTCACCGACTCCCACGTGGGCTACAAGCTGGCCCTGTAGGCCGTCCCCGGAAGGATGCGCGGGCGGCGGGTGCGGGGCCGGTCAGGGGGCGTACGGGGTGAGCTCCACCAGGTTGTCGTGGAAGGCGGGGCCCCGCCCCATGTCCGCGTCGCGCTCGGCCACGACGGCGTTCGGGTTGGCGCCGCCGGGGGTGAGCTTGGGCCAGTGGCCCTTCGTCGAGGCCACCACCCCGGCCGACACCCGGTCGCTGATCTCCACGTCGGCCAGGAACTCGCCGCCGTCGTTGCGCACGCGTACGCGCTGGCCGGCCACCAGCCCGCGGTCGGCCGCGTCGGCCGGGTTGACCAGCACCACCGGGCCCTTGGCGCGGCGCCGCAGCTCCGGGTTGTTGCCGAAGGTCGTGTTGAGGAACGTGTGCGAGGCGGGCGTGACCAGCGCCAGCGGGTACGGCGAGCGCCCCGCCGCGGCGGCCGTGTGCGGCGGCACGTACGCCTGCCCGGCCGGAGGGAAGCGCAGCCGCCCGGAACGCGTCGGGAAGCCCTCGGCGAACGGCGCGAAGGGGCGCGGGTAGTTCAGCCGTACCCAGCCCTCCTTGCGCAGCCGGTCCAGCGTGATGCCCTCCAGCGACGGGTGCCCGCTCGTCAGGAGCTGCTCGGCCAGCTCCAGGTCGGAGTCGAACAGCGACGGCTCCGTCATCCCCATGTGCGCCGCCAGCCGCCGGAACGTCTCCGTCGTGGACAGGCACTCGCCCGGAGGCTGCACGGCCTGCTCGTTCCACAGCAGGTAGAGGTGCCCGTAGCCGGCGTGCAGGTCGTGGTGCTCGGTCTGCATGGTCGCGGGCAGCACGATGTCGGCGTAGTCCACGGTGTCGGTCGGGAAGTGCTCCATGACCACCGTGAACAGGTCCTCGCGGGCCAGTTGCCGCTTGATGGCGTTGGAGTCGGGGGAGGAGCCGGCCGGGTTGGCCGCGTACACCCACAGGCACTTCACCGACTCGAGCTGCGAGGCGATCTTCGTCATGACCAGCGTGCGCACCGGCGCGGCCAGCAGGTCGTCGCGCCTGTCGACGTTGAGGTGCACGTGGTCGCTGGTGGAGAAGGCCATGCCACCGCCGGGGTGGCGCCAGTCGCCGGTGACGCCGGGGATCGCGGCGATCGTGCGCAGCGCGGCCCCGCCGCCCGCGTGCCGCTGGAGTCCGTGGGTGGCGCGCAGCGCGGTCGGGCGCGTGTGGGCGAGCCTCGTCCCCAGCCTGTGGACGGCCTCGGCCGGGATCCCGGTGATCTCCGCCACTCGCTCGACCGGGTGGCGCAGGATCTCCTCGCGGAATTCGGCCCAGCCCTCGGTGTGCTCGGCCAGGAACTCCTCGTCCTGCGCGTTCTCCGCCAGCACGACGTTGAGCAGCCCGAGCGCGAGCGCCCCGTCGGTGCCCGGCCTGATCGCCAGGTGCTCGTCGGCCTGGTCGGCGGTCCTGGTGCGGATCGGGTCGATGGCGACGACGTGCGCGCCGTTCGCGCGGGCGTCCTGGATGAACTTCCACAGGTGGTGCCCGCTGGTCAGCGTGTTCGTGCCCCAGAGCAGGATGAGCTTGGAGAGCGCGAAGTTCTCCGGATCCATGCCGGCCGCGGTGCCGTTCGTCCGCCGCAGGCCGCTGTTGCCGGCCGCCGAGCAGATGTTGAGCCAGTGCTTGGAGGCGCCCAGCAGGTTCCAGAACCGGCGACCGGCCACGCCCTCGCAGCCCTGCAGGTAGCCCAGCGTGCCGGTGCCCAGGTACGGCCAGATCGCCTCGCCGCCGTGCTCCTCGACGATGCCGCGCAGCCGTACGGAGATCTCGTCGAGCGCCTCTTCCCAGGTGATCCGCTCGAACTGGCCCGAGCCCTTCGGCCCGGTGCGGCGCATCGGGTGGAGGATGCGGTCGTCGGCGCGGGTGTGCTCCAGGTAGCGGTTGACCTTCACGCAGAGCGCGCCCCTGGTGTAGGGCTGGTCGGGGTTGCCGCGCATCTTGACGGCCCGGCCGTTCTCGACGGTCACCACCCATGAGCAGGTATCCGGGCAGTCCAGCGGACAGGCCCCCAAAACCCTCAATTCACCCGACATGGGTCACAGCTTACGTCTACGCGTCTACAACAATTCGGAGGTGAACAGTGGGAACTCCAGCGTGTAGCCTGCCCGGTGCGACTACTGCGGGGACGATTGAGGACACTGGAAGTTAGAGATCGTACGGTCTCGGCCGGGAAGGTGCAGAATCGCTGTCGGTGGCCGATATCAGGGAACGAGATGACACGGAGGACCTCGCGGAGGGGGATCCAGCCGTGGCTGAGTCACGCGCGGAAACCGACGTCTACGTCGTAGAGCCGCTGCTGCCCCAGCGCCTGCGCCGTCCGTCCGACCTGTTGCGCTTCTTCGCCACGCTCATCGTGCTCGGCGCGGTCATCCTGCTCGCCCTGGTCGCCAAGCAGACGCTCATCGGGCTCGAGGCCGACGTCAAGGAGGGCGCGGAGCTCGTACCGCTGCTCAGCAGGATCGCCGCGTTCCTGGGCGGGGCGGCCGTGCTCATCGTGCCCGTGGCCTTCGCCGTCGAGCGGGTCTTCCACCGCGACGGGCTGCGCGTCGCAGAAGGGCTGATCGCCGCCATCGTGGGCATGGCCGGGTCGTTCCTGCTCGGGCAGTGGCTCGTCGCGGGCAACGTCGACGACCTGCGCGTGCTGCTCACCGGCGACAGGACGATCGAGCCGCTCAACACGCTGCTCACCTCGGTGATCGCGTACGCCACCGCCGTCCGCATCTCCCGCCGCCCCACCTGGCGGATGCTGATGTGGGCCACCATCGCGCTCTACATCCTGGCCTTCTTCTCCGGCCGCCAGATCACGATCCCCAGCGCCATCGTCACGGTCCTGGTGGGCATGGCCATCGGCTACGCCACCCTGTACGGCGTCGGCAGCCCCAACACCAGGCCGGCGGGCAGCGCCGTGGTGGCCGCGCTGCGCAAGCTGTCGTTCGCGCCGATCTCCGCCCGCCGCATCGAGGACGACCACCAGGGCAGCCGCCGCTACGCCATCGGGCTCAAGGACGGCTCCAGCCTCGACGTCACCGTGCTCGACCGCGACCGGCAGGTGGCCGGGCTGCCGTACCGGCTGTGGCGGCGCTTCCGGCTCAACTCCGAGACCAAGCGCCGGGCGATCAGGTCGCTGCGGGCCGAGCTCGAACGCGAGGCGCTCATGGCGTACGCGGCCCAGGCGGCCGGCGCCAGCACGCCGCGCCTGCTCGGCACCAGCGAGATCGGCACCGAGGCCGCGCTGCTCGCCTACGAGCACATCGAGACCCGCCCGCTCGACGAGGTGCCCGACGCCGAGATCGACGACGAGCTGCTCGCGCAGATCTGGGAGCAGGTCGAGCTGCTGCAGATCCAGCGCCTGGCGCACCGCAGGCTCACCGGCGACAGCATCCACCTCGACCGGTCGGGCCGGGTCGTGCTCACCGACGCGCGCAGCGGCGAGGTCGCCGCCGGAGACCTGCTCCTGCGGCTCGACGTCGCCCAGCTCCTCACCTACCTGTCACTGCGCGTGGGCCCCGAGCGCTCGGTGCGCGCCGCGGCGGCCGTGATGGGGCCCGACGCGCTGGCCGCCGCCATGCCGCTGCTCCAGCGCATCGCGCTGACCAGAGAGACCCGCGCGGCGCTGGCGAAGGCCAAGAACGTACTGCCGGGCATCCGCGAGCACATCGTCGCGCTCAAGCCGCAGAGCAAGGTCGAGGAGATCCGCCTCGAACGGTTCCGCCCGCGCACCCTGATCACGATCATCGCCAGCACGCTGGCCGCGTACATCGTGCTCTCCCAGCTCAGCCAGGTGGACGTCTACCACGTCCTCACCACGGCCAACTGGGCCTGGTCGGGGCTGGCGCTGGTGGCCTCGTTCGCCAGCTTCGTGGCGGCCGCGCTGATGCTGCGCGGCTTCGTGCCCGAGCACCTGCCGCTCTGGCGCACGGTGCTCGTGCAGTTCGCCTCCTCCTTCGTCAAGCTGGTCGCGCCCGCCGCGGTGGGCGGTGTCGCGATCAACACCCGCTACCTGCAGAAACGCGGCATCACGCCGGCCAGCGCGGTGGCCAGCGTGGGGGCCTCGCAGCTCATCATGCTGGTCTTCCACATCTCGCTGCTGGCGCTGTTCGCCTACATCACCGGCTCCAACACGGCCACCTCGTTCACGCCGTCGCGCGGGCTCGTCCTGGTGCTGCTCGCGGTCGCGGTGCTGGTCGTGGCGGTGCTCGGCGTGCCGCCGCTGCGCCGCCTGGTGACCTCGCGGCTGCGCAAGCTCTTCTCGAACGTGCTGCCCAGGCTGCTCGACGTGCTGCAGTCGCCGCGCAAGATGATCGAGGCGTCCTTCGGCACACTCATGATCACCCTCATGTTCGTGCTGTGCCTGGACGCCTGCATCGCCGCGTTCGGTTACGAGATCAGCTTCACCGCCGTGGCGGTCGTCTTCCTCACGGCCAACGCCATCGGCTCGGCCGCGCCCACACCGGGCGGTCTGGGCGCGGTCGAGCTGGCGCTGGTGGGCGGCCTGGTGCTGGCCGGGGTGCCCAAGGAACTGGCCACCTCGGCCGTGCTGTTGTACCGGCTGCTCACCTTCTGGCTGCCGGTGCTGCCCGGCTGGGCCGCCTTCACCTACCTCCAGCGGTCCGAAGCCCTGTGATCTTGTCTATGGCCTGCAGCTCGTCCTCGGTGAAGGCCGGGCCGTCCACGCACGCCACGTTGTCCTCCAGTTGCCTGACGCTGCTGGCCCCGATCAGCACGCTCGTCACCCGCGGATCCCTGAGCGTCCACGACAGCGCCATCTGGGCCAGCGTCTGCCCCCGGGCCCCGGCGATCTCGTTGAGGTCGCGCGCCAGCTCCCGGTCGATCTTGTCCTCGCTCAGGAACCTGCTGGTGGCCGCGCGCGAGTCGGCCGGCACCCCGTCGAGGTAACGGTCGGTCAGCAGCCCCTGCGCCAGCGGCGAGAACACGATGCAGCCCATCCCCGCCTCCTCCAGCGCGTCCAGCAACCCGCCCTCGATCCACCGGTTGATCATGGAGTAGGACGGCTGGTGGATGAGCAGCGGGGTGCCCAGCTCGCGCATGATGCGCGCGGCCTGGGTGGTCTGCTCGGCCGAGTAGTTGGAGATGCCCGCGTACAGCGCCTTGCCCGAGCGCACCGCCCGGTCCAGCGCGCCCATGGTCTCCTCCAGCGGCGTCTCCGGGTCGGGACGGTGGCTGTAGAAGATGTCCACGTAGTCCAGGCCCATGCGCTGGAGCGACTGGTCGAGGCTGGCCAGGACGTATTTCCGCGAGCCCCACTCGCCGTACGGGCCGGGCCACATGTCGTAGCCGGCCTTGGTGGAGATGATCAGCTCGTCCCGGTACGGCAGGAAGTCCTCGCGCAGGATCCGGCCGAAGTTCCGCTCCGCCGAGCCGTACGGCACGCCGTAGTTGTTGGCCAGGTCGAAGTGCGTCACCCCGAGGTCGAACGCCCGGCGCAGGATCGCCCGGGAGTTCTCGATCGGCCGGTTGTCGCCGAAGTTGTGCCACAGGCCCAGCGACACCGCGGGGAGCTTGAGCCCGCTGCGCCCGCTGCGGTTGTACGGCTGGCGCTCGTAGCGCCCCTCGTCGGCCTGATATGTCATGACGTGCCCCTCTCAATGATCCAGGAGAGCGCGAATGCCTCTTCCCGCCAGGCGTCGTAACGCCCGCTGCGCCCGCCGTGCCCCGCGCCCATCTCCGTCTTCAGCAGGAACGGCCCGCCGCTCGCGGTCGCCCGCAGCCTGGCGATCCACTTCGCCGGCTCGTGGTAGAGCACGCGCGTGTCGTTCAGGCTCGTGATCGCCAGGATCGGCGGGTACGGCCGGCCGTCCACGTTCTCGTACGGTGAGTAGCTCTTCATATACGCGTATACGTCGGGGTTGTGCAGCGGGTCGCCCCACTCGTCCCATTCGATCACGGTCAGCGGGAGCGACGGATCGAGGATGGTGTTCAGCGCGTCCACGAACGGCACCTCGGCCACGACACCCGCGAACTCCTCCGGCGCCAGGTTCGCCACCGCGCCCATCAGCAGACCGCCCGCCGAGCCGCCTCTGGCGATGACCCGCTCGCTCCAGCCGGTCGCCTTCAGGTGCCTGGCCGCGGCCACGAAATCGGTGAACGTGTTGCGCTTCCTGGTGAGCTTGCCGTCCTCGTACCAGCGCCGGCCCATCTCACCGCCGCCCCGCACGTGCGCGACGGCGAACACGAACCCCCGGTCGAGCAGCGACAACCTCGGGACGGAGAACCCGGGGTCGATCGAGGTCTCGTAGCTGCCGTACCCGTACAGGACGGTCGGCGCGGGCTTCGCCGCGTCCTTGCGCTTGACGATGGACACGGGGATCTTCGTGCCGTCCTCGGCGACGGCCCACTCGCGGAACTGCTCGTAGTCGTTCGCGTCGTAGCCGCCCAGCACCGGCCGCTGCTTGAGCAGGATCAGCTCGTGGGTGTCCAGCTCGTAGTCGTACACGCTGGGCGGGGTGACCATGCTGGTGTACGCCAGCCGCAGCCGCCGGGTCGTGAACTCCGGGTTCCCGGCCGGGCCGACGTCGTAGAGCGGCTCGGGGAAGTCGATCTCGTACGCGTTCCGCTCCGACGCCTCGACCCGCTCGCGCCAGGTCTCCCCGGCGGAGCTGTAGGGGAGCACGCGCAGGCCGGTCAGGCCGTCGCGGCGGAAGTGCACGACAGCGTGGTCGGAGAACGCGTCGATCTCCAGGAGCCTGGTGTCGTCCCTGTGCGCGATCAGCGGGGTCCAGGAGGCCGGGTCGTCGAGCGGGGCGGTGGCCAGCTCGAAGTTCTCGGCGTTCTCGTTGTGGAGCACGTAGAAGAAGTCGCCCGCGTGCTCGACGCCGTACTCGACGCCGGTCGTCCTGGGACGGACCACCCGGAACTCGCCCGTGGGGTCGTTGGCGTCGAGGATGCGCACCTCGCTGGTGATCTTGCTGCCGGCGCCCAGCACGAGGTAGCGCTCGCTGCGGGTCAGCCCGATGCCCACCCAGTAACGCTCGTCGCTCTCCTCGTAGACCAGCACGTCTTCCTGGGTGCCGAGGGTGTGCCGGTAGACCTGGTAGGGACGCCAGGCGTCGTCGACGCGGGTGTAGAAGAACGCCGAGCCGTCGGCCGACCAGGCGCCTCCGTAGAAGATGTCGGCGATCTCGTCGGGGAGCAGCTCGCCCGTCTCAAGGTTCTTGAACCTCAGCGTGAAACGCTCGTCGCCCTTGAAGTCGGTCGAGTAGGCCAGCATCGTCCCGTCAGGGGTGACGGAGCTGGTGCCGATCGAGAAGAACGGGCTGTCGCCGGCGAGCTCGTTGCCGTCGAGGATCACCTGCTCCCGTTCGAGCCGCACGCCCGGGGTGATCTCCGGGGGCGCGTCGCTGTCGGCGGGGACACGGCAGGAGACCGCGTACTGCTTGCCCTCCTCGGTGCGGGTGAAGTACCACCACGCGCCCTTCCGGCTGGCCACCGACAGGTCGGTTTCCTGGGTGCGGCCCTTGATCTCCTGGAACACCTGCTCCTGGAGCTCGGAGAGGTGAGCGGTCTCCTGTTTGAGAAAGTCGTTCTCCGCCTCCAGATAGGCGGTGGTGTCTGGATCTTCCTTGTTGCTCAGCCAGGCGTACTCGTCGATGACGGTGTCGCCGTGATGGGTGCGCTCCGTAGGGACCTTCTTCGCCACTGGCGGCGTGTTACTGCTCACGGGGGGAGTCTATGTTCGGTCGTGATCGTTCTGTTGCCGGAGAACGCGGCGAAGCGGCACGAGAGGTCGGGAGCGCTGCTAATCTTTAGGAGCCGACGCGGTGCGGCGCAACCCTCCTCCTTCACTCCGGTGACTTTGGTGTGTTGTGGCGTGGTCGCCGGCAATCCCTTCAGACTCGCGGGTCCGGAGATCGATTCGCAGATCGGTCAACGTGCTGGTAAGTTAGAGGGGTTGTCTCCGAAAGGGGGCGCGGCTTAATTTCTGCAGGTCGAGCGGGTCCGGTCAATTTGACAGGGACTTGAACGGCTGAAAGAATTAAGACACAACGAACGAAGCACAACAAAACGAAATGAGCGCCTCCGAGCGGGGACCGCGTGAGTGGTTCTGGTGAGGGTGTACGCGTCCGTTTCTTGAGAACTCAACAGTGTGTTAAAAGCCAGTGCATGATGCACAACCCCGTCATGGATTGATTGTGACGGATTCCTTTGGTTGATGTCCATCGTGGATGGATGTTGGCCAGGATGAT